>NZ_LOTA01000031.1:0-334475 GCF_001521935.1 Burkholderia sp. RF7-non_BP4 | reverse complement strand
ATGCTCGGCAACACGGTCGACGGCGTGTTCACGACGGTGCAGGACGTCGCGCAGACGGTGCTGTTCCTGTCGGCGTTCCCGAGCGCCGCGCTCACGGGCCAGTCGTTCATCGTCAGCCACGGCTGGTTCATGCAGTAACGTCCTCGCCTCCCTGACGGAAGGCGATTCCCGCATCACGTCCATTCTCACGACTCACGATGGCGTACCGTCGAGCGACGGCACGCCATCCGTCTCCGCCGTCCACGGCGGGATTTCTCGGAGCAACTGATGAAACCGCACGCGCGTACAGAAAAGCAGGCCGTCGATGCGGCGGACCTGCATCACGAAGCCGGCGCGCCGGCCGCTGCGCGGTCGCTGCCTTACGAAACGATCGCGCTCGTCCTGCAGGGCGGCGGCGCGCTCGGCGCGTATCAGGCCGGCGTGTTCGAGGGCCTGCACGAAGCGGGCATTCCGCTCGACTGGATCGCCGGCATCTCGATCGGCGCGCTCAACACCGCGCTGATCGCCGGCAATGCGCCCGAACATCGCGTCGAGCGGCTGCGCGAATTCTGGGAAACGATCTGCCAGCCGGCGTTCTTTCCCGCGATTCCAGCCGCGTTCGAGTTCGCGCTGTTCAACAGCATCGATCAGATCCGCACGTTCTTCACCGCGTCGCAGGCCGCGAGCGCGATGATGCAGGGCCAGCAGGGCTTCTTCGTGCCGCGCTTCCCGCCGCCGCTGCCGGGCGTGTCCGATCATCCGGAAAAGATCAGCTGGTACGACACGTCGCAGTTGCGCGCGACGCTGCTCAAGCTGTGCGATTTCGACCGGATCAACTCGGGCGAGACGCGCGTATCGGTCGGCGCGGTCAACGTCGGCACCGGCAACTTCGTGTACTTCGACAACTCGCGCATCCGCCTCGAGCCCGAGCACTTCATGGCGTCCGGCGCGCTGCCGCCCGCGTTCCCGCCGGTCGAGATCGACGGCGAGTATTACTGGGACGGCGGCGTCGTGTCGAATACGCCGCTGATGGAAGTGCTGCGCGCGCGTCCGCGGCGCGACACGCTCGCGTTCCAGGTCGACCTGTGGAGCGCACGCGGGCCGCTGCCGCGCACGATGGCCGACGTCGCGGAACGCACGAAGGACGTGCAGTATTCGAGCCGCACGCGCTTCGTCACCGACACGCTGCAGCGCGAACAGCGCTACCGCAACGTGCTGCGCCACGTGCTCGAGCAGGTACCGGAAGAGCAGCGCAAGAACGACCCGTGGTGCGTCGAGGCTGAAGCGATGTCGAGCGGGAAGAAGTACAACATCCAGCACCTGATCTATCAGCAGAAGGCGTACGAGCACCACTACAAGGACTATCAGTTCGGTCTGTCGACGATGCGCGACCACTGGAGCGCGGGGCTCGACGACATCCGCAAGACGCTCGCGGTCAAGGACGGCCTCGCGCTGCCCACCAACGACGCGGGCTTCGTCACGCACGACATTCACCGCCGCCGGTAATGCCGCGTGCGACGGACCGGCGCGCTGCCTGCGCCGGTCCGTCCTCCTTTCCGATTCGACATGCCGATTTTCATTGCGCTGTTCGCGCTCATCGCCCTGGGATGGGGCGCGGTTCACCTGTTTCACGTCATCGCCGCGCAGTTCGGCCAGCCGGTCGCGATCGCGGCCGCCGTGCTCGCCGCCGCGATCCTGATCGCGCTGGTCGCGTGGTGGATCAAGCGCCGCCGTGACATCGCACCGAACACGAAGGAACAAGGCTGGACCCACATCGTGCATCGCGCGTGGGGCGAGGTGCGCGTGTCCGCGACGCAGGGGCTGCTGTGGCTGTCGCATGACGGCGCGGACGGCCGCTATACGTTGTCGCAGCTCGACGGCTGCGAAGCCGCGCCGATCGATGGCCGCTGGCATCTGGTCGTGCGTGTGTGCGACGCCGTACGCGGCGAATGGAAGCTGCCGATGATGGACAAGCGCGATGCGCAGCGCTGGGCGCGCGTGCTGATGCTCGCGCGGGACAACCGGCTGTGACGGGCCACGGCCACGTGCCGACGCCTGACGCCTGACGAACCGGAATACCGCTGGCCGCTTTCTAGCGTGCGCCGAGCGCCCATAACGCGTCGAGCACGTGCTGGGTCGACCGCTCGACCGGGCCGGCCCGATGGGCGATGCCCAGTTCGCGCCACAACGCCGGACGCAGCGGCCGCATGACGATGCGTGCGTCCGGCAACGGGGCGCCCGCCTCGTGCGGCAGCAGCGTCGCGCCGTAGCCCGCGGCGACCAGACTCTTGATCGCATCGTTGTAGTTGAGTTCGATGCGCGGCTCGGGGCGGTGGCCACCGAGCGCGAACCATTCCGTCGTGAGCCGCGACAGGCGGGTGGTCGCATCGTTGAGAATCAGCGGACGCGCGGCCAGATAGGCCGGCGTCACACGCGCCGGCAGCCGCCAGTCCGCGGGCAGAAAGGCCAGCACCGGATCGCGCCGCCATGCGCGGATCGACACCCCCGCGACCGCCGGCTGCGGCAGCGCCACCAGGCCGACGTCGAGCGTGCCCTGCGCGATGCGCGCCAGTGTGTCGTGCGACGTGAGTACCGCGATCTGGACATCGATGTCCGGATGC
Organism: Burkholderia sp. RF7-non_BP4; assembly: GCF_001521935.1. NCBI lineage: Bacteria > Pseudomonadati > Pseudomonadota > Betaproteobacteria > Burkholderiales > Burkholderiaceae > Burkholderia > Burkholderia sp. RF7-non_BP4. The sequence continues at coordinate 331,875 of NZ_LOTA01000031.1, read as the reverse complement.
CGCTCGCGCAGCCGGGCCACCGCCTGCGGCAACAGATGGGCGATCGCGCCGGTCGAGGCGCCGAGACGCACCCGCCCGGTCAGCCCCTGCACTTGTCGCTCCACGTCGTCGAGGGTCGACTCGACCTCGGCCAGCAGACGGCGCGCCCGCTCCACCAGCACGGCACCGATGGTCGACGGCTGCACGTTGCCGCGCGTGCGCGACAGCAACGGCGCACCGATGCGGCTTTCGAGTTCGGCAACATGAAGGCTGACCGTCGGCGGCGCGAGATGAAGCAGTTGCGCGGCGGCCACGAAGGATCCCTGGTCGGCGATCGCGACCAGCGTACGCAGTCGATCCAGACTGATCTCGCGCATTTCCACCTCTCGTTCAGGAAATCTGAATCTCGCAATCAGGAAATTCAACTTTTCCTATTCTAGGCGTTCGATGGACGATATGGCTTTCCCGACGTCCGAAGCGAGGAACGCGACCATCATGAGCCTCTCCACTGTCTACATCGACGGCGACCAAGGTACGACCGGACTGCAGATCCACGAGCGCCTGCGGAATCGCACCGACCTGCGGCTCGTCACGCTGCCGGATGCCGAGCGCAAGGACCCCGCACGGCGCGCCGAAGCGATCAATGCATCCGATATCGCGATTCTGTGCCTGCCGGACGCCGCCGCGCGCGAAGCGGTCGGCTTCATCCGGAATCCGGCGGTACGCGTGATCGACGCGAGCTCGGCCCATCGCACCGATCCGGAATGGGTCTACGGCTTTCCCGAGATGACCGACGGACATGCGCAGACGATCGCGCACGCGCGGCGCGTCACCAATCCGGGCTGCTATCCGACGGGCGCGATCGGCCTGCTCGGGCCGCTGCAACGAGCCGGCCTGCTTCCGCGCGACTATCCGGTGAGCATCCATGCCGTGTCCGGTTACTCGGGCGGCGGCCGGGCCGCCGTCGACGAATTCGAATCGAACGGAGCCGCACGCACGAAACCGCTGCAGGTCTATGGCCTCGCGCTCGCGCACAAGCACGTGCCCGAAATCCAGCTGCACGCCGGGCTCGCGCATCGTCCGCTGTTCGTGCCGGCCTATGGCGCCTATCGGCAAGGCATCGTGCTGACCGTGCCGATCGAGTTGCGCCTGCTCCCGGCAGGCGTGACCGGTGAGTCGCTGCATGCGTGTCTCGCGCACCATTACGCCGGCGCGCGCCACGTCGAGGTCACTCCGCTCGCGGATACGCGCACGATCACGCATCTCGATCCGCAAGCGTTGAACGGTACGAACGACCTGCGGCTCGGCGTGTTCGTGAATGCCGAGCACGGTCAGGTGCTGCTGTCGGCCGTGTTCGACAATCTCGGCAAAGGGGCATCCGGCGCGGCCGTGCAGAATCTCGACCTGATGCTCGGTGCGGCGAACGCGACGAGCACATCGAAGGCGGCGTGAGCCGCGGGCGGACGTTATCATTGGCAGGTCCGGCGCATCGCGGCCGCCGGTGCGCGCGGCACGCTACCGGATCGCGACGCGGTTGCGAGCCAACGACGGGCGTCCGCCAACGCTTTCACACGCCCCCGTAAAAGCTCACCTTTGGCCGATTTCAGGCCGCATCGTCCCCCGCTGCGGCGTTCAACCCGGCAAGCGCCTCCGCGAGAAAATCGACGCACACGCGCACTTTCGCCGAAGCCGCGACGCGTTCCGGATACACCGCCCAGATATTCGCCGGCTGAATGACGTCCGGCAGCACGCGACGAAGCGCGCCGCGCTCGATCAGCGGCCCCGCTTCCCAGATCGAGCGCAGCACGATCCCGCGCCCGGCCAGCGCCCATTGCACGGCCACCTCGCCGTGGTTCGTCGACAGCGCGCCGCCGACCTTCACCGTTGCCGTTTCGCCGCGCAGGTTCAGCCGCCAGACGCCGAACAGATGGTCGCGCTCCTTGATCGCGAGGCAGTCGTGCGATGCGAGATCCGCGAGCGTCCGCGGCGTGCCGCGCCGTGCGAGATAGTCGGGCGACGCGCACAGCACGCGATAGTTCGCGGCAAGGCGGCGCGCGATCAGGTGATCGGCGATCTCGTCGCCGATGCGCACGTCGAGGTCGTAGCCTTCGCCCGCGACGTCGACGAGCCGGTCGAACAGATCGAGCCGCACGTTCAGCTGCGGATAGCGCGCGGAGAAGTCGAGCAACGCCGGCGCGACGACATGACGGCCGAAACCGAAGCTGCTCGAGATGCGCAGCGTGCCGCGCGGCACCGTGCGCGTGGTCGACACGTCCTCGACGAGATGATCGACGTCGTCGAGAATCTTCTCGGCACGCGCGAACACGCGTTCGCCGGCCTCCGTGACCGTCACGCGGCGCGTCGAGCGATGCAGCAGCCGCGTGCCGAGCTGCGCCTCGAGCAGCGCGATGCGCTTGCTCACATAGGCGGGCGAGACCGCGAGCTGCTCGGCCGCCGCGCTGAAGCTCGTCAGGCGGACGACCAGGCTGAAGACGCGCAGGTCGTCGAGATTCGGTGATTTATTCACGATTCGTGGAAAGTCGATTAACCTTTCGCACGATTTTAATCTGAATGGAAATAAATAAAATGACGTCGTGTTCCGCTGCGCACGCTGCCGGCGGCCCGACCAGCCAAGGAGGCTTGCATGAGCGACAAGACGTACAAGATTGCCGTCATCCCCGGTGACGGCATCGGCCGTGAAGTGATGCCCGAAGGCCTGCGCGCGCTCGACGCGGTGACGGCGCGCTTCGGCATCCGTTTCCAGTTCGAGCAGATCGACTGGGCGAGCTGCGACTACTACGCGCAGCACGGCAAGATGATGCCGGACGACTGGAAGGCCCGGCTGTCGGGCATGGACGCGATCCTGTTCGGCGCGGTCGGCTGGCCCGCGACGGTGCCCGATCACATTTCGCTGTGGGGTTCGCTGCTGAAATTCCGCCGCGAATTCGACCAGTACATCAACCTGCGGCCCGCGCGCCTGTTCGACGGCGTGCCGTCGCCGCTCGCCGGCCGCAAAGCGGGCGACATCGACTTCATGATCGTGCGCGAGAACACCGAAGGCGAATATTCGTCGGTCGGCGGCACGATGTTCGAAGGCACCGACCGCGAAGTGGTGATGCAGCAGTCGATCTTCACGCGTCACGGCACGGAGCGCGTGCTGAAGTTCGCATTCGAACTCGCGCAGCGCCGCGCGAAGCGCCTGACCGTCGCGACGAAGAGCAACGGCATCGCGATCAGCATGCCGTGGTGGGACGCGCGCGCGGCCGAGATGGGCGAACGCTATCCCGAGATCGCCGTCGACAAGCAGCACATCGACATCCTGTGCGCGCGCTTCGTGTTGCAGCCCGACCGCTTCGACGTCGTCGTCGCGTCGAATCTGTTCGGCGACATCCTGTCCGACCTCGGGCCGGCCTGCACGGGCACGATCGGCATCGCGCCGTCGGCGAACCTGAACCCGGACCGCACGTTTCCATCGCTGTTCGAACCGGTGCACGGCTCCGCACCGGACATCGCGGGCCAGTACATCGCGAATCCGATCGCGATGATCTGGTCGGCGGCGATGATGCTCGACTTCCTCGGCAACGGCGCGGGCCGCGAACGCGAGGCGCACGATGCGATCGTCGCGGCGATCGAGGACGTGCTGCGCACCGGGCCGCGCACGCGCGATCTCGGCGGCCAGGCGGGGACGCAGGAAGTGGGAGAGGCAATCGCGGTGCGGATCGCCGGCTGACGGAACGATCCGAAGGCGCGCGGCTCGGAAGGGTTCGATCGACGTCGTGCTCAATGGTGAGCAGCACGACTGACTGCCGCGCACCTTCGTCGATTCCGACGCGCGCGCCTGGAGGCGTGCGCGTCGAAGTCGAGCGGTGAGCAACGCGATTCGGCGGCACGCACGGTTACGTGTCGATTCATCGCGGTGGCCTGCATCACGTCGATGTCGAGCGGTGAGTTGCATCGCGCATCGATATACACCGATTGAAACTTGAAACTCACCGCCATGCATGTACGCAACAAGTGCGACGCCGATGTCGCATGCCGCGCTTCGATCAGTGCAACCGCACCGTTCCCTGCGAAGATCGATCGGTGAGATGCAGGGCGTGAAGGATCGCACCGTCCCGCACGAAATGCCTCCTCTCCCGAAAACGCTCACCTCAACCTGCGGCTCCCGTATTCCCTCACCGTTTAGCACAGGCGTCGCGCTCGATGCACGATCGAGCGCGTTCGCGCGACGCCATCGTGATGCGTCACAGCCCGAGATCGGACAGGCCGGGATGATCGTCCGGACGGCGACCGAGCGGCCAGTGGTACAGGCGATCCGCTTCGCGAATCGGCAGGTCGTTGATGCTCGCGTGACGATGCGCCATCAAGCCGTTTTCGTCGAACTCCCAGTTTTCGTTCCCGTATGAGCGGAACCAATTTCCGGCGTCGTCATGCCATTCGTACGCGAATCGCACCGCGATGCGATTGCCGCCGAACGCCCACAGCTCCTTGATCAGCCGGTAGTCGAGCTCGCGCGTCCATTTCCGCTGCAGCAGTCCGACGATCTCGTCGCGGCCCGTCACGAACTCCGCGCGATTGCGCCACCGGCTCTGCGGCGTATAGGCAAGCGAGACGCGCTGTGGGTCGCGCGTGTTCCACGCATCCTCCGCGGCACGCACTTTCTGGCGCGCCGTATCGAGCGTGAAGGGCGGAACGGGCGGACGAACTTCCGGGGAAGCGGACATGGGATGCTCCTGTTCAAGGTTGGGGCTGCGCACAAACGCAGCCGGTTGGGACGCGTTACTTCGACGCTCGACACACCGTATCGAGCAAGAGTTCGGCGGTCGCGCGCGCATCGCGCGCCGCGGTCGCATCGCCGCTGACGAGCGCGACGCCGATCGCGCCGTCGATCAACACCAGCCATTGGCGCGCGAGGCGGGCCAGGCCACGGCGCTCGATGCCGGCGTCGTCGGCATACGCGTCGAGCCGCTCGCGCACGAACGCAAGCAAGCGCGCCTTGTGCATACGCGCGACGACGCGTACCGGATCGTCGGTGTCGGCAATCTCGCCGGACGCGTTCAGGAACGCGCAGCCGTGAAAATCGGGTTGCGAGAACCAGTCGCGCAGCACGTCGAACATGCCGAGCAAATGCGCACGCGGCGACTTGCCGCGCGCCAGCGTGGCGTCGACGAACCAGTGCATCCAGCGCTCGTCGCGGCGCTCGAGCGCCGCGACGACCAGCGCCTCCTTCGATTCGAAATGCGAATAAAAGCTCTTTCGCGCGGCACCGGATCGCGTCACGATCGCATCGACGCCCGTGGCATGGATGCCGCCCGAGTAGATCAGCGCTTCGGCCGCGTCGAGCAGCCGGTCGCGAACGGCCGGTTCGCCGGAGAAGTCATCATGTGTGTTCATGGGTTTACGGTAGAACGATCGTTCTCCACCGTCAACTTCCACGTGAAAAAGCCCTGTCGTCGGAAGGGCCGAGCGCCGCCTGGTTTCGATGGCGGGCAGCGCATTGCAGGCGGCGTTTACGACATTTTTTCTTGAAGCTGACGCAGGGTGCTCACTACACTTCGGTCAACCTATCTGGCCGAAAGGACATCATGCAGCGACCGGAATCCGCACGCTCCGAGCGTGCCTATGCGGCTTATGCGAAGCGGCTCGATGGCCGTGTCGTCGTACGGCGTTTCGATCCGCGCAGCGATTCGTACGAGTCTTTGACCGCGTTGCTGCATCGCGCGTACGCGCCTCTCGGCGCCGCGGGCTTCAACTGTCCGGGGGTCGACCAGCCGGCGTCGGCGACGCGCGAACGCATGCTCACCAACGAGTGTTTCGTCGCGCTCGGGAACGCGCATCTGGTCGCGACGATCACGATGCAGCCGCACGATCCCGATTCGCGGTGCGATCCGTACCGCAGCCGACGCGTCGCGACGCTCGGCCAGTTGGCCGTCGATCCGGTGTGGCAGGATCGCGGCATCGGCCGTGCGCTGCTCGCGTTCGCGCAACGGCGGGCGGCCGCGCGTGGCGCGACGCACCTCGCGCTCGATGCGCCGCATGCGGCTATCCGACTCGTCGACTTCTATCGACGCGAAGGATTTCAGTTGATCGACGTGATGCGGTTTGCAGGGCACAGCTACGACAGCGCGATCCTGTGCAAGGCCGTTGGCTCGTTCGATGGGCGGATACCTGCATCCGACATGACGTCGATCCACGTCGCGCGGCGCGCCGGAGCGGCGTCATGAAACACGAAGCCGACGACGACCGCGCGCGGCTCGCACTGACGCATGCCCGCACGCGGGCAGCGCTGCGCATGCGCGGGCTGGTGAAGCTGACTGTCATCACGATCGCGGTCACGCAAGTTCTGACGTTCGTGTTCGACGCCCTGCTCGCCGCGGTCGGCTACGCGCCGGAAGCCGCGACGTTGCTGCTGTTCCGTTTCGTCACGTGCGCGCTCGTCAGCTTCTGGCTTCAGGCTGACGCATCCCGTGCGTATCGGCATGCGGCGCAGCACGGGTTCGTGACGGTGTCCGGTGCGCATGGCGAACTGATCGAGATCGCACCGCAATGCCCGAAACGCTGGCTCGTCGTGTTGAGTCTGCAACTCGAACCGCGATGGTTGAACGGTGAGCGGATCAAATAGCGGGCAGCGCACCGATCGATGCGGCCGGGGATGCTGACAGGTGAGTGCGCATGTCGTTGATCGGCTCACGCATCGAGGCAGTGCCGTGACGACGTTGCGTGGTGACGTGCTGGCGTGGAAGCACATCGCGGCAAGCGGGCGATGCGACAGAGCCTCGCTATCCAGGCGCGGCAAACGAAACGGAAGGGCAGGAAGAAAGACATGCGCCGAACGACGCGATGACGTGGACGGGTGAGCGACGCTGACAGGTGAGGTGCACGCGCGATTGCATGTCACCGATACGTGGCTTGCTGCGGGATCGAAGCGCGATCACCCTCATATCGCCAACGAGAAACGACGTGCAGCCCATTGACTTACTTGCCTGCACGCCTCGCGAATGCACGATCGAGCCGTCATTCGGCACGCAAACACAGCTCCCGAATAATCTCACCTCACGCGTTCGTCGAAGCCGCCCTGCCTCGACAAACGCTCATGCCGACACGAACGGGGCAGTCGGCAAACGCGCCGAGCCGCCCCGCCGGCACTCAGACCGTCCAGTCGAGGATCACCTTGCCGCTTTCACCGGACAGCATCGCGGCGAAGCCTTGTTCGTAATCGTCGGCCGCAAAACGATGCGTGATGATCGGCGAGAGATCGAGGCCGCTTTGCAGCATCGCGACCATCTTGTACCAGGTCTCGAACATCTCGCGCCCGTAGATGCCCTTGATCTCGAGCCCCTTGAAGATCACCTGGTTCCAGTCGATCGCCGTCTGCGCGGGCGGAATCCCGAGCAGCGCGACCTTGCCGCCGTGATTCATCGCCTCGAGCATGCTGGTGAACGCGCTCGGCACGCCCGACATCTCGAGGCCGACATCGAAGCCTTCCGTCATGTGCAGGTCGGCCATCACGTCGCGCAGCGACTCGCGTGCGACGTTGACCGCGCGCGTCGCACCCATCTTGCGCGCGAGCTCGAGCCGGTAGTCGTTGATGTCGGTGATCACGACGTTGCGCGCGCCGACGTGCTTCGCGATCGCGACGGCCATGATGCCGATCGGGCCCGCGCCCGTGATCAGCACGTCCTCGCCGACGAGATTGAACGACAGCGCCGTGTGCGTCGCGTTGCCGAACGGATCGAAGATCGATGCGAGATCGTCTGAAATCTCGGGCGGAATCTTGAACGCGTTGAACGCGGGAATCGCCAGATACTCGGCGAACGCGCCCTCGCGATTCACGCCGACGCCGACGGTGTTGCGGCACAGATGCCGGCGGCCGGCACGACAGTTGCGGCAGAAGCCGCACGTGATGTGGCCTTCGCCGGACACGCGGTCGCCGATCGCGAAGCCGCGCACTTCCTGCCCCATCTCGACGATCTCGCCGACGTATTCGTGGCCGACGTGCATCGGTACGGGAATCGTCTTTTGCGCCCAGTCGTCCCACTTCCAGATATGGATGTCGGTGCCGCAGATCGCCGTGCGGCGAATCTTGATCAGCACGTCGTTGTGTCCGACTTCGGGGCGCTTCACGCGCGTGAGCGTGAGACCCGGGCCGCGCTCGAGCTTTGCCAGTGCTTTCATGGTCGCGCCTCCGTCAGACGATGCCGAGCGACTTGCCGACGCGCACGAACGCGGCGACCGTCTGATCGATCTGTTCAGGCGTATGCGCGGCGCTCATCTGCGTGCGGATGCGTGCGCGACCGCGCGGCACGACCGGGAACGAGAAGCCGATCACGTAGACGCCTTCTTCGAGCAACTTGTCGGCCATGTTGGTCGCGAGCTGCGCGTCGCCGAGCATCACCGGGATGATCGGATGCGCACCCGGCACGAGCGTGAAACCCGCAGCGGTCATCTGTTCGCGGAAACGCGCGCCATTCTCGCGCACGCGTGCGCGCAGCTTCGCCCCTTCGTCGCTGCCGAGCAGTTCCAGCACCTTCAGCGACGCCGCGGCAATGCTCGGCGTCAGCGTGTTCGAGAACAGATACGGGCGCGAACGCTGGCGCAGCAATTCGACGACCTCGCGGCGGGCCGCGACATAGCCGCCCGATGCACCGCCCAGCGCCTTGCCGAGCGTGCCGGTGATGATGTCGACGCGACCGTCGACGCCGCAGTGCTCGGGCGTGCCGCGGCCATGCGCGCCGATGAAGCCGACCGCGTGCGAATCGTCGACCATCACGAGCGCGCCGTAACGATCGGCGAGGTCACAGATGCCTTTCAGATCGGCGATGATGCCGTCCATCGAGAACACACCGTCGGTCGCGATCAGCTTGTGGCGCGCGCCCGCTGCGTCGGCTTCCTTCAGCTTCGCCTCGAGATCGGACAGGTCGTTGTTCTTGTAGCGGAACCGCTTCGCCTTGCAGAGGCGGATGCCGTCGATGATGCTCGCGTGGTTCAGCTCGTCGCTGATCACCGCGTCGTTCTCGTCGAGCAGCGTCTCGAACAGGCCGCCGTTCGCATCGAAACAGCTCGAATAGAGGATGCTGTCTTCCGTGCCGAGAAACGACGCCAGCGCGCTTTCGAGCTGCTTGTGCACGGTTTGCGTGCCGCAGATGAAGCGCACCGACGCCATGCCGAAGCCATCCTGGTCGAGACCGGCCTGCGCCGCGGCGATCAGGCGCGGATCGTTCGCCAGACCGAGATAGTTGTTCGCGCAGAAATTCAGCACGCCGGCACCGCTGGCGAGCCGCACGGCCGCCGCTTGGGGACTCGCGATCTCGCGCTCGGTCTTGTAAAAACCATCCGCGCGGATCTGGTCGAGCGTCCCGCGCACCTGGGCGAGAAAGGCATCACGCATCGCAAAGCTCCTGACATGGGTTCGCAATCCGCCGCGCGCCGCTCGTGGCGGCAGCGCAACGGCCTGCTACTGTTATAGTCGGTCGTTCGGTTGACCGCATTTATCCGATATTCCGAACTAGAATTCGAAATACCGAACAACTCTAAGCGAACGGAAACCAAATGGCAAGTTCCTCCGCGTCGCGGCGCACGCGTGCCGGCGCCGCACCGCAGCCGCCGGGCGTGACGCCGCCGCGCGTCGGCGAGCAAATCCAGCGCCTGCGCAACGAACGCAAGCTGACCCTCGACGACCTGTCGCGCGCAGCTGGCGTATCGAAGTCGATGCTCTCCGAGATCGAGCGTGACAAAGCCAATCCGACGATCGCGGTCGCATGGCGGCTCACGAACGCGCTCGGCATCACGCTCGACGAGCTGTTCTCGCAGCCGAAAGCGCCGGAAACGATCCGCGTGGACGGCCCGCACGACATCCCGACGCTCGCCGGCCACGACGGCCGCTATCAATTGCGCGTATGGGGCCCGATCGACCTGGCCGGCAAGTTCGAATGGTACGAGCTGACGCTGCCGGGCGGCGGCGCGCTCGTGTCGAACGCGCACGAACCCGGCACGCGCGAGCACCTCACCGTGCTGCAGGGCGCGATGGAAATCGAAGCCGCGGCGGCGAGCCGGCGCCTGAAGGCCGGCGACACCGCGCGCTACCCGGCCGACACACCTCACGCCATCCGCAACCCGGGCAAGGCCGAAGCGCGCGCACTACTGATCGTGATTCATCGCTGACGATGCGAATAGCTGGCCGAAAGGCCAGTTGCGGAAAATACTGTATGTTTGTACAGTATACGGACATTCCGCCATGCATTGGCCGGGCCGGCGCACCGAGGTGCCCGCTCCGGTCGACAGGAGCCTGCGATGACAGAAGAACAAGATTTGGCCGCGCTCAGCTTCAAGGCTGCCGCGCAAGACCTCGAGTTGATTGTGCGTCATATAGCCGGGCGCTACATCCATCAGCGCGTCCCGCTGTCGTGGCGCCTGCTGCACGCCATCGAAGCCGAGGCACTCGCCGATCTCGGCTTTGCCAGCCGGCACGAAGCCGGCATGCGCCAGTTGTTCGAACGGCCGTCGGACATGACCTTTCCCGAAACGGATGATCCGATCGACTTCGGACGATCGAATGCACTACCCGCTGTCTTCTCGTTCGCGGTCCTCGCGTATGAAGCCGCAGCCAGATCGCAGGAAGCGGCACCCCGCGAGCGCATTCATCGCCCGTCCAAGGCGTGGGGCGACTGATACCCGGCCCCGGCCGTTCGAGACGGCGGCCGGCTTCCGCATCCTACTGCCCGCGACGTTGCGGATAGGGCTACCATATACGCAACTAACGGAATAAACGACATGTCCCTACCCACATCCTCCGACACGCCCGCACGCCCGGAAGAAAAGGATCTGTTCGACCGCGGTGCGTCCGACTGGATCATCTCGCCCGAAGCCGCGTTCGACGCCTGGCTTGCCATGCAGGACTACCGCCGTTCGTCGGCCGACGTCTACCGCGCACAATGGGGCGCTTTTCTCGCATGGCTACGAGCACATCAAAAAAACCTGGCCACGGTCGATACCGCAACGATCGCGAATTTCGTCGGCGAGCTTCCTATCCGGAAAACACAGCGAATGCGCTATTTGAGGCTGATCGAACGCGTGCTCGACCACATCCGGCGCACCGAGCTCGCGTCCACCAACCCGGCCCGCTTCATTGCTCAGGATGGCGAAGCGAACTGGCGCCAGGCGCGCGACAACGAGCCGACCGGTTTCCTGACACCGGCCGAACGCGCGAAGTTGCTGGCCTACCTGTTTTCGCCGATTAGTGTATCCGGCTCCGCATACTGGAAGGAGCGGCGCGACCGCGCACTCGTCGCCGCATTTCTCGGGGCCGGCGTGAAAACCGGCGAAGCACGCGTGCTCACAATTAGTTGCATCAATACGAGTGGAACGTCGCTGCAGATCCCGTCGACGCATCCCGATTTCGCGCGCGAAACCCATCTGGCCTCGTTCGCGATCGCGTTGCTCGAAGCATGGCTCGTGGAGCGCAAGCGCCAGGAGATTCCGGGGGAGCTCGTGTTTCCGGCATCGCACGCCGGGCGGCCGATGCACAAGGCGACGATGCTGCGCGCGATCGATGCGATCGTCGAATCTGCGGGGCTCACGTCATCACGCACCGCACGCGCGAGCCCGCAAACGCTGCGCAACACTTACGCAGCGGAACTGTTCGAACATGACGTGCCGCCCGAGCGGGTCGGCAAATGGCTCGGCTTCATGCGGCCGATTTCGTCGAACCGTCTGCACCGCGCATGGAAAAACTGGCGCGATGATCTCGCGAATGGTGACGTGCCCGAGCAAGACGAAACGCTCTGATGCCGAGCCGGCAGCTCACGCGACATGACTCGTGAGCAGCCTTGCGCGGCGTAGCCTCACCGTTTCACAGCTCCCGGAAAACCTCACCTCACGCGTCCCGAATCGTCTCACCTGTGCGATCCCTGTGTCGGGCGACACATCAGTCGCGCGCAAAGCGCGCGATCGCTTCGAATCGGGAAGGCCAAGGCCCCGACGCATGTTCGCACTCGGGGCACGACACTTCGAATCCGTCATCGCCATGCGACAACTCCGGTTCCCCGTCGCAATGCGGGCACTGGGTCGGCACCGGAATTTCGTGGTCCAGTGACGTCCCGATTGCGGAAAACGCATCCGCATCGAGCTGACCTGCGTCGGCCAGGCGGCGAATCAGTGCGGAAATCTCCGGATTCATCCCGCGGCTCGCGCGCAGCGTATTCACGTCGCGTGTCGCGCGGTCCAGTTCGTCGCTCTGGGTACGCAACTGTTCCTCGAGCCGGTCTGCGCGGGCCTTGGCCGAACTCAGTTGCTGAAGAAAATCGAATTCCTTGCGCTGCACGTCGCGCAGACCGCTCTGGTACGTCGACGCCATGCTGCGCAGCGAGTCCAGCTCGACCAGCATCGGTTTGACGCGGCGCTCGGCTTCGGCCACCGCATCCTTGATCTGCTGCGCGTAGTGTTCGGTGCGCTGCTGCAATTCGGCTTGCAGCGTGTCGATGCGGTCGCGCAGCGTCGCATTCTGCGTCTGCTCGGTGTCGACGCGGCCGGCCATGACGGCCAGTTCCTTTTCAAGTCGAGCGACTGTGGTGAGCAGTGTCGCCTCGTTTGCCGAACCGTGCGTCGACTGCGAAGCCAGTTGCACCTCGAGTTCGGTCACACGCGCCTGCAACTGCTCGTTGCGGGTTTCACTGCGCGTCAGGGCGCCCTCGAGGGTTTCCTGGCGAACCGTGGCATCGCGCAGCCGTTGTTCCGCATCGGTCAGCCCAGCGCGAACCTGTTCGCGATCGACATCGAGGCTTTCCCTGGCCGCTTTCAAGGCCTCTTCATATAGCGCGCCGAGCAACGCGCCGGCCTTTTCTTCGACCGCTTTCGGGATCGCCGCACCGTCGAGCCGGATTTTCGATGCAGAACGGATTCGTTCCCAGAAATGATCGATGTCCTTTGGAATGTCGCTGGCGCTGCCGGTCTGGGTCAGGTCGCGAACGTTGGCGGCCGACGGTCGGATACCGAGATCGAAGAACAACCGCTTGCACGCATGCAGCGACAACTCCTGGCGGCGCGCGCCGCTCGCGCGAAGCGATTCCAGTTCTTCTCGGATGACTTCACGCATTTCATCTAGCGTCATGGGAGGACTCACAGACATTGATATGTTGCGATCATAACGAAATACGTATTTTTTGATACTTTTTTCGCGGAGTGTCGTGAATTTACGTCGCCGTGCAGAGAAACCAGGGCTGTGGGCCAATCCGGACGAACCAGCTCGTCGATTCCGTGAAACAAAGCGAAGAAAACGAGGCAAGTCCTTGTCCCGAAAGCATTTTTGAGTAGGCCCCGAAAAAGTGCATTTGTTTCACATGACCGACGTCATCGCAGCCGGTCGGTGTTCAGGCGTTGGGGCTCTGTGGAAAACTCGACGACCGATGTCTTGAGAGTATTAGAAGTAAACACCCTTGAACCCTTAGTTAAAAACGTTAACGCCACGGCACAGCCTTATGTAGCAAGGCTTTCCGGCCGACAAGGTGAAGTTTTACGGGAACCAAGGTGATCTTCTGCGGGAGCTGAAGTGATGGGGTTCGGGGATCTGCGTGAGCCGATGCAGGAAAGGTCGTGAGCGGATTCGGGATCACAGTGAAACATGAGATTCCCCAAAGGTGAGGTTTTTCGGGGCCACACAGCCACAGACCCCTTGCGGTGCCTACGCGCACAGTTTTCTGCCTGTGCAGACACAGGTGAGAATTTGCGGGACCTTCTTCGCGCCCCTATTCTGCCCATCTTTTGAGCAGTTTTCGGGAAAGGTGAGGTTTCACGGGACTCCACAGGGATTTGCTGTGAGGATTTCCGGGAAACGACCGTCATTTTGCACAGCAAAAGTGCCCGGTGAAGCCAGTGAGGCCCGAAAGGTGAGGCTTTTCGGGAGCAAAATCCGGGTTTTCCTGCACGGATCCCGATAAGGTGAGCTTTTTCGGGGCATCAATCACAGGCTGCCGGGCGCCTCACAGGTGAGGTTTTTCAGGAGCGCCATTTGCTCGAAGATTGGCCAAAGGTGAGGGTTTCCGGGATCGGGAGTGCAGCGAATTCGCTGAAAAGCCCACCGGGACTGGCGGAAATCTGATTTTCGCTGTGCCACTTTTTGGCACAGGTGAGATTTTTCAGGAGGCAGCACACAGCTGCCGCATCCGCCCGACCGCCGTAAAGGTGAGGCTTTTCGGGGGATGATCGCCGGACACAGCGGAACGCCTGGCGCACATAAGTATCGGATGTCATTGACATTTTTGATACCGCGGCGGTTACGGTGAGATTTTTCGGGAGCAGCTTCCGCGTTCGTTGGAACGTCGTTTTTATCGTCAAGGTGAGGTTTTTCGGGAGCCTTGAACTGCTGATCCCGCGTGGGTCGGGGATTCGTCGATATCGAGGTCACAGAATTTCGAGCCGACAAGGTGAGAATTTTCGGGACTGAACGGATTCTGTGCGCTGTACAATGCGCGCCCGGGCCAGTGAAACGGTTTCGATCGACGTTGCGGACACGCTTTTCGGTGCCGGTTTCCGGATGCGGGGCGCGGTCGCGACTGGCCCATCAGCCGCGCCTGTACATGCATACAGGGCGTTGCGAGCCTGTCCGCTCGATGCCGCGACGGCCAGTGGCGACGCTGTGACGAGCCCCCGGAAGCGCAGTCGTAAAATTACGACAAATCGAAAGGTGAGCCGATACGGGAGCAAATTTCGCACGTATCGAGCACAGGCAAAAATCTGTGAATCCGCGCATCCCGCGACACGTCTGGACGAGTCCGAAACGCTTTAAATCCGGACCGGTGAGGGTTTTCGGGAGAGGGTTGGGGTGAGTGCCGTTTTGCGCGCGCACTTCACCGGCTATGGTGAGCATGTCGTTCTGGACGCACATCACCACAGGCGCTATCCTTCCGTGAAACTTCTCCTCCGACCAGACGCATGGCCACGAAGCGCGCCAAGAAAACCGATGTGGATGTGGTGAGTGCCAGTTCAGCCGAATTGCGTAAGGCCGTCGAGGCGATCGCAATTCAGCCGAAGAGCGGCAAGATCACGCTACTGACCCGCAAGCTGTTCAACGTCCTGCTCGCCGTCGCGCAGCAGGCCGACGACTCGGGCGATACCTATCGCGCGCTGCTGTCGGACATCGTCGCCAACTCCGCCTTCGATTCGAACGACACCGCTCTGGTGAAGGAACACCTGCGCCGTATGGTGTCGGTCCAGGTCGAATGGAGCACGGGGACGTCGAGCCAGAAGCCGGGCCGCAAGTGGGGGATCTCGACGCTGATCGCCGATGCCGAAATTCTCGAGGATCCGGCCACCCGCCGCGTGTGGGTCGAATTTTCATTTGCACCGAAGATCAAGAAGAAGCTGCTCGACCCGGTCCAGTACGCACGTCTGAGCCTGCAGTTCCAGAGCCAGCTGCGTAGCAGCGCCGGTCTTGCGCTCTACGAAATCTGCGTGCGCTACCTGACGAACCCGAGCCACCTGACGATGCGCGAGCCGTGGGAATGGTGGCGGCCGATCCTGTCGGGCACACCCGATACGGAAGCCGGCGACGAGGCGAAGCGCGAGTACAAGTACTTCAAGCGGGACTACCTGCGTCCGGCGATCGCCGAGGTCAACGCGGTCACCAACATCTTCGTCGAGCTGATCGAGCATCGTGAAGGGCGGCGGGTCGCGGAGATCCAGTTCCGCGTGACCGAGCGCAAGCAGCCGATGCTCGCGCTCGACGAGCATCCGAACGTGTTCGACAGCACGCTGGTCGACCGGATGGTGAAGCTCGGGATTCCGCTCAAGGAAGCGCAGACGCTCTACGCGGACAGCGAAGAAAACCGGATTCGCGCCGCGCTGCAGATGACCGAGCAGCGGATGCGCAGCACGACGCTGCCGCCGGTGCGCAGCGCGCCCGCGTTGTTCAAGGACGCGCTGAAGAAGGGTTATGCGCCGCCGGTCGAGTCCGTCGACGTGCTGCCTTCCGGCATGCCTGCCGCGAAGGCCGTCTCGGCGCAGCCGGACGATCTGAAGGCGCGTCTGTTGAGCGAATTCGCGGCGTTCCGCCGCAAGGAAGCGAAGGTGCTGTACGAGGAGCAGGGCGACGCGGAGCGCGAAGTGGCGCGCGAGTCGTTCGAGTCGGAGGTGTTGCCGACGATGGGCTCGCACTTGCGCGACGACTGGCGCAAGCGCGGTCTCGATTCGAAGCTGGCCGAGACGGCCTTTTTCGACTGGCTCGCCCAGAAGACCTGGGGCGAGCCGACCGACGGCGACCTGCTGTCGTTCACCCTGAATCAATCTCGGGCCGCCTGAGGCCCGTTCAGGCCCCTCTGACGGGGCCGTCGCCGGCCGCCCGCCATCGGGCGGGCCCGGCGCCTCACCAGGCCCTGCCGGCCGTTTCCATCACTCCGACAACAGCATCCGCTCGAGCTGCTCGAGGATCGCGTCGCGCTTGTCCTTCGGGAGGCCGCGCAGGCGCAGTTCGATGCGGTCTTCGCCATACGACTTCAGGTCGCCGACCGACTTGCCGCCGAGCTTGATCTCGAGACGCTGCGCATAGCGCTGGCGACCTGCCGGTTTCGGCGTTTCCTGCGCCGCGACGCGGCCCTTGACGATGTCCGACACCTGGCGCGTGCTGAGATCGTCGGACACGATCTTGTTGATCAGCCGCAGCGTCGCCTCGGTGCCGCGCGCATTGTGATAACGGCCGACCTGATACGCCATGTTCGACCCGAAGCGATCGGGGCGCGCGACCATCTCCTGCATCACGCTTTCCGGCAGCTTGCCGATCGACAGCGCAACCGCGACCGTCGACTCGTCGAGGCCGAGATGCTCGGACAGTTCCTTCTGACTCTGGAAATGTTTGTCGTCGAGGAAACGGCGCCATACGACGGCGTTGTCGAACACCGTCTGCGAATCGCGTTGCACGTTCAGGTCGTAGCCGAGCTTGTAGCTCTGGATTCCGATCGGCACGTCGATCACGATCGCCTTCACCGACTCCTTGTTCGCTTCCTTCAACGCACGCACACGACGGCCGCCGTCGCTGACGAAATACGAACCCGGATTGTCGTAGTCCGGAATCACGTGAATCGCCTGCTGTTGCCCCTGCTTCGCGAGGTTGACCGCGAGTTCGGCAATCGACGACTTCAGATAGAAGTGCCGCGGGTTGAACGGGCTATGCTTGATCGCCTTCAGCGACAGCTCGATCACCTGGCCGGGCGCATAGCGGTTCTCGAGGCGCCACGCGCGATATTGCGGCGATTCGTCGGTCGACGGATCGAGCAGGACGTCCGGGGCCGGCGGCGGCGCGATGTCCTTCTTGGCGGACTTCGCCGGGGCCGGCGTGGCCGTCTCGGACTTGACGATGCCGTCGATGGCATTCAGCCGATCAAGCGCCGTGCGCTTCTCGCTCGTCGTGATATCCGGGCGCGCCTGGAATCCTTTTGCAAATTGGGAGGGTTTCATGCGACTCCTTTATGCGCATAAAGTCAGGGCAGCATGGCGACGATTTCGTCGGCACATGCGCGGATTTCCGCGGCGGCCAGCTTCGCGCCACGATCGTTCATCTGCAGCACGGTCTGACCGAGCGCCATCGCCTGCTTGTACGCTTCCCGGGTCGGGATTTGCGTCTTCAGCAACGGGAAGCCGAGTTCCTCGAGCGCGCGCTTGAGCTCGCGGGTCAGCATGCGCTTCTCTTCGGTCTTGTTCAGCAGGAAGACGGCGCGGAGATCTTCGTTCATCACCTGCGCCTGCTGGATCAGCTTGACCAGCCCGACGCTCGACCAATAATCGGCCGGCGACGACGAAGTTGGGATCACGGCGATCGATGCGGCCAGCAGCACGACGCCGGAGACCTTCTCGGTGATCGACGGCGGGCAATCGACGACGATGATGTCGTAGTCGTTGATGAACTTCTTGATTTCGCGATGGATCTGGCCGCCGGCTTCGGCGAGGTTGACGACCGGGAACGGGATCCCGGCGTCGCTGTCACCGGATGCGCTCGACCAGTGAACCAGTGTGTTTTGACCGTCTGCGTCGATGACGAGGACGCGCTTCCCTTTCTCATGGAATGCCGCGCCGAGATGCATGGCAATCGTGCTTTTGCCGACGCCACCTTTTTGTTGAGTGACTGCAATGATTTCCGCGGCCAATTTTCACTCCTGTTTTTGGTCGTTGGAATTCTACAGGACGATATTTATATTTCAATGAAATTGTCGTTCGCTAACTACGCGTTAGCCATTCGGGCGATTGGTTTATGCGCATAAACGAGCTGGGGATGTCGGATGGCTGGTGCCGGTGGAGGAAGCGAGGTCGCTGCGGTGGATGATGAATGGCGATGCTCGTGACGACGGGCGGCTTCAGTTTCACGTTCGGCACACAGATCGGCACTGCCCTATCCATCGTTGAAGGGGGCGCTGCCGTGGTGTCGGGGGAGTTTGTGCGCAGAAACTTCGGCAGTGCCGGAGAGCACCGACGACTCTGAGTTCTCGCTTGAGCGTGCTCCCCGATGACAAACGCTGCGCGGCTCAGACCGATGCGACGCGATACATGCCATGTTCAGTGACGAAGCGCGCTGGCCGTCCCCACTGTGTTTATGCGCATAAACCATCTGGAGGCTCGGCCGTTATCGAAGGTCGCACGCCCCAGACTCCATCACGCATTGCGCTGATGATCGTTCGGCGCATCGAAGTGCCCGCGCCGACCGTGATATCCGCGGTCCTTTCCACCAGGGGACGCGCTAGCTTTATGCGCATAAACCCCGCGCGGATATATGAGGTGGCGCCACGTCGGCGCCGTCAACACGACATGACGATGAGTCTGATCCCCTGAGCTATCCGCCACCGAAGACGGCGTCGCAAATTCCCCATGCAACGTACTTTATGCGCATAAACGCACCAAGCGGACTAGGCACTCGTCGGCGCAACTCACTCGCCCCTGCACGCCACACCGAGATTCCAATCCCCTTCCACCCGTGTACCGACACCCCGCCGAAACACCCGCAACCAGACTGGCTACAATACGGGCCTTTCTCATCCAGGCCCGAACGATGATCACGATCTACCACAACCCCCGCTGCTCGAAATCCCGCGAGACGCTCGCATTGGTCGAGACGTTGAACACCACCGGCACGCCGGTGAACGTCGTCGAATACCTGAAGACGCCGCTGACGGTCGAGGAACTGGAAGCGCTGCATCGTCAGCTCGGGCGCCCGGCGCGCGACATGCTTCGCGATGGCGAGGAGCCGTACAAGACGCTGGATCTGGCCCGTACGAACCTGACGGACGCGGAAGCCTACGAAGCGATTGCGGCGCATCCGATTTTGCTGCAGCGTCCGATCGTCGTGTATCGAGGCAAGGCCGCTATCGGCCGCCCGCCCGAGTCGGTGCGGGCGCTGTTCGAATAATTTTAGTTCGGCGTATTTTTCTTATCGGATCGATCCCGGCGCGAGCGCGCCGGGATCGATCCGACAGAATGCGCAACCGCCAGCGATCCCCGACGCCACGCAGCGGACAGCCCGTACTCGGCGCGCTCGCCCCAAAAGCCGCCTCCAGCGTCGCCCCTACGACGTCAACAACGACATCGCCAACTGCGACGCGCAACCACAGACCGACATCGGCAACTTAGCCCTTCGGCGCGTCGCCCGACGACTCGTCCCGATCACTCCTCGCCTCATCCACCATCCCCCGCCCCGCCGCTGCATGCGCCGCCGTCCGCAGCATCGCGATCTGCCCGCGATATGCGCGGCATCCGCTGCAAGCCGGCAGATGCACGTGCACCTGCATGCGCTCATGGAGCGTCAACGCTCGATCGAGCGCATCCGACAGCAGTCGCGTCACGTCTTTACATTTCCCCGGCAGCATCTTCGGTCGTCAGTCCTTTTTCGCTCAGGCAGGTGCGCAGGCGCGTGCGCGCACGATACAGCAGCACGCTGCAATGATTCGTCGTCAATGTCAGTTCGCTGCAGATATCGGCAATCTCGACGTCGAGAAATTCGCGCATCATGAATACGCGTCCGATGTGTTCCGGCAGGTGGTCGAGGCAGACCTGAAACAGCGTCCAGAACTGCCGTTGCTGCAGCAGCGTTTCGGGGCGTGCCCATGGTCGCGGCTTCGTGTGCGCGGCCCAGTGCCCGTTTTCCTTGAACAGCTCGCGATCGAGCACGGATTCGCCGTCGAGCTCCGCATCGAGTGCGGACAGACTCACCGTCCGCTGCCGTGCACGCAGAATGTCGATCAGCTTGTTGCGCAGGATGCCGAACACCCAGGTCTTGTGGGCCGACCGTCCCGCGAACTCGCCCGCATGCGTCCACGCAGCGGTCAGGGCCTCCTGCACGGCATCTTCGGCCGCATCGGCATCGCGCAGTTGGAGTCGCGCGAAGCGCAACAGGTCGCGGCGCAGTTGCGCGAGATAGGTGGGGTCGTCGTATGCGGACGGCATGGCGGGTCGGGAGCCTTACGGAGCGGAGGCGATCATGTGCGCGCCGTCGGGCGGGCGCATCGCGGTGCGAGCAGCTTACTGGTCGAGACGCCGCGCTGCAACGGATGTTCCGTCACGAATTCACGAAGCCGGCCGGCGCGCTGCGCTATGCTTGCCGGAGCCCCGCACCACGCGTCGTGAAATCGCGACGCGGGCGGTCTGTAACATCAGATCATAGCGGCCAAGTTATCCACAATTTCTGTGGAAAACCTTGTGGAAAGTCGGCCGGTCGGCCCCGTGGGACGGCTCGCGGGCTGGCTTGCCTATAAACAGACCTTTGTCGCCTGTTCGGAATCAATCGATCCGATTCCTCACCCACCGGAAGGAGAAAGCCATGTCCTATCGTGTTGCAGTCGTCGTCGGCAGCCTGCGCCGCGGTTCCTGGAACCGCGCGCTCGCGCATGCCGCGATCTCGCTCGCCCCCGCCGATTTCTCGTTCGAATTCGTCGAGATCGGCGAACTGCCGCTGTACAGCCAGGACTACGACGCGGATTTTCCGGAAGTCGCGAAGCGCTTCAAGCAGTCGATCGAAGCCGCCGACGCACTGCTGTTCGTCACGCCCGAATACAACCGGTCGATCCCGGGCGTGCTGAAGAACGCGCTCGACTGGGGCTCGCGCCCGTGGGGTCACAACTCGTGGTCCGGCAAGCCGGGCGCCGTGCTCGGCACGTCGCCGGGCGCGGTCGGCACCGCGCTCGCGCAGCAGCACCTGCGCAACGTGCTCGCGTATCTCGACGTGAAGACGCTCGGGCAGCCGGAAATGTTCATCAAGCATGACCCGGCGCGCATCGACGACGAGGGGCAGATCGTCAGCGAGGACACCCGCAAGTTCCTGCAGGGTTTCGTCGACCGCTACGTCGACTGGGTGCGCGTGCTGAAGGCGGCCTGAGCGCCATCCCCTTCCCGCCGCCGGCACCGGTCCGCATGCCGCGGGTCAGGCGCCGGCATGCCGCGCATCGCGCGCTTCGCGGATGCCGAGCAGGATCTCGTCGAGCAGCGCGATGTCGAACGGCTTCGACAGCACGCGCACGTTGACGGTACGCGTGCGGTCGAGTTCCTCCGCGTATCCCGTGACCAGGATCACGGGCAGCTTCCCCGGCCGCTTGTCGATCGCTTCGGCGAGATCGATGCCGTTCAGGCGGCCCGGCATGTGGATATCCGAGATCACCAGATCGAAGGCGTCGTTCGCGGCCGCGCCCTCGATCAGGCGCAACGCGTCGTCGGCGGTGGGCGCGTAGGTGACGCGGTGCCCGAGCAGCGTCAGCAGCGCTTCGGTGCCGGCCGCGACTTCGCTGTTGTCTTCGACCAGCAGCACGTGCAGGCCCGCGAGCGCGCCGGTGTCGTGCGCGACGGGCTGCGAGCGCGCGACGATGTCCTCGACGCGTGCCCGCGGCAGGTAAAGGCGCACCGACGTCCCGGCGCCGACCGCGCTGTCGATCGTCGCGAGGCCGCCCGAGCGCTCGCAGAACGCGAACACCTGCGGCAGCCCGAGCCCCGTTCCCATCCCCTGCGCCTTCGTCGTGAACAGCGGCTCGAACGCGCGCGCGAGCACGTCGGGCGCCATGCCCGAGCCCGTATCGTCGAGCGAGATCTGAACGAAGTCGCCGATCAGCGGAAAGCCGTCCTCGCGGCGCAGCGTCACGTTGCGCGCACCGACCGTGAAGCGGCCGCCCGCCGTCATCGCATCGCGCGCATTGACGGCGAGATTGATCACCGCGAGCTCGAGCTCGGCGACATCGACCCGGATCGGCCAAATGCCGGGCTCGATCGCGACGACCAGCGACGACTTCGAACCGAGCGACGTCTTCAGCAGTTCGCGACACGTGCCGAGCCACTGGCCGACGTCGATCGTCTCGTTGTGCAGCGGCTGCTTGCGCGCGACGCCGAGCAACTGGCGCGTGAGCGACTGGCCGTTCTTCAGCGCGCGTTCGATCGCGCCGAGTTCCTTGTCGAGATGCTGGACGCCGCGTCGCCGCGCGATCTGCACGTTGCTCGAGATGATCATCAGCAGGTTGTTGAAGTCGTGCGCGACGCTGCCGACCAGGTTGCCGAGCGCCTGCATCTTGCGCGACTGCCGGTATGCCGATTCGATCGAGCGCCGCATCGACGCTTCGGCCTGCCAGCGGTCCCACGCCTCCTCTTCCGCCTTCAGCCGCTTCAGCGACAGCCAGATCACCGACCACAGCGCGATCGACGGCGCGAACATCGAGATGAACAGCACGCTCAGGTGTTCGTACCATTCATGCCAGATCGCGGAGGTGCGGTACGCGCAGGTCACGTACACGGGGTAGCTGCCGACCTGGCGGTACGCGACGATCTCGCTGCTGGCGCCGTCGTGGCGCACGCGCACGACGCCCGCGCGCGGATCGTTGCGCGCGTTGCCGAACGTTGCCGTGAGATCGGTGTGCGCGAGCGACGGCGGCGGCGGATACGACGCGATCACCGCGCCGTCGGAGCGCGCGAGCGCCATCGTCATCGGCGTGGCCGCGCCGCCGAGCAGGTCGCGGTAGAACGCATTGAAATACGACGACTTCAGCGCGATCGAGACCATTCCGGCGAACGAACCGTCGCTGTGGCGTCGCGCGACGCCCGTGTTGAACACGGGGATATTCTCGAGCTTGAGCGGCCCCATCATCAGTTTCGAGATGTGTTCGATCACCTTGCCGTCGCGGATGCCGGCGAAGTCGTCGCGATACGCGATCGACGCATAGGGCGCCGGATAGTAGAGGCTGTTCGCGAGCAGCATCCCGCTCGCACCGAAGATCGACACCGCGGCCACCTGCGGATAGCCGCCGCCGATCGTGTTCAGCGCTTCGTGGATGTCGGATTCGTGGCGGCGCACGGTGGCGTCGTCCATGTCCTGCACGAGGTCGACGATGCGCGCGTCGAGCGTCTCGCTCAGGTCGAACACCTTGAGCGCATGCTCCTCGGCGACGCGCACGGTGCGCATCGTCACGTCGCTCGCCGCGGCCTCGCGTGCCTTCAGGTCGTTGTACGCCATGACCGACACGTAGATGCACGGCAGCACGATCGCCGCGACCAGCAGCACGATCAGCGTCACGCGCCGGACCGCGAAATCGTGCTCGGGTGCGCCGGACGCATAGCTGCCGTCGTCCTGCCAGTCGTCGGCGGGCGGGGAGACGGGTGTACGGGAGTCGGCGGGACGTTCGGACGTCATCGAGGAAGGCGGGCCAAGCTGAGATGTTCAATCATAAACGAGTTGCGCTTGCTCGCCGTACCCGCCGCGCGGATGGGCAACCTGATGATTCCGACAGGGGCGAAATGAAAGTTTGAAAACGCTATGAATCCGGCAGCGCAAACGTACACAAAGAAAAATTTTGCGTGCTTATCTTGAAAATGGTCGCGCCTGTTTTCGGAATGCCAGCCGATCGAACCGATTTTGTTCGAAATGGTGAAAATGGCGAGTTGCACTGCCTTCGGTTTACTCAGAGAATCGCGCCTTGCTTTCCCTATGACAGATATATGCGCCCGCCGGCGTTCGCGGCGCGGTGTGTCGCGTGCCTCGCGCCGCGACGCCCGCGCTTGATTGCACGGCGCCTCAAGAA
Source organism: Burkholderia sp. RF7-non_BP4 (assembly GCF_001521935.1). Classification (NCBI taxonomy): domain Bacteria; kingdom Pseudomonadati; phylum Pseudomonadota; class Betaproteobacteria; order Burkholderiales; family Burkholderiaceae; genus Burkholderia; species Burkholderia sp. RF7-non_BP4. Next base: position 307,876 of record NZ_LOTA01000031.1, on the reverse strand, counting down.
GCGCGCCGCGCGGTCGTTAACGCGAGAGAGACCATTCCGTATACCGCTTCGCCGCCATGCCTTTGCCGATCGTGATCGCCGACGACTCCTTGCTCGCTCGCAAACTTCTGACAAAGGCGCTGCCGGGAGACTGGGACGTCGACGTCGCGTATGCGGCGAATGGTCGCGAGGCTCTGGCGCTCTATCGTGACGGCAAAGCTTCCGTGATGTTTCTGGACCTGACGATGCCCGACATGAGCGGCTATCAGGTGCTCGAGACACTGCGCCACGAAGATCTGAACACGTTCGTGATCGTGGTATCCGCCGATATTCAGCCGCAGGCGCAAGCACGCGTGCGCGAGCTGGGCGCGATCGCATTCGTTGCCAAGCCCGTGACGTCGGAGGCGTTGCTGCCCATTCTCAAGGAGTATGGGTTGTATGCCTGAATCGGTGTTCACGGCGGAGCAACGCGACGCGTTGCAGGAGATCGCCAACCTCGCGATGGGCCGCGCCGCCGCACGGCTCGCGTTGCTGCTCGGGCATTTCATCGAGCTGTCGGTACCGCGCGTGCGCGTCGTGAAGGCCGCCGATGCGGGCGACGCGCTGCGCGAGATGACGGGCATCCACGATAACGTGACGGCCGTGCGCCAGGGATTCCGTTCCGACATCAAGGGCGAGGCGATCGTGCTGTGCCGCAGCGCGGGCGTCGCGCGGCTCATGTCGCTGATGGACCGCACGTTCGGCGACGGCGTGTACGCCGGCATGGCCACGCAGGACGAACTCGTGTTCGATGTCGCGAACGTGCTGATGAGCGCGTGCGTCGCATCGATTCTCGACGAGCTCGGCCGCAAGCCCGTGTTCTTCCCGCCGGGGCTGCTCGGCGCGAACGTGTCGTTCGACGACGTGTTCCAGCCGAACGCGCTCGCATGGAGCGTCGCGCTGCTGCTCGAAGTGAACTTCGGCCTCGAGGATCACGCATTCCGCGCACATTTCGTGATGCTGATGGCCGAGGATTCGATCCGGCTGATGGGCGACGCGCTCGACGCATTGCTGTCCGCGCTATGACCACTACCCCGACCACCACCGCCGCGTCGCTGAGCGACCTCGTGATCGAACGCGTCGGCTTCGGCCTGTTCGTGCTCGACCGCACGATGAACGTGCTGATGTGGAATCGTTTCATGCAGGACCACAGCGGTATCCCGGCTGCCGACGTGATCGGCTGCAACCTGTTCGACCGCTTTCCGGAACTGCCGCGCGCATGGCTCGAACGCAAGCTCGAGAGCGTGTTCCAGCTCGGCAGCTTCGCATTCAGTTCGTGGGAGCAGCGGCCTTATCTGTTTCGCTTCGAGCACGACCGGCCGATCACCGGCGGCGTCGACTACATGCAGCAGGACTGCACGTTCATGCCGCTCACGCGCGGCCGCGAAGTCGAGGCCGTCTGCGTGACGATCTCGGACGTCACGCACGTGAGCGTGATGCAGCGCGAGCGCGAGGAGGCGGTCGCGAAGCTGCGCGAGCATGCGAATCGCGACGGCCTGACCGGCATCGCGAACCGGCGCTTCTTCGAGGCGCGGCTCGGCGACGAATTCGCGCGCTGGCAGCGCTACGGCGGCGACCTGTCGGTGCTGCTGTTCGACCTCGACCACTTCAAGACGATCAACGACCGGTTCGGGCACGCGGCCGGCGATGCGGTATTGCGCGAGACGGCGCGCCGCGTCGCGTCCATCGTGCGCGCGCAGGATACGTTCGGCCGCTTCGGCGGCGAGGAATTTGCGCTGCTGCTGCCGTGCACGAATCTCGACGAGGCGATGCGGGTGGCCGACAAGGTGCGCGACGCGATCGGCAGCACGCCGGTCGACGCGGAAGGCGTCAGCGTGCCGGTGACGGCGAGCGTCGGCGGCGCGTGCGCGACGGCGGGCGCGTCGGGGTTCGACGCGCTCGTCAACGAGGCCGACACCGCGCTCTATCGCGCGAAGCGGCTCGGGCGCGATCGGTCGATCGCCTACGCGTAACCGCCGCGCCGCCGCTTCCCGCGTGCGCTGCGCGCCGTTCAGCTTTTCGCGATATCCGCGAGCACGCCGGCCAGCACGGCCGGCTGCGACACGAACGGAGAATGGCTGCTGTCGAGCTGGTGCACGTGCGTCGGGTTGCCGGGCACGAACGCGTCGGCTTCGTCGATGAAGCGCTGCTGCAGCGCGGGCAGGATCACGCGATCCGCCAGGCACTTGATGTAGTGACGATCGATCGCGCCCCAGCGCGCGGTGGTCGTCGGGATCGCGGTCGCGAACGGCGCGGCCGGCACGTCGCAGGTCATCAGGTTCGCCACCGCCTCGAAGTCGGCCTGCGGCACGTCGTCGTACAGCGCGCGCTTCGCCAGCTCGCGATACGCGGCATCGCCGCTGCGCGGATCGATCCGCAGCGCGCCCGCGACGCGCGGGCTCGCGAGCATCAACGGGCCCAGCATTTCGCCCTTGTTTTCGGGCGCACGCACATAGTCGAGGCCCGGCACGCCCGACGCGGGCATGAACGCCGCGAGATAGACGATCTTGGCGATCTTCTCCGGCGCGCGCTCCGCCGCGGCCGTGATCGCGAGGCCGCCCATGCTGTGGCCGACGAGCACGACCTTGCCGCGGCCGAGCGCATATGCGTCGTCGACCGCCTGCATCACCTGCGTCGCGTAATCGTCGAGCGTGGTATTCGCGACCGGCGACGGCTCGGCGCCGAATGCGTCCTCGTCGAGCGGCCGTTCGAGATACGACGCGGGAAAGCGGGCATTGATGCCGTGCGCGGGCAGGTCGCGCGCGATCGACAGGTAGCCGCGCGCGGCCAGCGCGGCCGCGACGTGCGCGTAGCACCACGCACCATGCCACGCGCCGTGCACCAGCACGAAAACGGGATGGTCGGATTGCGCGGCGGCGGTTACGTTCGTCTCCATGGTGTCCGTGTCTTTTTTCGAGAAAGATGTTCATCTTAGACGAAGCCGCGCGCGTCCAAGCATGAACGCGCGGCCCGACCGTGCGCGCGCCCGGATCGGCCGTCACGATCCGGCCCTTTTGTCTCGTTCAGGCCACATTTCGTCCAGATCTGATTTGAATTTGCGCCGAAGCGCGCTAATTTGACGCTTTGTTACCGATTGCGCTCCATGAACGTCGACTACCTCTTCTACCGGCGGCCGGAAAAGCCTGGCCCCTATTCGCTCGACGATCTGGGCGAGATCGCGCCGCCGATCGGTCCGAGCGACGTGGTGCGCGCGGGGATCGCGCGCGTGTTCGAGCAGATCGACTGGCACGAGTCGCCCGACGTGCCGGGCGCGTGGTTCGGCACCGGCGGCCCGTCGTTCCAGTTCACGGCGGAGCCCGACGGGCGCGTGACGAGCTTCATGGGCTCGCGCCTCGAGCGCCGCTCGATGCTGCAGCTGACCCGCGAAATGGGGCTCATCGCGCTCGATCTGCAGCGCGACATCGTCTACGGCTGACGGGCGGCGCGACGCCGTTCCCAGTCGCGGCCGGCCACGCCGGCACCGGGCCCCGAGGCGGCCCGCCGGGCGCGGCGTGTGTCCGCCATCGAACTTCAAAGATTGCTATACTTTCGCCCAATTCCGGCTTCCGGCCGGTAATTTGTGCCTGTCTGCGTCGATCGTTCGCATATCTCGCACGCATTTGACGCCCTGACCAACCCAGCCGGGCATGGCCTCTTCAATCGCCCCGCGTGGGTGTCTCCGTGGAGCTCGTCTTGGCCGTTTCCAATCTCGTCGTGGACGAACAAGAAACCGACGCCGCTGCCGTCACATCGGGCAGTTCTTTCTATCTGGCGATGCGCATCCTGCCGGCAGTGCAGCGCGACGCGATGTTCCAGGTCTACGCGTTCTGCCGCGCGGTCGACGACATCGCCGACAGCGACCTGCCGCGCGCCGAGCGCAACGCGGGCCTCGATCGCTGGCGCGCGGACATCGACGCGTGCTTCGCCGGCCAGCCGCCGCGCCATCTGGTCGCGCTCGAGCGCGAGATCCGCGCATTCGACCTGAAGCGCGAGGACTTCCACGCGATGATCGACGGGATGGCGATGGACGCCGCCGAGGACATCTGCGCGCCGGACGAACCGACGCTCGACCTGTTCTGCGATCGCGTGGCGAGCGCGGCCGGCCGTCTGTCGGTGAGGATTTTCGGGATCCCGGAGGCGGAAGGCATCGAGCTGTCGCACCACCTCGGCCGCGCGCTGCAGCTGACGAACATCCTGCGGGACATCGACGACGACGCGGCGATCAACCGCTGCTACCTGCCGCGCGAGCTGCTCGCGCGCGAAGGCATCGCGATCACCGATCCGGCGACGATCGTGCGCGACCCGGCGCTGCCGCGCGTGTGCGCGACGCTCGTCGAGCGCGCGCTCGAACACTTCCGCGCGGCGGACGCCGTGATGGATCGCTGCACGCGCGCGCAGGTCAAGGCGCCGCGCATCATGTCGGGCGCGTACCGCTGCATTCTGGAAGCCGCGATCGCGCGTGGCTTCGCCGCCCCGCGCGTGCCGCTGCGCAAGCCGAAGGCGCGCATGCTGATGATCGCCGCGCGCTACGCGCTGTTCTGAGCCGATGCCCAGAACCGTCCACGTGATCGGTGCAGGACTCGCGGGCCTGTCGGCCGCCGTCGAGCTGCAACGCCGCGGGCGGCGCATCGTGCTGCACGACGCGCATGCGCATGCGGGCGGCCGCTGCCGCTCGTGGTTCGACGGGACGCTGAACACGACGCTCGACAGCGGGCTGCACCAGGTCTTCGCGGGGCAGTCCGCGACGCAGCGCTACCTGCGTGCGATCGGCGCGGCCGATCAGCTGACGGGCCCTGCGCTGCCTGAATATCCGGTGGTCGACGTCGCGTCGCAGCAGCGCTGGACGCTGCGCTTCGGCAACGGGCGCTGGCCGTCGTGGCTGTTCGATGCGGCATCGCGTGCGCCGGGCACCACGCCGCTCGACTATCTCGCGCTGGCGTCGCTCGCGTTCGCGCGCACCGGCCGTTCACTCGCACAGACGATGCGATGCGACGGCGTGCTGTGGGATCGTTGGCTGCGACCGTATTGGCTCGGGGTGCTGAACGTCGAACCGCGCCACGCGAGCGCCGAACTCGCGCGCGCGGCACTGTGCGGGATGTTTGCCGCGGGCGGCCCCGGTTGGCGCCCGCTCGTCGCGCGCCACGGGCTCGGCAGCGCATTCGTCGAACCGGCGCTGCGGATGCTGCAGCACGGCGGCGCGCAGATCCAGCTGAATTCGCGGCTCGATGCGTTCGAATTCGGCGCGCACGGCAACGCGGTCGATGCGGTCACGATCGGCGGCGAGCGCGTCGATCTCGCGCCGGGCGACGCGGTCGTGCTGGCGGTGCCGCCCGAGGTCGCGCAGCCGCTCGTCCCGGATCTCACCGCGCCCGACACGTTCAGTGCGGTCGTGACCGCGTATTTCGCGGTCGATACACCGGCCGGCAGCCCGCTGCAGACGGCCGTCGTCAACGGCATCGTCGACGCGGTGCGCACCGGCGATGGTCCGCTCGCGGCGACGATCCGCGACGCGGGCCGCTGGCTCGACATGCCGCGCGATGCGCTCGCGCGGCGCATCTGGGAAGACGTCGCGCGCGTGACCGGCGCGAACCCGGAAACCCTCCCCGCGTGGCAGCTCGTCGTCGAGCCGCGCGCGGGGTTCGCTGCGGTGCCGTCGCAGGAAATGAAACGTCCGGCCGTGCGTACGCGCTGGACCAATCTCGTGCTGGCGGGCGACTGGATTGCCACCGGCTTGCCCGCCACGATCGAGGGCGCGATCCGTTCCGGCCAATTGGCCGCGGACGTGCTCCAGACACAATAAGAGAGGGACCGATGAACGATCTCACCGATATGGCTACCCTGTCCGCCGGCACCGTGCCGGCCGGGCTCGACGCGGCCGTCGCCAGCGCGACCGACGCGCTGCTGGCCGCGCAGAACGCGGACGGACACTGGGTCTACGAACTCGAAGCCGATTCGACGATTCCCGCCGAATACGTGCTGCTCGTCCACTATCTCGGCGAGACGCCGAACCTCGAGCTCGAACAGAAGATCGGCCGCTATCTGCGTCGCATCCAGCAGGCTGACGGCGGCTGGCCGCTGTTCACCGACGGCGCGCCGAACATCAGCGCGAGCGTGAAGGCGTATTTCGCGCTGAAGGTGATCGGCGACGACGAGAACGCCGAGCACATGCAGCGTGCGCGCCGCGCGATCCACGCGATGGGCGGCGCGGAGATGTCGAACGTGTTCACGCGGATCCAGCTTGCGCTGTACGGTGCGATCCCGTGGCGCGCGGTGCCGATGATGCCGGTCGAGATCATGCTGCTGCCGCAGTGGTTCCCGTTCCACCTGTCGAAGGTGTCGTATTGGGCGCGCACCGTGATCGTGCCGCTGCTGGTGCTGAACGCGAAGCGTCCGATCGCGAAGAACCCGCGCGGCGTGCGTATCGACGAGCTGTTCATCGACCCGCCCGTCAACGCCGGTCTCCTGCCGCGCCAGGGCCACCAGAGCCCCGGCTGGTTCGCGTTCTTCCGCGTGGTCGATCACGCGCTGCGCGCGGTCGACGGCCTGTTCCCGAGCTACACGCGCGAACGCGCGATCCGCCAGGCCGTGTCGTTCGTCGACGAGCGCCTGAACGGCGAGGACGGCCTTGGCGCGATCTATCCGGCGATGGCCAACGCGGTGATGATGTACGACGTGCTCGGCTATGCGGAAGATCATCCGAACCGCGCGATCGCGCGTAAGTCGGTCGAGAAGCTGCTCGTCGTGCACGAGGACGAAGCGTATTGCCAGCCGTGCCTGTCGCCGGTGTGGGACACGTCGCTTGTCGCGCATGCGCTGCTCGAAACCGGTGACGCGCGTGCCGAGGAAGCGGTGCTGCGCGGCCTCGACTGGCTGCGCCCGCTGCAGATCCTCGACGTGCGCGGCGACTGGATCTCGCGCCGCCCGAACGTGCGGCCGGGCGGCTGGGCGTTCCAGTATGCGAACGCGCACTATCCGGACGTCGACGATACTGCCGTGGTCGTGATGGCAATGGACCGTGCGCAGAAGCTCAAGCAGACGGATACGTATCGCGAATCGATGGCGCGCGCGCGCGAATGGGTCGTCGGCATGCAGAGCAGCGACGGCGGCTGGGGCGCGTTCGAACCGGAAAACACGCAGTACTACCTGAACAACATTCCGTTCTCGGATCACGGCGCGCTGCTCGATCCGCCGACCTCGGACGTATCGGGCCGCTGCCTGTCGATGCTGTCGCAGCTTGGCGAGAGTGCGCTGAACAGCGAGCCGGCCCGTCGTGCGCTCGACTACATGCTGAAGGAGCAGGAACCGGACGGCAGCTGGTACGGCCGCTGGGGGATGAACTACGTGTACGGCACGTGGACGGCCCTGTGTTCGCTGAACGCAGCCGGCCTGACGCCGGACGATCCGCGCGTGAAGCGCGGCGCGCAGTGGCTGCTGTCGATCCAGAACAAGGACGGCGGCTGGGGCGAGGACGGCGACAGCTACAAGCTGAATTACCGCGGCTTCGAGCAGGCGCCGAGCACCGCGTCGCAGACGGCGTGGGCGCTGCTCGGCCTGATGGCGGCCGGCGAGGTGAACAACCCGGCCGTTGCACGCGGCGTCGACTACCTGATCGCGCAGCAGAATGAAGAAGGCCTGTGGGACGAGACGCGCTTCACCGCGACCGGCTTCCCGCGCGTGTTCTACCTGCGCTATCACGGCTATCGCAAGTTCTTCCCGCTGTGGGCGCTCGCGCGCTATCGCAACCTGAAGCGCGCCAATGCGACGCGCGTGACGGTCGGGATGTAACGCGTGGCACCGGCGCAGCACAACGGCACGTTGCCCGTCATCGCCGTCACGGGGATGGCGTTCGAGGCACGCATCGCGCGCGGCCAAGGCGTCGAGGCCGTGTTCGCCGCGCGGGCCGACCGGCTCGAGCGCGCGCTGGCCGAGGCGACCGCGCGCGGTTGCGCGGGCATCGTGAGTTTCGGCACGGCGGGCGGGCTCGCACCCGATCTCGCGCCCGGCGCACTCGTGATCGCGGACGCGATCGACGGGCCGTTCGGCCGCGTGCAGACCGATCCGGGCTGGAGCGCGCGGCTCGTCGCCGCGCTGCACGACACGCCGGTGTGGGCGCGCGTCACGCGCGGCACGATGGCGGCGGTCGGCGCGCCGGTGGTCAGCGAGCAGGAAAAGACGTCGCTGCATCGCACGAAGGACGCGCTCGCCGTCGACATGGAGTCACATATCGCCGCGGCCTTCGCGGCGTCGCGCGGCGTGCCGTTCGCGGTGTGCCGCGCGATCGTCGACCCTGCGTGGCGCACGTTGCCGCGCGCGGCGACGGCCGGCCTGCGCGATGACGGCAGCACGGCCATCTTGCCGATCCTGCGCGAACTGCTGAAGCAGCCGTCGCAGCTCGGCCCGCTGCTGCAGGTCGCGGGCGACGCGCGCGCGGCGCGCACGACGCTGATCCAGGCGCGGCACGCATTCGAGCGTGCCGGCGCGATGCGGATCGTCTGAGCGGCGCTCGCCGCTTTCCGCTTCTCCTCTCCCTTCCCTTTTCGTTTCGCATACGCGCAAAAAAAGAGCGCTGCATGATGCAGCGCTCTTCGGCTTGCGGGCGGATGCCGTGCGCGTTACTGCACGGCCGGACCGCTCGCGGGCACCGTCGGCATCGCCGGAGCGATCGGCGCGCCGTTGGCAGCCGGCGCGGTCATCGCCCCGGCCGACGCAGCAGCCGGCGCCGCTGCCGGCGCACTCGCCGGCATCGCGCCGTCGGCACCCGGATCCTCATACTGCGGCAACCCCGGCGCGGCCGGCGCATTGCCCGGTGCCGTGCCCGATGCGCCGCCCGACTCGCCCGGATCCTCGTAATTCGGCAAGCCCGGCACGGTCGGCGCGGCCGCCGGCACCGCACCCGATTCACCCGGCTCGGTGTAGTTCGGCGGCGCGGCCGATGCCGACTGGCCGCGATACGTCAGCGACTTGCGCTGCTGCAGATACGCGTCGCGGACGAACGAGTACGGATCGAGCGCCGCCTGCTTCAGCAGATCGGTCGCGCCGAGCAGGTCCGAACGCGCGCTGATGAACTGCGCGATGTACATCGGATTGCGCGCGGCCGGCTCGATGTAGTTGAGCAGGTTGAAGCGGACGTCCACCGCGCGGCCGACGCCATCGCGGATCGTGCTCGGCCCGAACACGGGCAGCACGAGGTACGGGCCGGACGGCACGCCCCAGCGCGCCATCGTCAGCCCGAAATCCTGGTGATGCTTGGGCAGCCCGGCCGGCGTCGCGATGTCGATCAGGCCGCCGACGCCGAACACCGAGTTCATCGCCACGCGCATCAGATCCTGCGTCGCATCGGTGATGCGCAGCTGCAACAGGTTGTTGGCCATGTTGCCGAGATCGCCGAGGTTCGAGAAGAAGTTGCTGATCGCGGTGCGCACGGGCGTCGGCGTGACCTTCTGGTAACCCTTCGCGATCGGCACGGCGATGTTCGTGTCGACCGTGTCGTTGAACTTGTACATCGCCCGGTTCATCGGCTCGAGCGGGTCGTTGGGGTTGCGGTTCGGGCCCGTCGCGCAGCCGCTCAGCACCGCGCTGGCAGCGACGGTCGCCGCAATGATTCGCACCTTGTTCATTATTTCCTTGCGATTGGTTCTTTGGCGCGTTTGACGCGCGGTTTGCCCATCAGGACGGGCTGAAACACCACGGCGCCGATCAGGGTGCAGGTCAACGCCAGCGCGAGCAGCTTGCCCATGCTCGACGTGCCTGGATGATGCGACAGCCACAGGCTGCCAAAGGCGGTTGCGGTTGTCGCGGCGCTGAACAGCACCGCGTGCGTGAGGCTCGACTGCAGCAGGCCCGTCTGGCCCGCGCGCCACGCCATCACGAAGTACACCTTGAACGCCACGCCGACGCCGAGCATCAGCGGCAGCGCGATGATGTTCGCGAAGTTCAGCGACATGCCGAGCACGACGCACATCTCGAGCGTGACGAGCCCCGACACGAGCAACGGCACCAGCGTGCGCAGCACGTCGCCGAAGCGGCGCAGCGTGATCCACAGCAGGATCGTGATCGACAGGATCGACCACAGCGCCGCGTGCAGGAACGCGTTGATGATCGTGTCGGCCGAATGCAGGATCGAGATCGGGCCGCCGATCGCGCCCGGCTCAGCGGCCTTCACCGCCTTCGCGAAGCGGCGCAGCATCGTGTCGTCGTTCGGGTCGACGCCCTTCGGCACCTTCGGCGAAATCTGCACGAGCGCGTGACCGTCCGGCGCGATCCAGTCGCGCACGAGCTGCGGCGGCAGCGCGTCGCGCGTGATGTCCTGCGGCTGCAGCAGCGTCGCGAGCTGATTGAGCGCGATGCGCAGCGTGTCGGAGAACGCGCGTTCGGCGCGGTCGCGCGTCGCGCTGTCGGCGGCGGCGAGCTTCGCGAGCGATGCCGACAGATGCTGGGCGGCGGCCGCGCCCGGGCCCGGGTGATCTTCCGCCGCGTAGCTCAGCAGGTCCGACACGCGCTTGAGCGCGGCGACGCGCTGCGCGTCGGTCGCGGGCGGCGCGGCCGGTTGCGTCAGCGCGGGCAGCAGGTCGCTCGCGGCCGCGGTGATCGCCGCACGCTTGGTCGGCTGGTCGGCCGGCACGAAGGTCGACAGCGTCGTCGTGCGGCCGACTTCCGGCAGCGCGTCGAGGCGCTTCGCGGCCGCGTCGGCCTCGGCGAGCGACGGCGCGAGCAGCGTGACGTCGTTGACGGCCGCTTCGGGCGAATCCTTCAGCGCGAGCAGCGTCGCCATCGATTCGCTGTTCGGATCCTTCAGGTGCAGCGGATTGAAGTCGAAGTGCAGGAACGCGAGCAGCGGCAGCGCGCCGATCACGACCGCGAGCGTGCCGATCAGGATCGGCTTGCGATGGCGATCGAGGAAGTCGTCGACCGGCGCGAGCCACGGAAAGCCCGGCGTCTTCGATTCGCCCGGCGGCGCGAACAGGCGCAGCAGCGCGGGCAGCAGCGTGAGCGTGGTCAGCAGCGCGACGAACATCCCGACGCCCGCGATCAGGCCGAGCTCGGACACGCCGCGATAGGCTGTGGGAATGAACGAGAAGAAGCTCGCCGCGACCGCCGTGGTGGCCAGCGCGAGCGGCATGCCCATCGAGTGCGCGGCGCCGATCAGCGCGTGATCGATGCGCGGATCGCGGAAGCGTTCCTCGCGGTATTTCACGCCGTACTGGATCGAGAAGTCGACGCCGAGGCCGACGAACAGCACCATGAACGCGACCGAGATCATGTTCAGCGAACCGACCATCGCGAGGCCGAGCGCCGCGGTCACGACGAGGCCGACGAACAGCGTGACCAGCACCGAGCCGATCATCCGCTTCGAGCGCAGCGCGAGCCACAGGATCACGAGCACGGCGAGGAGCGTGAGCGCGCCGTTGAGCGCGGCGCCGTCTTCCACCGATGCGAATTCGTCGTCGGCGAGCGGTTGTTCGCCGGTCAGGCGCACGACCGCGCCGTAGCGTTGCTCGAGGCCGAGCGCTTTTGCCGTGTCGCGGATCACCTGGGTCGTTTCGGCGCCGGCTTTCAGCGCACCGTAGTTGACGACCGGCTGCACCGTCACGAACGCGCGGGCGGGCTGGCGTGCGGCATCGCTGTCGACCAGCCCGCGCCACGAGAACGCGGCGGGCTTGCCGGCCAGCACGTCGTCGACCGTCGCGGCGCTGCGCGCGAGCAGCTTCGCCATCGCGGGCAGCTTCACCTGGCCGGTCAGGAGCGGCTGGCCGAGCGTGGTGGACAGCGTGGTCGCGAGCCCGGTCAGGCTCGGGTTCTTCGCGAGCTCGTTGACGAGCGGCCGTGCGCTCGCGAGTTGCGTCGTCGTGTCCGTCACTTCCTGCGGCGACAGGAACAGCAGCCCGTTGTGCTCGAAGAACGGGCCGCCGCCGGGTTCGGCGACCTGGCCGATGCGGCCGGCGTCGGCCTGCTTCTGCAGGGCTTCGGTGAGCGTATGCGCGGCGGCGGTCGCGAATTCGGGCGCCGGGGCCTCGACCACCGCGAGGATCGTGCCGTTGCGTTGCGGGAAGGCCTTGTCGACGGCCTGGCCGAGCGCGGCCCACTGGGGTTCCGCGTCGACGAGCTTGCTGATGTCCGTGCTGATCTTGAAGTGCTGCGCGACGTAGACGCCGCTGAAGACGGCGACGACGAGCGACAGCACGACGACCCAGACGGGGCGGCGTACCGACCATGCGACGAGTCGGACGATGAGAGATGTCACCATGTGGCGGTGGGGAGGGGCTGGCAAGGACAAAACAACGAGTATACCGGCGCAACGTGGCGTCGGTCGCGACGATGGAGCGTAAAGGGGCGGGAAGGATATTTGCTCCGCGGCGCAGGAATCGGCGCGCAGCGCCCGGCGATTCGTATGGGGATACTTACATAATCGACCGGCATCGCGCCGTGGCGGGGCCTGTGACAAAAGGGGTTGAAAGGTAACAGTCGGTCACCGCGCGGCAGGCCGGCCGCCGGGCCGCTATACTTCGACCCACCGGCCGATGCCACCGATGCAATCCGCCGGCCGTTTTTTCTCATCGAGTGCGATATCCGTATGAAACGTCATCTGTTTGCTTTCGTCGCGGCGGCCGCCGTGTCGGTTTCCGCTTTCGCGCAGAGCGCGCCCGTCGACATCGTCCGCAATGCGGTCGAAGGCACCGTCAACGCGATGAAGGCCGATCCGGGTGCGCGCGGCGGCGACATGGCGAAAGTCACGCAAGTCGTCGAGCAGCGCTTCCTGCCCGCGACGAACTTCGAACGCACGACCCGCATCGCGGTCGGCGATGCCTGGAAGCAGGCGACGCCGCAACAGCAGCAGGAGCTGTACAAGCAGTTCAAGCTGCTGATGACGCGCACCTATGCCGCGTCGCTCGCGCAGCTCGGCGGCCAGGACGCGAAGTTCTCGTTCAAGGCCGGCGGCGCGTCGGGCGCCGATGCGCTGGTGCAGTCGACGGTCACGACGCCGGGCGACAGCCAGTCGGTCGGCTATCGCCTCGGCAAGGTCGGCAACGACTGGAAAATCTACGACATCGACATGTCGGGCGCGTGGCTGATCCAGGTCTACCAGGGCCAGTTCAAGGGCCAGCTCGCGTCGGGCGGCATCGACGGCCTGATCGCGTATCTGCAGAAGCACAACGCGCGGACGAACTGATCGCCGCCGGTCGGCCGGCATGTTCAGCATGCCGGCATGCATCAAGGGCGCCCTCGGGCGCCCTTTTTCGTTGCGGGTTCGGAATGACGCGGGGACCCGTGTCGGGGCGCTACCGCCGCCGATGCTCGACCGCGAACTTGATCAGCTCCGCCTGCCCCTCGATCTCGAGCTTGCGCTTCAGATTGAGCCGGTGCGTTTCCACCGTGCGCACCGACAGCCCCGTCTGCTGCGCGATCTGCTTGCTCGACAGCCCCTCGGCCAGCGCGTCGAGGATGTCGCGTTCGCGCGGCGTCAGGCGGTCGAGCGGCGACGCGGCCGCGCTCGCCTGGATCATCCGCGCGGCGAGCCCTTCGCTGAAGAACGTCTGCCCCGTGAGCACCGCGCCGATCGCGCGCACGATCTCGCTCGCGGGCGAATCCTTCAGCAGATAGCCGCTCGCGCCTGCGCGCACGGCCTGCGTCACGTATTCGATGTTGTCGTGCATCGACAGCATCAGCACGCGAATCCCCGGAAAGCGCTCGTGGAAGACGCCGGCGAGCGTGATGCCGTTCATTCCGTTCATGCCGACGTCCATCAGCGCGAGATCGGGTTCGAGCGACGCGGCGAGCGCGAGCGCCTCGTCCGCGTTGCCGGCTTCGCCGACCACGGACAGGTCGGCCGCCTCGAGCCGCATCCGCAGGCCGTCGCGCACCAGCGGGTGATCGTCGACGAGCAGCAGTCGGGCGGCGGGCTGGACGGTATCGGGGGCGCTCATGGGCAAAGGTCTCCGGTGATGGGGCGCGTGCTCAGGCGGCGCGCAGCGGCACGCGCGCGGCCACGACGGTGTGGCCGACCTGCGACGTGATCGTCAATGTGCCGCCGAGCGCGTCGAGGCGCTCGCGCATGTTGCGCAGCCCGATGCCGCGGCGCGCATCGGTCTGCGACCGCTCGGCATCGAAGCCGCAGCCGTTGTCGGCGATGGTCAGCGTGGCGGCATGCGCGCCGACGTCGAGCGTGACGGCCGCGCGCGACGCCTGCGCATGATGCACGATGTTGCTGAGCGCTTCCTGCGCGATCCGGAACAGCGCCGTATTGACCGGCGCGGGCAACGGCCGCGCGCCGCTGTGCGCGACCTGCGTATAGCCGATGTCGATGCCGCTTTCCGCGCCGAGCTCGCGCACGAGCTGCTCGAGCGCGGCCGCGAGGCCGAGATCGTCGAGCATCGCCGGGCGCAGCGCATGCGAGATGCGCCGCACTTCGCGCAGCGTGTCGCCGAGCCGCCCGACGCCGGACGCGAGCGCCTGCTCGGCTTCGGGCATGCGCGTCGCGCCGCGCTCGAAGCGCGCGAGCGCGGATTCGAGCATCAGCTTCGCGGACACCATCATCTGGCTGATCCCGTCATGCAGTTCGCGCGACAGCCGCTCGCGCTCCTGCTCCTGCGATTCGACGACACGCTGCGCGAGCTGCTTGAGCTTCGCGTCGGCGCTGCGCGATTCGCTGACGTTCAGCACCAGCGCGCAGACGGCGATCGCAGCCGCGCCGGTCAGCGCGATCGCGGTGAGCCAGCTCATCGTCCGCTCGATGTTCGCGGACGCGCGCGCGTCGATGCGTTGCAGCGCGGTGTCGACGTCGTCGAGATAGATGCCGGTGCCGACCATCCAGCCCCAGCGTTCGAGCGCGACGACGTAGCCGAGCTTCGGCGCGGGCTTGCCCGTCGACGGCCGCTGCCACGTGTAGCGCACGTAGCCGCCGCCGTGCGATGCAGCGCCGATCAGCTGCTGGATCGTCAGCGCGCCTTGCGGGTCGCGCATCGACCAGTAGTTGTGGCCGACGCGCTCGGGCTCGCGCGGATGCATCAGCGCATTGCCGTGCAGGTCGTAGACGAAGAAATAACCGTCGGGGCCGAAATCCATCTTCTGCAGCATCGCGAGCGCCTGCGTGCGCAGCAACGCGTCGTCGCGCGCATTGCGGCCGCTCGCGTCGTACAGCGGCATGATCGCGCTCGTCGCGAGCTCGACGTAATGCTTCAGCTCGATTTCCTTGCTCGACAGGTAGGCGGCCTGGATCGTCGCGTGCTGCGTGCGCGCGAGCGACGTCGCCTGCTGGCGCACGCCGAAGCCGATGCCGGCGATCGCGAGCAGGAATGGCACGATCGCCAGGAGGAAAATCTTTGCCTTGAGTCTCATGATGGTGTGAAGCGGGCGCGGGCCGGCCGGCGCATGTGTCTGTCGCGCGGCGGCGGCGAGCCGACATTGTCGGCGATTTCGCCCGCGGGCGATCGGAAGGCTCGGCGAAGGCCTGCCGGGCCGCCGTGGCTCAGGCGCGCCGCGGCGTGCGATCGACGCTCACGGCCGTCTGCACGACGACCCGGTTGCGCCCGCGTTCCTTCGCGCGGTACAGCGCGTCGTCGGCGAGCTTCAGCGCGGCCTGGATGCTGTCGTCGCGCTCCGGATAGCAGGTCGTCACGCCGATGCTCGCGGTCAGGCAGTCGGACGAGCCCGTGGCGTGCCGGATGCCGAGATCGAGGATGCCGGTGCGGATCGCTTCGGCGATCGTCACGGCGCCGGGCGTGTCGACGTCGGGCAGCACGACGACGAACTCCTCGCCGCCGTAGCGGGCCGCATAGTCGGCCGGGCGCCGCAGGCAGCCGGCGATGCAGCGGCCGACCGCGGCGAGCGCGTCGTCGCCGGCCTGGTGGCCTTGCGTGTCGTTGTAGCGCTTGAAGTGATCGACGTCGACGAACAGCAGCGACAGCGCATGTTGCGAGCGTGCCGCGCGGCGCCATTCGCGCTCGAGCGTGACGTCGAGCATGCGGCGGTTGTCGAGGCCGGTGAGGCCGTCGGTGCGCGCGAGCGCCTGCAGTTCGGTTTCCGCGCGGTGACGCTTGCGCAGTTGCACGTCGAGCAGCAGCGACAAGCCGACGAAGCCGAGCGCGAGCATGGCCATCGCCGAGCCGATCGGGATCGCGCGGTCGTACCACGCAGCGTAGGTGTCGGCTTCCGAGCGCGCGACCATGATGATCAGCGGCAGATTTTCGAGATGCCGGAACACGTACAGGCGCCGAACGCCGTCGATCGACGCGGTATCGGCGAAGCTGCCCTCGTTCGCGGTCATGAAGTGACGGAACGTGCTGGCCTTGCTGATGTCGCGGCCGACGATCGCCGGATCGTACGGCTTGCGCGCGACCATCCGGCCGTCGGTGTTGATCAGCGCGACGGAGCCGCGATCGCCGAGCGCCAGGCGCGAAAACAGGTTCTGGAAATATTCGAGCCGGATCGACATCACGGCGACGCCGCCGAACGACCCGTCGGGCCGCGTGATCCGCCGGCTGAGCGCGATGCTCAGCGAGCCGCCGCGCAGCCGCGAACGGTACGGATCGCTGATGTACACGCCGACGTTCGGGTGGTCGCGGTGCACCGTGAAATACGGTTCGTTGCGGAAGTTGGCCTTGCGCGGCACATCGCTCATGCCGTCGACCGCGATGTCGCCGTTCGCGTCGAGCACGTAGATGCCGCCGAGGTATTTGGCCGTCGTCGCGCGGTCGAACAGCACCTGGCGGCGCAGCGACATCGGCAGCGCGGCGACCGCGGGATCGTTCGAGCCGTCGACGACGGCCTGCAGCGACAGCGAATAGATCTCGATGTTGCGCTCGATGTCCCACGACGCCATCAGCGCGATGTTCTGCTGGGTGGTGCGCGCGCGATCGCGTGCGTCGATGCGGCCTTCGTACAGCACGATGGCGCACAGCAGCAACAGGAGCAGCGCGATCAGCAACCCTGAATAGAAGATCAGGTGCGGCAGCAGGAACCGGCGAAATTGCGCGGCGATGCGGCCCGTCAGGCCGGATTCGCTGGGCATTGCGTAGTCGGTTTCTGCCATGGTCCGTGGATCGATGGGCATCGCCGCCAGGCGGCGGGCCGATGCGATTGTTCGTATGATTTGCCGGCGGCGATCCGGTGCGCGGTCTCCGATGCGCACGCCGCCCGATCGACCGGAGAACCGGAGCCGATCATCCAAGATTGCGGCCGGATAAACCGCAAAAATCGCTCCATTCACCGGGAGGATTGGCCGCGATTCGACGATCCGACGAATCGGGCGGCGCGGATTGTTCCGAGTATAACGCGCGTATTTGTATACGCGGAGAATGTTGCGGACCGTTGATCCGGATCAAATTATCGCCGTGACCAATACTTGCCAATCGCGCGTGGAGCGTTGCGGTGCAAGGCTTTGCGCCAGGCGCGGAGCGGCGCGCATTCCACGGTCGCCGGTTTTACCGTTTTAACGGCCGGTGAAGCGGGAACTTGAAGCGGTGCGATACGGACCGATTATCGATTTCGGTGTCCGCGTGAATTCGCAGATGAAAACGGGCGGCCACGATGGCCGCCCGTTTCGCGAAACCGCATGCGGGAAAGCCCGCATGCAAGGGTTTACGCGCCGTGCTGCTGCGCCTTGTACGCGAGCCGGAACCGATGCAGCAGCGGCTCGGTATAACCGCTCGGCTGCGACGTGCCCTGCAGCGCCAGCGCGCACGCGGCCTTGAATGCCGTCGACTGGTCATAGCCGGGCGCCATCGGGCGATAGTTCGGGTCGCCGGCGTTCTGCTGATCGACGACGCGCGCCATCCGCTTGAACACGTCGAGCACGAACGCCTCGGTGATCACGCCGTGGCGCAGCCAGTTCGCGATGTGCTGGCTCGAGATGCGCAGCGTCGCGCGGTCTTCCATCAGGCCGACGTCGTGGATGTCCGGCACCTTCGAGCAGCCGACGCCCTGTTCGACCCAGCGCACGACGTAGCCGAGGATGCCCTGCGCGTTGTTCTCGACTTCGCTCAGGATCTCGGCCTCGCTCCACTCGGCGCGTTCGACGACCGGCACGGTCAGCAGGCCTTCGAGCAGCGCGTCGCGTTCGCTCGCATACGGCGTCTTCTCGAGTTCCTGCTGGACGGCCTGCACGTCGACGAGGTGGTAGTGCAGCGCGTGCAGCGTCGCGGCGGTCGGCGACGGCACCCACGCGGTGTTCGCGCCGGCGCGCGGATGCGCGATCTTCTGCTCGAGCATCGCGTGCATCAGGTCCGGCATCGCCCACATGCCCTTGCCGATCTGCGCGCGGCCGCGCAGGCCGGCCGACAGGCCCGCGAGCACGTTGTTGCGCTCGTACGACTGGATCCACGCCGACGACTTCATGTCGCCCTTGCGGATCATCGGGCCCGCCTCCATCGCGGTGTGCATCTCGTCGCCGGTGCGATCGAGGAAGCCGGTGTTGATGAACGCGACGCGCGCGGCGGCGGCCGCGATACAGGCGGCGAGGTTCACGCTGGTGCGGCGCTCCTCGTCCATGATGCCCATCTTCAGCGTGTTGCGCGGCAGGCCGTACAGGTCCTCGATGCGCGCGAACAGCGTGTCGGCGAACGCGACTTCGACCGGGCCGTGCATCTTCGGCTTCACGATGTAGATCGAGCCCGTGCGCGAGTTGCGCTTCGCCTTCAGGTCGTGCAGCGAGCACAGCACCGTGACGACGCCGTCGAGGATGCCTTCCGGAATCTCGTTGCCGTCGCGGTCGAGCACCGCGCCGTTGGTCATCAGGTGGCCGACGTTGCGCACGAACAGCAGCGAGCGGCCGTGCAGCGTCAGCGTGCCGCCGGCCGGCGTCGTGTATGCGCGATCGGCGTTCAGGCGGCGCGTGAAGGTCTTGCCGCCCTTCGCGACTTCCTCGACCAGCGTGCCCTGCATCAGGCCGAGCCAGTTGCGATAGAGCTGGACCTTGTCGTCGGCGTCGACCGCCGCGACCGAATCCTCGCAGTCGATGATCGTGCTGACCGCGGCTTCGAGCACGACGTCCTTCACGTTCGCGAGATCGGCGCGGCCGATGGGGGTCGACGCGTCGATCTGGATCTCGAGGTGCAGGCCGTTGTGCTTCAGCAGGATCGCGGACGGTGCGCCCGCCGCGCCTTGATAGCCGACGAACTGCGCCGGCTGCGCGAGGTGCACGACGCCCTTGCCGGTTTCGACGGCGAGCTGGCCGTCCTCCACGCGATAACGCAGCGCGTCGCGGTGCGAGCCGCTCGCGAGCGGCGCCGCGTTGTCGAGCACGTCGCGCGCGTAGTCGATCACGCGCTGGCCGCGCGTCGGGTTGTAGGCCGAGGTGCGTTCGGCGCCGCCGTCCTCGGGCAGCGCGTCGGTGCCGTACAGTGCGTCGTACAGGCTGCCCCAGCGCGCGTTCGCGGCGTTCAGCGCATAGCGCGCGTTCGACAGCGGCACGACGAGCTGCGGGCCGGCCTGCGTCGCGATCTCGCTGTCGACGTTCGCGGTGGCTGCCGCGACGTTCGACGGGACCGGCACGAGGTAGCCGATCTGTTCGAGGAACGCGCGATACGCGGCATGGTCGCGCACCGGGCCGGGGTGCGCGCGATGCCACGCGTCGAGTTCCAACTGCAGGCGGTCGCGTTCCGCGAGCAGTTCGCGGTTGCGCGGCGCGAGGTCGTGCACCAGGGCCGAGAAACCGCTCCAGAAGGCGGCCTTGTCGATACCGGTGCCCGGCAGTGCTTCGTTTTCAATGAACTGGCTCAGCGCTGGCGCGACTTGCAGTCCTGCTTGGTCGATCATCGTGATTCCTCCCGGGGAAAAAATCGCGCGCGGCTTGGCTGGTTATGCCGCGACGCTTTGTGTGCCGGCGCGGGCGATCTGCGCGTCCTGTTCGGACTTTACGCCGGATACACCGATCGCGCCCGCAATACGGCCGCTCACCGTCACCGGCACGCCGCCTTCGAGCAATCCTGTCAGCGGCACGCTCAGAAACGCCGTGCGGCCACCGTTGATCATATCCTCATACGCCTTCGTCTCGCGACGGCCGAGCGCCGCCGCGCGCGCCTTGTCCTGCGCGATGCAGGCGCTGGCCGCCGATGCACCATCGAGGCGCGCGAACGCGAGCAGGTGGCCGCCGTCGTCGACGACGGCGATCGACACGGCCCAGCCGTGACGCTCGGCCTCCGCACGGGCGGCGGCGAGCATGCGGTCGACGTCGGCGAGTTCGAGTTCGGGCTTCGTTTTCATGGCGTTCCCTCCGGAATCAGCGGTCAGTTGACGAGTCGGTTGTCGACGAGCTCGATCCAGTGGCGCACGCGCGTGCGGCCCGCGCCGTTCAGGTGAGTCTGGCAGCCGATGTTGGCCGTGACAATCAGGTCCGGCCGCGCGGCTTCGAGTGCGTCGAGCTTGTTGTCGCGCAGTCTGGTGGCGAGTTCGGGTTGCGTCAGCGCGTAGGTGCCGGCGGAGCCGCAGCACAGGTGGCCGTCGGCGACATTCGTCAGATCGAAGCCGAGCCGCGTCAGGGTGCGTTCCACCGCGCCGCCGAGCCGCTGCGCGTGCTGCAGCGTGCACGCGCAATGAACCGCGACGCGGCGCTGCGTCGCATCGGCCAGCGCGTCGAGCGGCTCGGCCGCGACGACTTCCGCGAGATCGCGCGCGAGTGCGCTGATGCGCCGCGCCTTGTCCGCATAGACGGGGTCGGAGCGCAACAGGTCGCCGTATTCCTTCACGAACGCGCCGCAGCCGCTCGCCGCCAGCACGATCGCTTCCGCGCCGGCCTCGATCGCGGGCCACCACGCGTTGTCGGTGATGCTGGTCGCGCACGAGAGGAACATCGGGGCCGTGGAGGCGAGGTTGCGGGAGGGCCGCCGGGCGACGCGTAACAGACGCGCTTCGGCATTGTTCGCCAGGCGTGCGGAGAACGGGCGCCGCGCGTCACGGCACGCTGCGCGGAACGAAAAAAAGCCCGCCGAAGCGGGCAATCCTCTCGATGAAGAGGGGGAGATCCGAATTCGCGATTGACGATCGGCGGTCAGCGCGAATTCAACCTTTGGTCGCCCCGAACGTCAGCCCCGCGACGAAATGTTTCTGCATCGCGAAGAACATCGCGACCGACGGCAACGCGGCGAGAATCGACCCGGCCGAGACGAGGTTCCACGACGTCGTCCATTGTCCCTTCAGCGCCGCCACCCCCGCGGTGATCGGCGCGGCCTCGTCGCCTTGCGTGAGACACAGCGCCCAGAAATAATCGTTCCACACGAACGTGAACACGAGAATCGCAAGCGCCGCCAACGCCGGCCGGATCAACGGCAACACGATCCGCCAGAACACCGTCCATTCGCCGGCGCCTTCGATCCGCGCCGCCTCGATCAGCTCGAACGGCAACTGCTTGATGAAATTCCGCAGAAACAGCGTACAGAACCCCGTCTGAAACGCGACGTGAAAGAGAATCAACGCCTCGACCGTATTGAATACCCCGAGCCTGAGCGACAAATCCCGCACGGGAATCATCAACACCTGCACCGGCACGAAATTCCCCGCGACGAACGTCCCGAACAACGCGGCATTCCCGCGAAACCGGTAAGTCGCCAGCGCGAACCCGGCCATCGCGGCAAGCGCGATCGACCCGAGCACCGACGGCACCGTGATCTGCACGCTGTTCCAGAAGTAATGCAGCATCGGCGACGTGGTCAGCGCGTCGCGATAGTTCTCGATCATCGAGAAGTGTCGCGGCCAGCCCCAGTAGTGACCTTCGACCAGTTCCTCGGTCGAGCGCACCGACGTGACGAACACCGCGATCATCGGCAGCAGCCAGATCACCAGCGCGACGGGCAGCGACAGCTTGTACAGCCGGCGCGATACCGGCTTCCAGTGGGCAACGGGTGTCGGAAACATGATGAAGGCATCCCCGGAAAGTCAGGTCACTGCTCGTTGCGCAGCATGCGGCGCAACTGGAACACGATGTAGACGAGCATGATCGCGAACAGCACGACCGCGATCGCCGCGGAATAGCCGAGCCGGTAGTACTTGATCGCCTGGTCGTACATGTAATACGCGAGCACGGTCGAGCTCTCGAACGGGCCGCCGCCCGTCATGACCGAAATCAGGTCGAAGCTGCGCAGCGCGCCGATCACCGTGACGACGATCGCCATGAACGTGGTCGGCCGCAACTGCGGCAGCACGACGTGCCACAGCAGCGCGAAGCCGCGCGCGCCTTCCATCCGCGCCGCTTCGATCTGTTCCGGGTTCACCGACGTGAGGCCGGTGAGGTACAGGATCATGCAGTACGCGGTCTGCGGCCACAGCGCGGCGAACACGATGCCGAACGTCGCGTAGCGCGCATCGCCGAGCACCGGGATGCCGTGTCCGGCAATCAGCGCGAGCAGCCCGAAGGTCGGATCGTAGAACCACGAGAAGATCAGGCCGACGACCACGCCCGACAGCACGAACGGCGCGAAGAACAGCGACTTCACGAGCCGGATGCCGGCGACCGCCTGGTTCAGGTACAGCGCGAGCGCGAGGCCGAGCGGCGGCGCGAGCATGAACAGCGCGAGCCAGATCACGTTGTTGCGCAGCGCGGTGTAGAACGTCGGCGCGTGCAGCAGCTCGGCGTAGTTCGCGAGACCGATGAACGTGCGCTCGGTCATCCCGTCCCAGTTGCAGAGGCTCAGCCACAGCGTCGACAGGATCGGCCAGATCACATAGACGGCAACCATTGCGCACGCGGGCGCGAGAAAGAGCCACGCGGCGCGCTGTTGCCGCCGCACGGCCGGCGACGGGCGACGCGCGCGCAGTGCGGCGGGCGACCTGCCGGCCGGCGGCGCGGCGGCGGCCGGTGCGGCAGGCGTTTCGACGGGTCTGGACGTGATCGGACTGGACACGGCAAGCCTCCTGGGCGGACGCGGCGGCACGGAGCCGCCGCAGGGGCACGCGGTTACTTCTTGTAGATCCGCTTGCGGGTCTGCTCGAGTTGCGCGAGCACGGTATCGAGCTGCGCGGGATTCGCGAGGAACTGCTGCATCCCCTTCATCCCTTCGTCGGCCATTTCCTTCGTCATGTCGCGGTCGTAGAACTGCGCGACGCCGCCACGGGTATCGGCGAGGATCCGGAAGCCGATCCGCGAGATCGGATCGGCCGGTTCCGGCGACTTGCTGTTGGCCGACAGCGAGCCGAGCCCTTCCGCGAGCTTCGCGCCCATCTCGGGCGTTTCGACGAACGCGAGGAACGTATGCGCGTCGGCCTTGTTCTTCGCCTTGGTCGGAATGTGCAGCGATTCGACCGGGCCGTCCTCGGCGGTCGGCACCTTCGGGTCGATGATCGGGAAGCGGTAATAGCCCATTTCCTGCTTCACGTTCGGCGGAAAGCCTGCGGCGATGAAGGTGCCCATCAGCATCATCGCGGCCTTGCCCTGGAACAGGAACGGCTGCGCGCCGTCGAGATCGTAGGACAGCGCGTTGTCGATGAAATAGCCCGAATCGATCAGCGATTTCCACGTCGTGTAGACCTTCTTCACGCGCGGGTCGGTGTACGGCACGTCGCCGGCCATCAGCTGCTGGTGGAACGCATTGCCGTTCAGGCGCAGGTCGAGATAGTCGAACCAGCCGGCGAGTGTCCACGCGTCGCGGCCGCCGACCGCGACCGGCGTGATGCCGGCCGCCTTCAGCTTCCTGCATGCGTCGAGGAACTGGTCCCAGGTCTTCGGCTCGTCCGCGATGCCGACCTTGCGGAACAGGTCCTTGCGATAGAACAGCCCCCACGAGTAATAGACGGTCGGCGCCGCGTACTGCTTGCCGTTGTACGACGATGCGTCGCGCGTCGACGCGTACATCGCGCCCCAGCCGTTCTTCGCCCAGTCGCCGCTCAGGTCCTCGAACAGCCCGCGCTTCGCGTAGTACGCCATTCGCTCGCCCGCGTGCCAGTTCACGACGTCGGGTGCGACGGTCGTGAGCCATGCGGGGAGCTGCACCTTGTACGCTTCCTCGTCGACGAAGGTGGGCTTCACGTCGATGTCGGGATGGGCCTTGTGGAACGCCTCGAGCGTCGACTGCCAGACCGCGCGCTGGCTGGCGCCCTTGAACGCGATGTTGATCGTCAGCGTGCCCGCGTCGGCCGGCGCCGCGGCGCCGAACGAAGCGAACGCGATGGCGGCGGCGGTCGCAAGCCGGGCGGCGACGCGAAGGGGGCGATGTGTCATGTATGTCTCCATTCCTGTGTGTCGTTGTGCTTGACCGGCGCGTCGCGGCGCCGGGGGCGGTTGCTACGAACGGCTTCGGTACACGGCGACGCCTTGCGGCTCGACCTGCGCGGCGCCGACCACGAACGCGGACGGCGGCACCGCATCGATCGTGTGCGGCGTGCCGCCGTAGTTGAATACGTAGGTCAGGCCGCCGCGCCGGCTTACGCGCACGCCGTCGCCAAGCGGCGACGGTGTCAGGCCGGCTTCGGCCGCGACGTCGGCGAACAGGCGCGCGGTGGTCGCATCGTCGAACAGCGCGGCCCAGTAGTGCAGCGTGCCATGCGACACGCAGGCCGGATGACCGTCGGCGAAGCGTGCACGCACGGCGCTGCGTGCGTCGTCGTGCAGCTCGACGAGGTCGCGCCAGTGGCGTGCGTCGCCGGCGAGCGGCGAGCCGTCGCGCAGCGTGCCGTTGATCCGCTCGGTCACGTTCGGCCGCAGCGATTCGACGCGCCACACGCGCATCGGCAGGATCGCGGCGAGCGGGCCGGGCGGCAGCGTCGGCGGAATCTGCAGGTCGATGGTCTTCGAACCGGTGCGCGGCCCGAACACCGCATGCGCGCCCGAGGCGGCGAGCCGCGCCGCGAAGTCGTCCGGCACGATCGGCAGCGGCGGCACGACGACGAGCCGGTAGCCGTCGAGCGGCGCATGCGCGGAAATGATGTCGACGTCGAGGCCGAGCGAACGCAGCGCCGAGTAGTACTCGAACGCGAAGCGCGGGTAGTGGAAATCGGCGCCTTGCGGCTGCACTTCGAGCAGCCACTTCGCTTCGTAGTCGAACACGAGCGCGACGGGCGCACGCACGGCGCCGTTCGCGTCGGCATCGGCGCCGATCACGGCGGCAATCTCGTGCGCGACGCGCTGTGCTTCGCGGCCGCCCTCGTCGAGTCGATCGTCCGGCGTGTGCAGGCCCGCATGCATCTGCTCCTGCGCGAACGGCGCCTGCCGCCAGCGGAAGTACGA
The DNA here is from genome assembly GCF_001521935.1 of Burkholderia sp. RF7-non_BP4. Classification (NCBI taxonomy): domain Bacteria; kingdom Pseudomonadati; phylum Pseudomonadota; class Betaproteobacteria; order Burkholderiales; family Burkholderiaceae; genus Burkholderia; species Burkholderia sp. RF7-non_BP4. The sequence continues at coordinate 282,711 of NZ_LOTA01000031.1, read as the reverse complement.
CACGCAGCCGGCGCCGTGCGCGAACGCTTCCCAGCTCCACAGGCGCACCATGCCCGGCAGCGGCGCGGGATTCCAGTGCGCCCAGTTCACGGGCCCCGGCTGCTGCTCCATCACCCAGAACGGCAGCTTCGACATCCCGCGATAGAGGTCATGATTGAACGACGCGAAATCCGGGTGGCCGGTGCGCAGCCAGCGCGCCTTTACGTCGGGCGCGAACCATTGCTCCTCGAGCGCGCCGAGCGGATAGCTGTCCCACGTCGCGACGTCGAGGTCGCGCGCGACCTCGTAGTGATCGAACTCGGTGAAGAGCTGCATGAAATTGTGCGCGACGGGGCGGCCCGGCGAATGGGCGCGGATCACGTCGACCTGCATCCGGTGATAGCGCGCGACTTCGTCCGACGCGAAGCGCCGGTAGTCGAGGCGGTGCGACGGATGCGCTTCGGTCACGGTGCCGACCGGCGCGTCGACTTCGTCGAAATGCCGATACTCCATGCTCCAGAACACGGTGCCCCACGCGCGGTTCAGCGCGTCGATCGTGCCGTAGCGCGCCTGCAGCCATGCGCGAAAACGCACGAGCGCGGCGGGCGAATAGCTGACGACCGTCTGATGGCAACCGAGCTCGTTGTCGGTCTGCCAGTAGCGCACGGCCGGGTGGCGACCGTAACGTTCGGCGACCGCCGTGCAGATGCGGCGCGACGCGTCGAGATAGGTCAGCGACGAGAAGTCGTAGTGGCGGCGCGAACCGAACGTGCGCGGCCGGCCGTCCGCGCCGATCGCGAGGATGTCGGGGTGACGGTCGACGAGCCACTTCGGCGGCGTCGCGGTGGGCGTGCACATCACGATCTCGAGACCGGCCGCGGAGAGCACGTCGACCGCGCGGTCGAGCCAGCCCCAGTCGTATTCGCCCGGCGACGGCTCGATGCGGCTCCACGCGAATTCGGCGATCCGCACCTGCGCGATGCCGAGCGCCTTCATCCGGCGGGCGTCGTCGGCCCACATCGATTCCGGCCAGTGTTCCGGGTAGTAACAGACTCCGAGGCGCATGCCGATCCTTATGCGTAATGGTGGACGGGAAGGTCGGCGCACGCGGGCAGCGCGCGGCCGTCTTCGGTGAAGAGGTGGCAGGCCGCGGCCGGCGCATGCGCGTGCACGCGCTCGCCGCGACGCAACGGCGCGTCGCCGGGCACTTTCGCGATCAGCGGCGTGCCGCCGGGCTGGTCGAGGTGAACGTAGGTCTGCTCGCCGAGACGCTCGACGAGCACGACGTCGCGCGCGAGCGTGGTCGCGTCGTGCGCGGCGCCGAGCGTCAGGTGTTCGGGGCGGATGCCGAGCGTGACGGCCGCGCCGACCGCGAGCGCGGAACCGTCGCGAGCCAGCGTGAAGGTTTCGCCGGACGGCACGACGGTGACGATCGTGCGCTGCGCGTCGCAGGCGACGACGATGGCCGGCAGGAAGTTCATTCGCGGCGAGCCGATGAAGCCGGCGACGAAGCGGCTGGCCGGATGGTGATAGAGGTCGAGCGGCGCACCGACCTGCGCGATGCTGCCGTGCCGCGCGGTGTCCGCGCCGGCGTGCAGCAGCACGATCTTGTCGGCGAGCGTCATCGCCTCGGTCTGGTCGTGCGTCACGTAGACGACGCTCGCGCGTTCGAACTGCCGGTGCAGCTTTGCGATCTCGATGCGCGTCTGGCCGCGCAAGGCCGCGTCGAGGTTCGACAGCGGTTCGTCGAACAGAAACACGCCGGGCTCGCGCACGATCGCGCGACCGATCGCGACGCGCTGCCGCTGGCCGCCCGACAGCGCCTTCGGCTTGCGCTCGAGCAGCGTGTCGAGCTGCAGGATCCGCGCGGCGTCGCGCACCTTCCGGTCGATCTCGGCCTTCGGCACGCGCGCGAGCTTCAGCCCGAACGCCATGTTCTCGTAGACCGTCATGTGCGGAAACAGCGCGTAGCTCTGGAACACCATCGCGACGCCGCGTTCGGCGGCCGGCACGTCGTCGACGCGGCGGCCGTCGATCGAGAGCTCGCCGTCGCTCAGGTCCTCGAGGCCCGCGATCATCCGCAGCAGGGTCGATTTGCCGCAGCCGGACGGACCGAGGAACACGCAGAACTCGTGCGCGCCGATCTCCAGATCGACGTCGCGAATGACCGGCGCGTGCTCGCCGTAGGCTTTCTGCACGCGCCGCATCGAGATGCTCGCCATTGTCTCCGCTCCATGTTCTAATGCGCTCTCATCGATGCTTAAGCGCTTAACCATCGCGATCAAAAAAAGCGCCGATAGCGATCGTGGCCGAGTCGCGCCCGTTGATCGGGCGGCAGGGTGTGCGGCGATAGTGCGCCGCTTCGGTGAGCGAAGCAAATACTGGATCGGCATCTCATATAGTGGACACATCATGGCGACACTCGATGAAGTGGCCCGCCGCGCCGGCGTGACGGCCGCGACGGTCTCGAACGTGCTGCGCAACCGCGGCCGGGTCGGCGAAGCCACGCGGGCGCGGGTGCTCGACGCCGTGCAGGCGCTCGGCTACCGGCCGCATCTGGCCGCGCGGGCGCTGGCGGAAGGGCGCGCGCCGACGGTCGCGCTGATGGTGTCGAGCATCGCCAATCCGTTTTATCCGGAATTCGCGCTCGCGGTCGAACGCGCGGTGCGCCGCAACGGACAATTCCTGATCGTCTGCAATACCAACGAAGATCCGTTGCAGGGGCGCGCGTATCTCGACCAGATCGCCGGCACGATTTCCGAAGGCATTCTCGTGACCAACGCGAACCTGCATTTGCCGGATCTCGTCGACGTCGCGCGGCGCGGCGTGCCGGTCGTGCTGTGCCTGTGGGAGCGGCCCGATGCGCCGCCCGACGGGTTGCCGTGCGTGGCCGTGGATTTCCGCGAGGCGGGGCGGATCGCGACGCGGCATCTGCTCGAGCTCGGGCACCGGACGATCGGCGTGATCGTCGGCGGCTCGGCGAGCGGCGTGCAGGCGGCGCGCTACGACGGCTTCGTCGACGTGATGCGCGAAGCCGGGCTCGACGCGTCGATCGTCGCGGCCGAACCCGATTCGATCGAAGGCGGCGTGCGCGCGGCGGGCTGGCTGCTCGACGCGCATCCGGAGCTGACCGCGCTGGTCGCGACCAACGACCTGCCCGCGATCGGCGCGCTGCACGCCGCGGCCGATCGCGGCCGGCGCGTGCCCGACGATCTGTCGATCGTCGGCATCACCGATATCCATCTGGCCAGCGACACGCGTCCCACGCTGACGACCGTTGCGATCCCGACCGCCGAGGCCGCGGGGCTCGCGGTCGAACTGCTCAACGCATTGCGCGAGGCGGGCGGGCACATCGACGATGCATCGCGCGTGCGGACGGCGCCGGTGCCGCGGCTGATGGTGCGGGGTACGACGGGCGCGGCGCCGGGGCGGCGCGCGATGGCGTAGACGCCGACGGGGGCGCGAGTTTTTCCGGTACCGGGCGCGGGCTGGAAGCTGCACATGGGGCGGGCCGCGAACCGGTGGATGCAATGACGAGGCCGGGCCGGATCGCCCGGCATCGTCACCCGCCTTCGACGAGCCGCATCACGATGCGCCGTGCCGAATCGAGATGCGCGACCGTCATCGCGCGGGCGCCACGTGCATTGCGTTCGCGGCATGCTTGCAGGATTGCGTCGTGCTCGACCTGGAACGACGGCGTATCCGCGAGCAACGTGGTTTGCAGCCGCTCGTAGCGCTCGACTTGGCTGCGCAGTTCCGCGATCGCCTTCAACTGCCGCGCGTTGTCGCAGCACGAATACAGCAACGCATGGAATTCGCGATTCAGTTCGCCTTGCCGGCGCGGCACGTTCGATTCGCCGAGCAGCCGGTGCACGAGTTCGGCACGCGCGAGCGTTTCGTCGTCGAGCCGCTTCACGCTGCGGTAGATGGCATCGCCTTCGAGCAGCGCGCGCATGTCGTAGATTTCCTGCACGTCGGACGCGCTCAGCATCCGCACGACCGCGCCGCGATTGCGGAAGATGTCCAGCAAGCCTTCGCGCTCCAGACGCTGGATCGCCTCGCGCATCGGAATCCGGCTGATTCCGAAGCGCTCGGCGAGGTCGCGCTCGACGAGCCGCTCACCTGCGTGCAACTCGCCGTTGATGATCATCTCCCGCAACGATGCGGCCACGGCGTCCGCCGTGGAATCGGGTCTGGCTTCCATGCTTCCGGGTTCCTCATTTTGGAATAATGGTATACCAAACGACATTCCGGTGCCACAATGACGGCCTCACGTTCCGACAGCAGAGGAGAGCGAGATGGCGCATGGCGAACACAAGTACCGCGTAGCAGTGGAGTGGACCGGCAACCGGGGCACCGGCACGTCGGGGTATCGCGAATACGGCCGCGATCATGTGATCCGCGCGGGTTCGAAGCCGGACATCCCGGGCTCGTCGGATCCGGCGTTCCGCGGCGACGCGGCGCGCTGGAATCCGGAAGACCTGCTGCTGGCGTCGGTATCGGCGTGCCACAAGCTCTGGTATCTGCATCTGTGTTCGGATGCGGGCGTCCGCGTGCTCGCGTATGTCGACGACGCCGAAGCGACGATGCTCGACAGCCCCGAGCCGGGGCGCTTCACCGAAATCGTGCTGCACCCGCGTGTGACGATCCGCGCGGGCGACGACCGCGAACTGGCCGAGCGGCTGCATCATGACGCGCATGCGAAGTGCTATGTGGCGAATTCGGTGAATTTCCCGATCCGGTGCGAACCGGTGATCGAGTGCGCGGCGGGGTGATGCCACGTTTGGAGCGGGCCGGGTTCGCTGCGCGCCGGGCGTAACCGCAACGCGGCACGCGGGCCGGACGAAACCGGCCCGCGCCGCGTTACACCCCGACCCCGTAAACCTCCCTCGCCGCCGCCCGAATCGCATCCGCCATCACCTCGACAGCCGGCGAATGCAGCCGGTCGGTGCGCGTGATGATCCCGAAATCGTCCATCCGGCAATCCATCTCCAGCGGCAGCACCGAGACGATCCCGTGTCGCGCGTAGTACAGCGCGACATCTTCCGCGAGCACCGCGATCATGTCGCTCTGCTCGATCAGCTGCGTGATGAACAGCAGCGCGGCCGTCTCGACGACGTTTGCGGGCGGCGCCAGGCTCGCGCGCTGGAACACGAGCTCGAAGCGATGGCGCAGCACGCTGCCGGCCGGCGGCATCACCCACGCGGCGCGCTGCACGTCGGCGAGCGACAGCGGCGCCTGCGCGAGCAGCGGATGGCCGGGCCGCACGACCGCGGCGACCGGCTCGCCGGTCAGCGGCTCGTAGCGCAGGTGCAGCTTGTCGTGTTCGGCGGACAGCCGGCCGAGCACGATGTCGAGCTTGTCCTGCGCGAGGTGTTCGAGCAGCGCATTACTCGTGTCGATCGCAACGGACACGCGCACGTTCGCATGCGTGCCCTTCACCGCGGCGACGGCCGGCGGCACGAGCCGCAGCCCCGGCGACGTGATCGCGCCCACCGCCACGTGCCCGAGATGGCCGGCCTTCAGCGCGGCCAGTTCCTCGCGCGCCTGATCGAGGCTGCCGAGCGCCGCACGCGCGTGGCGGATCAGCACGTCGCCATACAGCGTCGGCCGCATTCCGCGCGGCAGCCGCTCGAACAGCACCGCGCCGATCGATTCCTCGAGCTCGCGCAGCAGCTTCGACGCGGCCGGCTGCGTCATGTTCAGCGCGGCCGCCGCGCGGTGAATGCTGCCTTCGTCGGCGAGCGCGACGAGCAGCAGGAGCTGGCGGGTCTTCAGGCGGTTGCGGTTTCCCCACGGGCTGGCTTCTTGCATCGTACGGGTTTATATCGATATCGGAATCGATATCGTAATCGCCTAAAACGTCATTAGCCAGTTATCAAAATTCTGCCTAGACTGCGCCGGTATCCCGTCACCACAGGACTGACGATGTCGGCAACAAAACCCAGGCTGCGCTCCACCCAATGGTTCGGCACGAACGACAAGAACGGCTTCATGTACCGGAGCTGGATGAAGAACCAGGGCATCCCCGATCACGAGTTCGACGGCCGGCCGATCATCGGCATCTGCAACACGTGGTCCGAACTGACGCCGTGCAATGCGCACTTCCGCAAGCTCGCCGAACACGTGAAGCGCGGGATCTCGGAAGCCGGCGGCTTCCCGGTCGAGTTCCCGGTGTTCTCGAACGGCGAATCGAACCTGCGGCCGTCGGCGATGCTCACGCGCAACCTCGCGTCGATGGACGTCGAGGAAGCGATCCGCGGCAACCCGATCGACGCGGTCGTGCTGCTCGCCGGCTGCGACAAGACGACCCCGGCGCTGCTGATGGGCGCGGCGAGCTGCGACGTGCCGGCGATCGTCGTGTCGGGCGGGCCGATGCTGAACGGCAAGCTCGAAGGCAAGAACATCGGCTCGGGCACGGCCGTGTGGCAGTTGCATGAATCGCTGAAGGCGGGCGAGATCGACCTGCACCACTTCCTGTCGGCCGAGGCCGGGATGTCGCGCTCGGCCGGCACCTGCAACACGATGGGCACCGCGTCGACGATGGCGTGCATGGCCGAGGCGCTCGGCGTCGCGCTGCCGCACAACGCCGCGATTCCGGCCGTCGATTCGCGCCGCTACGTGCTCGCGCACATGTCCGGCATCCGTATCGTCGAGATGGCGCTCGAAGGGCTCGTGCTGTCGAAGGTCCTGACGCGCGCCGCGTTCGAGAACGCGATCCGCGCGAATGCGGCGATCGGCGGCTCGACCAACGCGGTGATCCACCTGAAGGCGATCGCGGGCCGCATCGGCGTGCCGCTCGAGCTGGAGGACTGGATGCGCATCGGCCGCGACACGCCGACGATCGTCGACCTGATGCCGTCCGGGCGCTTCCTGATGGAGGAGTTCTATTACGCGGGCGGGCTGCCGGCCGTGCTGCGCCGGCTCGGCGAAGGCGGGCTGCTGCCGCACCCGGACGCGCTGACGGTCAACGGCAAGTCGCTGTGGGACAACGTGCGCGAAGCGCCGAACTACGACGACGAGGTGATCCGCCCGCTCGACCGGCCGCTGATCGCGGACGGCGGCATCTGCATCCTGCGCGGCAATCTCGCGCCGCGCGGCGCGGTCCTGAAGCCGTCGGCGGCGAGCCCCGAGCTGCTGAAGCATCGCGGCCGCGCGGTGGTGTTCGAGAACCTCGATCACTACAAGGCGACGATCAACGACGAAGCGCTCGACGTCGATGCCAGCTCGGTGCTGGTGCTGAAGAACTGCGGGCCGCGCGGGTATCCGGGGATGGCCGAGGTCGGCAACATGGGGCTGCCGCCGAAGCTGCTGCGCCAGGGCGTCAAGGACATGGTGCGGATCTCGGATGCGCGGATGAGCGGCACGGCTTACGGCACGGTGGTGCTGCACGTCGCGCCGGAAGCCGCCGCGGGCGGGCCGCTGGCCGCCGTACGCAACGGCGACTGGATCGAACTCGACTGCGACGCCGGCACGCTGCACCTGGACATTACGGATGACGAACTGCAACGTCGCCTGTCGGACGTCGATCCGACCGCGGCGCCCGGCGTGGCCGGCCAGCTCGGCAAGGGCGGCTACGCGCGGCTGTACATCGATCACGTGCTGCAGGCCGACGAGGGGTGCGACCTCGACTTCCTGGTCGGCATGCGCGGCGCCGACGTGCCGAGTCATTCGCATTGAGCGGCAGGCGGGCGCGGGCGATGTTCCGCGCGATGCGAAGTGGCGATACGAAACCGTGAACGCTTGATGGCCTCGCCTCGAGGCCGATGCAGGACCGAACCATGACATCGAGCAGCACGCCGCGTTATCGCGGCATCTTTCCCGTCGTCCCGACGACGTTTTCCGACACCGGCGAGCTCGACCTCGCGAGCCAGAAGCGCGCGGTCGACTTCATGATCGACGCGGGCTCCGACGGCCTGTGCATCCTCGCGAACTTCTCCGAGCAATTCGCGATCACCGACGACGAACGCGACGTGCTCACGCGCACGATCCTCGAACACGTCGCCGGCCGCGTGCCGGTGATCGTCACGACGTCGCACTACGGCACGCAGGTGTGCGCCGCGCGCAGCCTGCGCGCGCAGCAGCTCGGCGCGTCGATGGTGATGGCGATGCCGCCGTATCACGGCGCGACGTTCCGCGTGCCCGAAGCGCAGATCTTCGACTTCTTCGCGCGCGTGTCGGACGCGATCGACATTCCGATCATGATCCAGGACGCGCCCGCGAGCGGCACCGCGTTGTCCGCGCCGTTCCTTGCGCGGATGGCGCGCGAGATCGAGCAGGTCGCGTACTTCAAGATCGAGACGCCCGGCGCGGCGAACAAGCTGCGCGAGCTGATCCGGCTCGGCGGCGACGCGATCGAAGGGCCGTGGGACGGCGAGGAAGCGATCACGCTGCTCGCCGACCTGCATGCCGGCGCGACCGGCGCGATGACGGGCGGCGGGTTTCCGGACGGCATCCGGCCGATCCTCGAAGCCTTCCGCGAAGGGCGGCACGACGATGCGTTCGCGCGCTATCAGGCGTGGCTGCCGCTGATCAATCACGAGAACCGCCAGTCCGGGATCCTCACCGCGAAGGCGCTGATGCGCGAAGGCGGCGTGATCGCGTGCGAGCGGCCGCGGCATCCGATGCCGGAACTGCATCCGGACACGCGCGCGGAGCTGATCGCGATCGCGCGCCGGCTCGATCCGCTCGTGCTGCGCTGGGCGCACTGAGCAAGTGGCGAAGGAGGAACGCAGATGAGCAACGTGATTTCGCTGGGCGTGATCGGGATCGGCAAGATCGCGCGCGACCAGCACCTGCCGGCGATCGCCGCCGAACCGGGTTTCGTGCTGACCGCGTGCGCGAGCCGTCACGCGGAAGTCAGCGGCGTGCGCAATTATCAGGACCTGCGCGCGCTGCTGGCCGCCGAACCCGAACTCGACGCGGTGTCGCTGTGCGCGCCGCCGCAGGTGCGCTACGCGCAGGCGCGCGCCGCGCTCGAAGCCGGCAAGCACGTGATGCTCGAAAAGCCGCCGGGCGCGACGCTCGGCGAAGTGGCCGCGCTCGACGCGCTCGCGCACGAACGCGGCCTCACGCTGTTCGCGACCTGGCATTCGCGCTGCGCGAGCGCGGTGGAACCGGCGCGCGCATGGCTCGCGACGCGCACGATCCGCGCGGTGCAGGTGCGCTGGAAGGAAGATGTGCGGCGCTGGCATCCGGGCCAGCAGTGGATCTGGGAACCCGGCGGCCTCGGCGTGTTCGATCCCGGCATCAACGCGTTGTCGATCGTCACGCGGATCCTGCCGCGCGAACTCGTGTTGCGCGAGGCGACGCTCTACGTGCCGAGCGACGCGCAGATGCCGATCGCGGCCGAACTCGATTGCGCCGATACGGAAGGCGTGCCCGTGCGCGCGGAATTCGACTGGCGGCACGGCCCCGTCGAGCAATGGGAAATCGCGGTCGACACGTCGGACGGCGTGCTCGCGATCAGCCGCGGCGGCGCGCAATTGTCGATCGGCGGCGAGCCGGTCGAGATCGGGCCGCAGCGCGAATATCCGGCGCTGTATGCGCAGTTCCGCGCGCTGATCGCGCGCGGCGAAAGCGACGTCGACGTGCGGCCGTTGCGGCTCGTCGCCGATGCGTTTCTGTTCGGGCGGCGCGTCGGGACCGACGCGTTCGGCCGCTGACACCGTGCCGGCGCGCGCCATCGCGAGCGCGACCGCGCACGACGGTAGTTGAAGACCCAAGCCAATACAAGGAGACACCGCATGAACCGCACGATTCGCCGACACACCCTGCGCGCGCTGCTGGCCGCGCTTTGCATTGCGCCGTTCGGGATGCACGGCGCGGCGCACGCCGACGCGCCGCTGAAGATCGGCTTCCTGGTGAAGATGCCCGAGCAGGCATGGTTCATCAACGAGCAGAACGCGGCGTCCGCGCTGGGCCAGAAGGAAAACTTCTCGGTCGTGAAGATCGGCACGCCGGACGGCGAGAAGGTGCTGGCCGCGATCGACAACCTCAACTCGCAAGGCGCGCAGGGCTTCGTGATCTGCGCGCCCGACGTGCGCCTCGGGCCGGCGATCGCCGCGCGCGCGAAGCGCTACAACATGAAGTTCGTGACGGTCGACGACCAGCTCGTCGACTCGACCGGCAAGCCGCTCACGAACGTGCCGCACCTCGGGATGTCGGCGACCAAGATCGGCAACCAGGTCGGCCAGGCGATCGCCGACGAGATGAAGCGGCGCGGCTGGAAGCCCGAGGAAGTCGGCGCGCTGCGCATCACCAACTACGAGCTGCCGACGGCGAAGCTGCGCACCGACGGCGCGACGCAGGCGTTGCTCGCGAACGGCTTCCGCAAGGAGAACATCTTCGACGCGCCGCAGAAGACGACCGACGACAGCGGCGGCCTCGAGGCGGCCTTCCCGGTGCTCTCGCGCCATCCGAACGTGAAGAAATGGGTGGTCTTCGCGCTGAACGAGGAAACCGTGCTCGGCGCGGTGCGCGCGACCGAACAGCTGCACATCCCGGCGGCCGACGTGATCGGCGTCGGCATCAACGGCGCGGGCGAGGCGTTCGCCGAATTCCAGAAGAAGGAACCGACCGGCTTCTACGGAACGATCGCGGTCAGCTCGACGAACCACGGCAAGGACAGCACGCAGAACCTCGTCGACTGGATCCGTAACGGCAAGACGCCGCCCGCCGACACGCAGACGAGCGGCAAGCTGATGACGCGCACGAACTGGCAGGCCGTGCGCACCGAGCTCGGCATCTGAGCGTGCGGGGCGACGACGCGATGACGATGCAGACGATGACGGCCGTGTCCGACCACGACGACGCGGCCACGTCCGGCGATGCGCTGCTCGCGCTCGACGGCATCACCGTGACGTTCCCCGGCGTGCGCGCGCTCGACGGCGTGTCGCTGTCGGTGCGCGCGGGCGAAGTGCACGGGCTGATGGGCGAGAACGGCGCGGGCAAGTCGACGCTGCTGAAGGTGCTGTCCGGCGTGAACCAGCCGCAGGCCGGCACGCTGACGCTGAACGGCACGGTGCAGCGCTTCGCGTCGACGCGCGCCGCGCTCGAGGCCGGCATCGCGATCATCTACCAGGAGCTGCATCTGGTGCCCGAGCTGACGGTCGCGGAGAACCTGATGCTCGGCCAGTTGCCGAGCCGGCTCGGCGTGGTCGACGAACGTGCGCTTGCGGTGCGCGCGCTCGATGCGCTGGAGCGGCTCGGCGAGCATATCGATCCGGACATTCCGGTGAAATATCTGTCGATCGGCCAGCGCCAGATGATCGAGATCGGCAAGGCGCTGATGCGCGACGCGCGCGTGATCGCATTCGACGAACCGACCAGCTCGCTGTCCGCGCGCGAGACCACGCAGCTGTTCCGTATCATCCGTTCGCTGCGGGCGGAAGGCCGCGCGATCATCTACGTCACGCACCGGATGGAGGAAGTCGACGCGCTGTGCGACCGCGTGACGGTATTCCGCGACGGCCGCCGGATCGAGACGTTCGAATCCGTCGCCGATCTCGACCGGGACCGGCTGATCGGCTGCATGGTCGGCCGCTCGATCGAGGACGTGTACGGCTACCGGCCGCGCACGGCCGGCGACGTGCTGATCGAGGCGAAGGGGCTGATGGGGCCCGGCCTGTCCGAGCCGGTGTCGTTCGCGGCGCGGCGCGGCGAGATCGTCGGCTTCTTCGGGCTCGTCGGCGCGGGGCGTTCGGAGCTGATGAAGCTGCTGTACGGCGCGGCGCGCCCGAGCGGCGGGCACGTCGAGCTGGGCGGCAAGCGCGTCGCGTTCGCGAGCCCGCGCGACGCGGTGCGTGCCGGCATCGCGCTGTGCCCGGAGGACCGCAAGCAGGAAGGCATCGTCGCGATCGCGTCGGTCGCCGACAACCTGAACATCAGCGCGCGCCGCCATTTCAGCCCGGCGCGCGTGCTGCTCGACGCGCGGCGCGAACGCGAACTCGCGCAACGCTACATCGAGCGGCTCGCGATCAAGACCCGCGACGGCGAGACGCCGATCGGCGCGCTGTCGGGCGGCAACCAGCAGAAGGTCGTGCTCGCGCGCTGGCTGGCCGAGCGCATCGACGTGTTCCTGATGGACGAGCCGACGCGCGGCATCGACGTCGGCGCGCGCGCGGAAATCTACAACCTGTTCTACGAGCTCGCGGAAGCGGGCCGCACGGTGATCATCGTGTCGAGCGACCTGGCCGAGGTGATCGGCGTGTCGGACCGCATCGTCGTGATGAAGGAAGGGCGGATCGCGGGCGAGATCGCGAAGGCGCAGGCGACGCCCGATGCGCTGATCAAGCTCGCGCTGCCGCGCTAGCGCAGTCAACCGGAAAGCAACCGATATGAGCCAGGCAATGCAACCCCAACGTACTTCCCCGTCCCCGGATGCCGCGGCCGCGCCCGCGCGAGCGCGCGGCGGCGTGTGGCAACTGATCAACCGCTCCGGCATCGTGATGGTGTTCCTCGTGCTGTTCGCGACGCTGTCGCTGACCGTGCCGGACTTCCTCACGCCGCGCAACATCCAGGGCCTGCTGCTGTCGGTCACGCTGATCGGCTCGATCGCGGTGACGATGATGTTCGTGCTCGCGCTCGGCGAAGTCGACCTGTCGGTCGCGTCGATCGTCGCGTTTTCGGGCGTCGTCGCGTCGACGCTGATCACCGCGACGCACAGCGTCGTGCTCGGCATCGCGGCCGGCGTGCTCGCGGGCGGTGCGGTCGGGCTCGTCAACGGCGTGCTGATCGCGCGCTGGCGGATCAATTCGCTGATCGTCACGCTCGCGATGATGGAAGTCGTGCGCGGGCTCGCGTTCATCACGTCGAACGGCGACGCGGTGATGATCTCCGAGGAGCGCTTCTTCGATCTCGGCGGCGGGTCGTTCCTCGGCATTTCGTATCCGATCTGGAGCAACATCGTCGGCTTCGTCGTGTTCGGTTTCCTCTTGCGCAAGACCGTGTTCGGCAAGAACGTGCTGGCCGTCGGCGGCAACGGCGAGGCCGCGCTGCTCGCGGGGCTGCCGGTGATGCGCATCAAGATCGCGGTGTTCGTGCTGCAGGGGCTCGTGACCGGCTTCGCCGGCGTGATGCTCGCGTCGCGGATGAGCCTCGGCGATCCGAAGACGTCGGTCGGCCTCGAACTCGGCGTGATCTCCGCGTGCGTGCTCGGCGGCGTATCGCTGACGGGCGGCGTCGCGACGATTTCCGGCGTGCTGGTCGGCGTGCTGATCATGGGTTCCGTGCAGGACGCGATGAGCCTGCTGAACGTGCCGACCTTTTACCAATATCTGATACGCGGCGGAATTCTGTTGCTCGCGGTGCTGTTCGACCAGTATCGTCGCAACCAGCGGCGCGCGATGAAGATCTGACCCTGACGAACGCGCGTCCGCCCGCGAAGGCGACAGATATCGGGAGACGGCATGCAACAGATTGATCCGGGCGCGGCGGCGCTGCTCGTCGACAGCCGCAACACGCTCGGCGAAGGCGCGACGTGGTGCGACGCCACGCACGCGCTGTACTGGACGGACATCGAAGGCGCGCGGCTGTGGCGCTGCCGCGCGGACGGCTCGGACCTCGCGCAGTGGCCGATGCCCGAGCGGCTCGCGTGCTTCGCGCTGACGAACGAGCCGAACGTGCTGCTCGTCGGGCTCGCGACGCATCTCGCGTTTTTCGACCTGCGCAGCGGCGAATTCACGCGGATCGTCGACGTCGAACCCGATCTGCCGACGCGGCTGAACGACGGCCGCTGCGATCCGTTCGGCGCGTTCGTGTTCGGGATGAAGGACGAAGGCGGCGACCCGCCGCGCGCGGTCGGCGGCTTCTACCGGCTCAATCCGGACCTCACGCTCGAACGGCTTGCGTTGCCGGCGGCGGCGATCGCGAACAGCATCGCGTTCTCGCCGGACGGGTCGAAGATGTATTTCTGCGATTCGATGGTGCGCGAGATTTTCGTCTGCGATTACCGTGCAGGCGGCGATGTCGCGAACGTGCGGCCGTTCGCGCGCCTGACCGATCCCGACGGCGATCCGGACGGTTCGATCGTCGATCGCGACGGCGGCCTGTGGAATGCGCAGTGGGGCGGCCGGCGCGTGGTGCGCTACGGGCCGGACGGCGTCGAGACGGACCGCGTGACCGTGCCGACCGCGCAGCCGAGCTGCGTGACGCTCGACGGCGAAGGCCGGCTGTACGTGACGAGCGCGCGCGTCGGATTGAGCGACGACGCGCTGGCGAGCGATGCGCACGCCGGCGGCGTATTCGTCGCCCGGACGCGCTACACGGGGCTGCCGACCGCGCGATTCGCGGGGGCGCCGCGCGGCTGACCGCGTGTCGGATCCCGTTCATGGGATGCGTCCGACGCAGCGAGCCAGGCGATCCGGCGCGCGGTCAGCCGCGCATGCACGCGCGCACGGAGGCGGTCCGGCTTGCCGGAACACGCCGATCGCTCCCCCGACGTGCTGGTAAGATGGCCCGCAATTCCATCCCGCCCGCACCATGAGTTCCGCACCGACCAAGCCCGCGAACGCGAAAAACGCCGCGAAGAACGCCGCCCGCGCGACGGGCGACAAGCAGAAGGCCCGCGTGCCGCAGCGCCTGACCTACGTGGTCGGCAGTCTCGAACGGCTGCTGCGCCGCCACATGACCGACGCGCTCGCGCCGCTCGGCATCACGCTCGCGCAATACACGGCGCTGTCGGTGCTCGAGGCGCGCGGCGCGTCGTCGAACGCGCAACTGGCGGAACGCTCGTTCATCACGCCGCAATCGGCGAACGAGGTGATGAGCGTGATGGCCGCCCGCGGTTTCGTCACGCGCGAAGCCGACCCGTCGCACGGCCGCATCATCCTGCTGACGCTGACCGACGAAGGCGCGGCGATGCTGCGCGAATGCGAAGCCGTGCTGCGTCCGCTCGAGACGCGGATGCTCGGCGACGTCTCCATCGACGACGCCACGCACGTGCAGCGCACGCTCGAACTGTTCGCGCGCAACCTGCGCCGCTGACCCTTTCCCGAACCTGCACGACACGGGCCCGTGCGGCCCGTGTTCGCGTTCCCGCCCGCTCGCCGGTCGCCTGACCGTTCCCCGATTCCAGCATCGCCGCCGCTTTCCGCTCCGGGTTTACACCGGCGCTCGTGCCGCTTGCAATATCAGGTAGCCTGATATTAAATGAAGTCGTTCGCAGCAGGAATGCTGCGCACCGAATCGCACAGGAACGAACGACAGGAACAGACATGAGCAAGTACGACAACCGCTGGCAGACCGTTGAAGTGAAGGTGGAGGCCGGCATCGCGTGGGTCACGCTGAACCGCCCCGAGAAGCGCAACGCAATGAGCCCGACGCTGAACCGGGAGATGCTGGAGGTCCTCGACGCGGTCGAATTCGACGACGAGGCGAAGGTGCTGGTGCTGACCGGCGCGGGCGCGGCGTGGACGGCCGGCATGGATCTGAAGGAATATTTCCGCGAGATCGACGGCGGCTCCGACGCGCTGCAGGAAAAGGTGCGGCGCGACGCGTCGGAATGGCAGTGGCGCCGCCTGCGGATGTACAACAAGCCGACGATCGCGATGGTGAACGGCTGGTGCTTCGGCGGCGGCTTCTCGCCGCTCGTCGCGTGCGACCTCGCGATCGCGGCGGACGAAGCGGTGTTCGGGCTGTCCGAAATCAACTGGGGCATCCCGCCGGGCAACCTCGTCAGCAAGGCGATGGCGGACACGGTCGGGCATCGCCGCGCGCTGCACTACATCATGACCGGCGACACGTTCACCGGTGTCGAGGCGGCTGAAATGGGCCTCGTGAACAGCAGCGTGCCGCTGGCCGGCCTGCGCGACGCGACGATCGCGCTCGCCGCGCGGCTGATGGACAAGAACCCGGTCGTGCTGCGCGCGGCGAAGCACGGCTTCAAGCGTTCGCGCGAACTCACGTGGGAGCAGTGCGAGGATTACCTGTATGCGAAGCTCGACCAGGCGCAGCTGCGCGATCCGGAGCGCGGCCGCGAGCAGGGGCTGAAGCAGTTCCTCGACGACAAGACGATCAAGCCGGGCCTGCAGGCATACAAGCGCTGATACAAGCACGAGCGCCGATACAAGCGCCGACGCAACCGACAGAGACAGGCAAGGCAGGAGACGACATGACCGACAGACGGATGCTGATCGCCGGCGAGTGGTGCACCGCCCGCGACGGCCGAACCTTCGACCGATTCAACCCCGCGACGGGCGCGCTCGCGTCGCGCGCGCCGGCGGCCGGCCCGGCCGACGCCGACGCGGCGATCGAAGCCGCGCATCGCGCGTTCCCCGCATGGGCGGCGCTCGCGCCGACCGAACGGCGCCGCCGCCTGCTGAAGGCCGCGGACCTGATGGACGCGCGCATCGACGCGTTCATCGCGACCGGCGTCGCCGAAACGGGCGCGACGCCCGGCTGGCTCGGCTTCAACGTGAGGCTCGCGGCGAACATGCTGCGCGAGGCCGCGTCGATGACGACGCAGATCGACGGCGACGTGATCCCGTCCGACGTGCCCGGCAATCTCGCGCTGGCGATGCGCGTGCCGTGCGGCGTCGTGCTCGGCATCGCGCCGTGGAACGCGCCGGTGATCCTCGGTACGCGCGCGCTGGCGATGCCGCTCGCATGCGGCAACACGGTCGTGCTGAAGGCGTCCGAAGCGTGCCCGGGCGTGCACGCGCTGATCGGCGCGGTGCTGGAGGATGCCGGGCTCGGCGCGGGCGTCGTGAACGTGATCACGCACGCGGCGGCCGATGCGCCCGAACTCGTCGAGCGGCTGATCGCGCATCCGCACGTGAAGCGGATCAACTTCACCGGCTCCACGCACGTCGGGCGCATCATCGCGCGCCATGCGGCCGCGCACCTGAAACCCGTGCTGCTCGAACTCGGCGGCAAGGCGCCGGTGCTCGTGCTCGACGATGCCGATCTCGATGCGGCCGTCGACGCGATCGCGTTCGGCGCGTTCTTCAACCAGGGGCAGATCTGCATGTCGACCGAGCGCGTGATCGCCGCGCGGCCGATCGCCGATGCGCTCGTCGAACGGCTGGCCGACAAGGCGCGCTCGCTGGTCGCCGGCGATCCGCTGGCGGGCCATGCGCTCGGCACGATGGTCGATGCGGCCGCGGCCGCGCGTGCCGCGTCGCTCGTCGAGGATGCGCGTGCGCACGGCGCGCGCCTGCCGCTCGGCTGCCGGATCGAGGGCGCGACGATGCAGCCCGCGATCGTCGACGGCGTCACGCGCGACATGCGGCTGTATCGCGAGGAATCGTTCGCGCCGGTGGTGGCGATCCTGCGCGCGGACAGCGACGACGAAGCGGTCGCGCTCGCGAACGACAGCGAGTTCGGGCTGTCGGCGAGCGTGTTCAGCCGCGATATCGCACGCGCGATGACGGTCGCGCGCCGGATCGAATCGGGGATCTGCCACATCAACGGGCCGACCGTGCACGACGAGGCGCAGATGCCGTTCGGCGGCACGAAGGCGAGCGGCTACGGCCGCTTCGGCAGCCGCGCGTCGATCGCCGAATTCACCGAGCTGCGCTGGATCACCGTGCAGACCACACCGCGTCATTACCCGATATGAGCGAACCGACGATGAATGTTGCGACGCCCGTAAGCGGGCCGGCGAACGACACCGGCGGCGTGCGCTATCGCGCGGCGGCCGTCGCGGTCGGCGCGGCCGAGATTCGTCGCGCGGAAAACGGCACGTGGTACCTGCGCTCGCGCGAACCGCTCGGCGACTACCCGACGCGCCTGACCGACTGCCTCGTGCGCGGCGCGCACGCGCATCCCGACCGCGTGCTCGCCGCGCGGCGCGGCGCCGATGGCAACTGGATCGAAATCACTTACGCGCAGATGCTCGAACGCGCCCGCGCGCTCGGCCAGGGTCTCATCGATCTCGGGCTGTCGGTCGAGCGACCGCTCGCGGTGCTGTCCGGCAACGATCTCGAGCATCTGCAGCTGATGTTCGCGGCGATGCTGGCCGGCGTGCCGTATGCGCCGATCTCGCCCGCGTATTCGCTGGTGTCGACCGATTACGGCAAGCTGCGTCACACGCTCGGCGTGCTGCGGCCGGGCGCGGTGTTCGTCGCCGAGCGCGCGCCGTTCGCGCGTGCGCTCGACGCGACGCTGCCGGCCGATGCGGCGCTGATCGTCGCGAACGATGCGGATGCCGATGGCGTCGCGGCGGGCCGCGTCGTGCCGCTGTCGCGCCTGCTCGCGACCGTTCCGCGCACGATCGACGCGATCCATGAAGCGGTCGGCCCCGATCATCTCGCGAAGATCCTGTTCACGTCGGGGTCGACGAAGCAGCCGAAGGCCGTGCCGACCACGCACCGGATGCTGTGCAGCAACCAGCAGATGCTGCGCCAGACGATGCCCGAGCTGACGCGCGAACCGCCGGTGCTGGTCGACTGGCTGCCGTGGAATCACACGTTCGGTGGCAGTCACAACCTCGGCATCGCGCTGTACAACGGCGGCACGCTGTACATCGACGACGGCCGCCCGGTGCCGGGCCGCTTCGATGAAACCGTGCGCAACCTGCGCGAGATCGCGCCGACGATCTACTTCAACGTGCCGAAGGGCTGGGAAGAGCTGACCGTCGCGCTCGAACGCGATGCCGTGCTGCGCGACACGTTCTTCTCGCGCGTGAAGCTGTATTTCTTCGGCGGCGCGGGGCTGTCGCAGGCCGCGTGGGACCGGCTCGACCGCGTGACCGACGCGCATTGCGGCGAGCGCATCCGGATCATGGCCGGCCTCGGGATGACGGAGGCGTCGCCGTCGTGCCTGTTCACGACCGGGCCGCTGATGCGCGCCGGCTACATCGGCCTGCCCGCACCCGGCTGCGACGCGAAGCTCGTGCCGTGCGGCGGCAAGCTCGAACTGCGCTTCAAGGGGCCGAACGTGATGCGCGGCTACTGGCATGCCGACGTCGATCCGCGCGACGTATTCGACGACGAGGGTTATTACCGCAGCGGCGACGCGGGGGTCTTCGCCGATCCTGAGCGGCCGGAACTCGGGCTGCTGTTCGACGGCCGGCTGACCGAGGATTTCAAGCTGAGCAGCGGCACGTTCGTCAGCGTCGGGCCGTTGCGGGCGAACGCGGTGTCGAGCGGCGCGCCGTACGTGCAGGACGTGGTCGTCACCGGGATCAACCGCGACGACATCGGGCTGCTGGTGTTTCCGCGCATCGACGCATGCCGCGCGCTGGCGGGGCTCGCAGCCGATGCACCGGTTTCCGACGTGCTGCGCGCGCCGGCCGTGCGCGCGGCGTTCGCGTCGTGGCTTGCCGTGCTGAACCGGCATGCAAGCGGCGGTTCGACGTTCGTCGCGCGCATCCGGCTGATCGATACGCCGCCGTCGCTCGATCTCGGTGAAGTGACCGACAAGGGTTCGCTGAACCAGGCGGCCGTGCAGAAGCATCGCGCGGCGACGATCGACGCGCTGTACGACCCGGCGCGGCGCGATCCCGACGTGATTTACGCGTAGGCGGAAGCCAACCGAAGCAAACCGAAGCAAGCAGCGACAACGACCTGCCGGCCACGATACCGGCAGGCATTCTTGCGGCCAGTGAATCAGGCTGCCTGATAAGGCCTGCCGATGCAGGCCGACCGACTACAAGACATGGGACTGGAGACACGATGAACACTTACGTTGCCGAAAAACCCACGGTCGCGACCACGCTCGCGCTGTGTTTCGCGATCGCACTCCTCGAAGGGCTCGACCTGCAGTCGGTCGGCGTCGCCGCGCCGCGCATGGCGCGCGAATTCGGGCTCTCCGTGTCGCAGATGGGCATCGCGTTCAGCGCGGGCACCTTCGGGCTGCTGCCGGGGGCGATGCTCGGCGGGCGCCTCGCCGACCGGATCGGACGCAAGCGCGTGCTGATCGCGTCGGCCATGCTGTTCGGACTGCTGTCGATCGCCACCGCGCAGGTGTCGACCTTCGCGATGCTCGTCGTCGTGCGCGTGCTGACCGGCATCGGCCTCGGCGGCGCGATGCCGAACCTGATCGCGCTGTCGTCCGAAGCGGTCGAGCCGCGCTCGCGCAGCAGCGCGGTGGCGACGATGTATTGCGGCATCCCGTTCGGCGGCGTGATCGCGTCGCTGATCGGCGTGCTGCTCGCCGGCGACACCGAATGGCGGCACATCTTCTACGTCGGCGGCGTGGGGCCGCTGCTGCTCGTGCCGCTGCTGGCGTTGTTCCTGCCGGAATCGCGCGCATATCTCGACGTCGCCGGCACGCCGGCCGCGCGCACCAGCGTCGCGCGCACGCTGTTCGGCGATGGCCGCACGACGTCGACGGTCGCGCTGTGGGTCAGCTATTTCTGCACGCTGATCGTCCTCTACTTCCTGCTGAACTGGCTGCCGTCGCTGATGGCCTCGCGCGGGCTCGATCGCGCGCACGTCGGCCTCGTGCAGATCGCGTTCAACGTCGGCGCGGGGCTCGGCGCGCTCGGCATCGGCGCGGCGCTCGACCGGATGCGCGCGTCGCGCGTGGTCGGCGGCATGTATGTCGGGATCGTGCTGTCGCTCGCCGCGCTCGCGGCCGCGCCCGGCTTCGCGTCGCTCTCGGCGGCCGCGTTCGCGGCGGGGATGTTCGTGGTCGGCGGGCAGTCGGTGCTGTATGCGCTCGCGGCGATCTACTACCCGACCGCGATGCGCGGCACCGGCGTTGGCGCGGCGGTGGCCGTCGGCCGGCTCGGTTCCGTCGTCGGGCCGCTCGCGGCCGCGACGCTGCTGGCCGCCGGCCGCAGCGCGCCCGTCGTGATCGGCGCGAGCATCCCCGTCACGCTCGTCGCGGCCTTCGCTGCATTCGTGCTGATTCGCCGCCCGCAAGCCGGCGACTGAAACGTTTCGTTTTTTCAATGCGCGCCGTCAGAGCGCGCGATTCAACACGGTCTGGAGACGCAACGCTATGAAGACGAAGACAAGGAACGGCCTGCTGGCCGCCGGCGCGTGCTGCGCGCTCGCCGCGCCGGGCGCGCACGCGCAGTCGAGCGTGACGCTGTACGGGATCATCGATACGGGCGTCGAGTTCGTGTCGCACGCGAACGCGGCCGGCGATCACGTCGTGCGCATGCCGGGCGTGACGGGCGAGCTGCCGTCGCGCTGGGGCCTGCGCGGCACCGAGGATCTCGGCGGCGGCTACCAGGCGGTGTTCACGCTCGAAAGCGGCTTCAACGTGCGCGGCGGCGATCTCGGGCAGGGCGGCCGGCTGTTCGGGCGGCAGGCGTTCGTCGGGCTGAAGAGCGGCTTCGGCACGCTCGCGTTCGGCCGCCAGTACACGATGACCTATCTCGCGCTGCAGGGCGCGGACATCATCGGCCCCGACATCTACGGGCTCGGCTCGTTCGACGCGTACGTGCCGAACGGCCGCGCCGACAACGCGGTGACCTACGTCGGCACGTATCGCGGCGTGACGCTCGGTGCCGCGTATTCGTTCGGCCGCGACGGCGCGGGCACCGGCAATTCGCCGGGGCAGGGCACGTGCGCGGGGCAGGTGCCGGGCGATGCCGTCCAGTGCCGCAACTGGTCGGTGATGCTCAAGTACGACAGCGCGTATTTCGGTGCGGCGGCGTCGTACGAGGAGCAGCGCGGCGGCACCGGCGCGGCCGCGAACTTCTTCGACGGCGTCGCGCCGGTCGCCTTCACCAGCAGCGGCGGCAAGGACGCGCGCACGCACGTGAGCGCGTATGCGCAGGCGGCCGGCGCGCGCATCGGCGCGGGGTGGATCGGGCGGCGCGTGTCGACCGGTTCGCCGGCCGCGCCCGGCGCGCATTCGGATCTGTTCTTCCTCGGTGCATCGTATGCGATCAAGCCCGACTTCGTCGTCGACGGCGAGGGCTACCGGATCGTCAACAGCGCGCACGACACGCGCGCGACGATGGCCACGCTGCGCGCGACCTATCTGCTGACCAAGCGCACGGCCGTCTACGCGCAATCCTCGTATCTGTGGAACAGCGCGCATGCACGCTACGCGGTCAGCGGCGGCGGCCCCGGCACGACGCCCGGCGCGGGGATGGGGCAGCTCGGCGCGATGGTCGGCGTGCGGCACATGTTCTGATCCGGCAGCCTGACGAAGGGGAGATATCTTGAACGGAAAATCTGCATTCCTTTGCATTGCGCCGCTGTCGGCGGCGGCCATGCTCGCCGGATGCGGCGGCGACGATTCGGTCAGCGCCACGCCGACACATCTGAGCGCCGCGACGCCGGCCGCGATGACGCAGGCCTGCGACGCGCTCGCCGCGAAGCTGTCGTATGCGAACACGTCGTTCACGTCGGTGACGACCGCGGCCGCCGGCGCGCTGAAGGTGGCCGGCAAGCCGATCGCCGAACACTGCGTGATCGACGGGAAGATGAACGAGCGCGTGAGCGCGGTGGACGGCCAGACCTATGCGATCGGCTTCGAGATGCGTTTGCCGAAAGCGTGGAACGGCCGCTTCTTCTACCAGGCGAACGGCGGGCTCGACGGCAACGTCATGACCGCGACCGGCGAGATCGGCGGCGGCGGACCGCTGACCGACGCGCTGAACATGGGCTTCGCGGTGATCAGCTCGGATTCCGGGCACAGCGCCGCGCAGAACCCGCTGTTCGGCCTCGACCCGCAGGCGCGGCTCGATTACGGCTACGGCGCGGTCGACGCGCTCACGCCGATGGCGAAGCAGGTGATCCGGCTCGCATACGGGAAGATGCCCGACCGCAGCTATTTTGGCGGCTGCTCGAACGGCGGCCGTCACGCGATGGTCACGGCCGTGCGCAACGCGGGCGACTACGACGGGATCATCGCGGGCGACCCGGGCTTCCACCTGCCGAAGGCGGCGATCGGCGAGATGTACGGCGCGCAGCAGTTCGCGAAGATCGCGTCGGCGACCGGCGCGAACGGGCTGCCGGACATCCGTAGCGGCTTCACCGACACGGAGCGCCGGTTGGTCGGCGCGGCGATTCTCGACAAGTGCGATGCGCTCGACGGCGTGGCCGACGGGATGGTGCAGGACGTCGGCGCATGCCAGGCGCATTTCAGCGTCGAGACGGACATCCCGACCTGCGCGAACGGCACGCGCACGGGCGCCTGCCTGACGACGGCGCAGAAGAGCGCGCTCGAAAACGTGTTCGCGGGCGCGCGCAACAGCGCGGGCACGGCGCTCTATGCGAGCTTTCCGTACGATCCGGGCATCGCGGCCGGCGGCTGGGCCGCGTGGAAGCAGTCGAACTCGGTCACGCTCGACCCGGCCGCGATGGCGTTCACGTTCACGACGCCGCCGAAAACCGCCGCGACGCTCGCGAACCTCGCCGGTTTCGCGCTCGGCTTCGACATGGACAACGACGCGCCGGCGATCTTCGCGACGAGCGGCGTCTATACGCAATCCGCGTGGTCGTTCATGACGCCGCCCGACGAGACCAACCTGTCCGCGCTGAAGTCGCGCGGCGCGAAGCTGCTCGTCTATCACGGCATCGGCGACCCGGTGTTCTCGTACAACGACACGAGCGACTGGTACGGCCGGCTCGCGCAGGCGAACGGTGGCGACGCGTCGGACTTCGCGCGCTTCTATCCGGTGCCGGGCATGAACCATTGCTCGGGCGGGCCGGCAGCCGACCAATTCGACATGCTGACGCCGCTCGTCGCGTGGGTCGAGCAGGGGCAGGCGCCCACGGCGATCGTCGCCACGGCGCGCGACACGACGAACGCGGTGCCGAATGCGGATGTGCCGACGTCGTGGGGCGCGGGACGCACGCGTCCGCTGTGTCCGTATCCGCAGGTCGCGCGCTACAACGGGTCGGGCGACGTGAATTCGGCGGCGAGCTTCAGTTGTCGCTGACGCAGCGGGCGTGCCGGCCTGCACGGACCTGGCGATGCGCCACGCACGACGACGGCGTTTGCCGCCCGACACCGCATCCGGGGATACTATGGCGCTTTTCCGTCGGCGCGACGCGTCCCGATCGACGTGGCGCGCCAGGTATCCCTCCTCCGATTCGACCATGCAAACCGTAGCGGTACTCGACTTCGAAACAACCGGGCTTTCCCCGAACATGGGCGACAGGGCGACCGAGATCGCCGTGATTCTGCTGCGCGACGGCGAGATCGTCGACCGCTACCAGAGCCTGATGAACGCGGGGCGCCGCATTCCGTCCGACGTCGTCGCGCTCACCGGCATCACGAACGAGATGATTGCGTCGGCGCCGCCGGTGTCGAAGGTCATGAAGGAAGCCGCCGCATTCGTCGGAAGCCACCCCGTCGTCGCGCACAACGCCGGCTTCGACAAGCGGTTCTGGCAGGCCGAGCTCGGCATGCTCGGCGTGGCGGCCGAGCATGCGTTCGCGTGCACGATGCTCGTCGCGCGGCGCATCTACCCGCACGCGCAAAGTCACCGGCTGTCGAGCCTCGCCGACATGCTGCGGCTGCCGAAGGCAGGCCGCGCCCACCGCGCGATGGTCGACGCGGAGATCGCGACCCATCTGTGGTGTCGGATGCAGCGCGACATCGGCGAGACTTACGGGCTGCGACAAGTCGATCACGGGCTCATGTCGCGCTTGCAGACGACGAGCAAGGCCAAGGTCGCGACGTTTTTCGGTTCATTGGCCGCCGACCGGCGCTGACGCCGGTCGTCAGTCTCCGATCTCCACCGGCACCTCGAGCCCGACCTTCACGCGGCTGCCGCCGGAGCAGGGCGGCCTGCGCGCAGCCGGCTTTACGCTTCGGCCGCCCGCTTGCCCGGCGCGTCGGCCGTGCTCGTGCGATCGAGGATCGCCAGCACTTCGCGCGCGGTGTTTTCCGAATGGCTGCGCAGCACCTGCGGCAGCTGCGTGTGGTCGGGATCGGCGAGCGCGGCCATGATGGCTTCGTGCTCGTGCAGCGATTCGGCCCAGCGCAGCGTGTCCGCGTTCGCGGCGCCGCGTGCGCGGTGCACCTTCGACATCAGCGACGCATAGATGCCCGACAGCACCGGGTTGCCCGCCGCGTCGACGATCATCTGATGAATCTGCTGGTTCAGCCGGAAATATTCGACGCGCTTGCCGGCCTCGTGGCAATCGACCATCCGCCGGTGCTTCGCCTGCAACGCGGCGAGCGTCGACGCGGCGATGCGCTTGCGCAGCAACTCTCCCGCCATCGCCTCGAGCCCGTGCAGCAGCTCGAACGTCGACACGAGATCGTCGACGTCGATCGGTGCGACGCGATAGCCGATGTACTGGCGATGCGTGACGGCACCTTCCGCGACGAGCACCTTCAGCGCTTCGCGCAGCGGCGTCTTCGACACGTCGAACGCGAGGCTCAGTTCCTTTTCGTCGATCCGCGCGCCGGGCGGCAATTCGCCTTCGTCGATCATCACGCGCAGGCGCGCGGCGATCTCCGCGGCCATGCCGCGGGTGCGCAGAAGCAGGGGATTGCGGGGTGTCTGGCTCATGATGGGGCAAGCTTATCACGATATCGGGGCTTACCCTGCACCATCGTAGTGATCAAACAAATTCAATTAAACCAAGTGTTTACGCTAACGGTAATTATAAATTTCTAATCCTATACTCGGTTCCACGTTGCGCGACGTCCTGACCATCCTCGTTCACTCCTGGAGTCCGTCCATGTCTTCAACCTCCGGTGTCGCCGGCCTGACGGTCGGCAAATCCGCCGTCCGCTGGAAGATATTCGTCGTCATGCTGAGCCTCATCGCGATCAACTACGTCGATCGCGCGTCGCTGTCCGTCGCCATGCCTTACATCTCGCAGGAGTTCAACATCGGGCCGGCGATGGAGGGTCTGATCCTCAGCTCGTTCTTCTGGACCTATGCGGTGATGCAGATCCCGGGCGGGATGCTCGCCGACCGGTTCAAGCCGCGCATCGTGATCGCGACGGCGACCGTGTTCTGGGGCTTCTTCCAGGCCATCGCCGCGCTGTGCACGAGCGCGCCGGCGCTGCTGCTCACGCGCCTCGGCCTCGGCGCGTCCGAAGCGCCGATCTATCCGGCCGGCGGCAAGCTCAACGCGATCTGGATGACGCAGACCGAGCGCGGCCGCGGCGCCACGCTGCTCGACGGCGGTGCGCCGCTCGGCGCGGCCCTGGGCGCGGTGCTGATCGCCGGTCTCATCGCGCTGCTCGGCTCGTGGCGGCTCGCGTTCGCGGTGGCCGGGGTCGGCACCGTGCTGGCCGGTTTCCTCGCGTGGTACTACATCCGCAACACGCCGCGCGAGCACCCGGGCGTCAACGATCTCGAAGCCGATTACATCGAGGCGTCGCACGCGAGCGATCGCGCGGCCGAACCGGCCGATGCATCGGGCCGCTCGCGCGACTTCTTCAAGTACCGCTCGGTGTGGTGCATGTTCTTCGGCTGGATGTGCTTCAACAGCGTGTTCTACGGGCTGCTCACGTGGATGCCGAACTATCTGCACAAGGTGCACGGCTTCGACATCAAGCAGATGGGCGGCTCGACCTTCATCATCTTTTTCTGCGGCTTCGTCGGCGAGCTGCTCGGCGGCTGGATCGCCGACAAGTGGAAGGCCGCGGGCGGCCGGCCGAACGTCGTGATGCGCACGCTGTTCGGCATCGCGGCCGTGATCGCGACCGTGTCGATCTTTTCCGTCGCCTACGTGAAGAGCCCGGTCGTGTGCGTCGCGCTGCTGTCGTCGACGCTGTTCTTCCTGCGCTGGTGCGGGCTGTACTGGTGCATTCCGTCGTCGCTCGGCACGCGCGACAAGATCGGCTTCCTCGGCGGCTTCATGAACCTCGGCGGCAACATCGGCGGCATCACCGTGCCGATCGTCGTCGGCGCGATCGTGCAGTTCACCGGTTCCTATTTCCTTGCGCTGATGGTGTTCGCGGCGGCCGGCGTCGGCCTGCTCGCGTGCTCCAGCGCGATCGACTACGAAAACAAGCTCCCCGTCTGACCGACCCCTTTCACTGCATCGACTGCATTCACTGGTAGAGAGAAATCCATCATGAAGAAACGTACCCTGCTCGGCATGCTCACCCCGTCGTCCAACACGTCGCTCGAACCGCTGACGAGCGCGATGGTCGCCGGCCTGCCGGGCGTGTCCGCGCACTTCGCGCGCTTTCCCGTCACCGAGATCTCGCTGACGGGCCAGGCGCTCGGCCAGTTCGACGACGACAAGATCATCCAGGCCGCGATGCTGCTCGCCGACGCGAAGGTCGACGTGATCGCGTGGAACGGCACGTCGTCCGGCTGGCTCGGCTTCGAGGCGGACGAACGGCTGTGCCAGCGCATCACCGCAGCGACCGGCATTCCGGCCACGACCTCCGTGCTCGCGCTCAACGAGATCCTGAAGAAGACCAGCGCGCACGAGTTCGGCCTCGTCACGCCGTATCTGGACGACGTGCAGACGAAGATCGTCGACAACTATCGCCGCTCGGGGTTGAACTGCATCGCCGAGCGCCACCTGAACCTGAAGGTCAATTTCTCGTTCTCCGAAGTAACGGGCGACCAGATCGGCGCGATGGTGCGCGAAGTCGCGAAGGCCGGCCCGCGCGCGATCTCGATCTTCTGCACGAACCTGAACGCCGCGCACCTGGTGCCGGCGCTCGAGGAAGAGACGGGCATTCCGATCTACGACACGATCTCGACCGTGGTGTGGAAGTCGCTGCAGCTCGCCGACTACGACACGCGGCAGGTGAAGGGCTGGGGGCGTCTCTTCAGCGACGTGATCTGAGGCGCGCGCCATGTCGAACGATCTCGATTTCGTGATCCGTCACGCGGACGTCGTGACGGCGGCGGACCGGTTCTCGTGCGACATCGGCATCCGCGCGGGGCGCGTGGCCATGCTCGGCCACGGGCTCCCGCGCGCGCCGCGCGAGCTCGATGCGACCGGGATGCTGGTGATGCCGGGCGGCGTCGATGCGCACTGCCATCTCGACCAGCCGATGCCCGACGGGCTGAAGATGGCCGACGACTTCCTGTCCGGCACGCGCTCCGCGCTGTGCGGCGGCACGACCACCGTCGTGCCGTTCGCCGCGCAGGCGAAGGGGCAGTCGCTGCAGGCGGCCGTCGACGACTATCACCGGCGCGCGGAAGGGCGCGCGTTGATCGACTACGGCTTTCACCTGATCGTCGCCGATCCGACGCCGCACGTGCTGGCCGAGGAGCTGCCGCGGCTGATCGCGAACGGCTACACGTCGTTCAAGGTGTACATGACCTACGACGACCTGAAGCTGAACGACCGGCAGATGCTCGACGTGCTGTCGGTCGCGCGCGAGCACGGCGCGCTCGTGATGGTGCATGCGGAAAACTCGGACTGCATCGGCTGGCTGACCGAGCGGCTGCTCGGCGACGGCCACGTCGCGCCGCATTTCCATGCGCATGCGCGGCCGGCGGTGGTCGAGCGCGAGGCGACACATCGCGCGATCGCGTTCGCGGAACTCGTCGACGTGCCGATCCTGATCGTGCACGTGTCGGGCGCCGAGGCGATCGAGCAGATCCGCTGGGGGCAATCGCGCGGGTTGCCGATCCTGGCCGAAACCTGCCCGCAGTATTTGTATCTGACGGCAGCCGATCTCGGTCATCACGGTCACGACGGCTACGAAGGTGCGAAATGCGTATGCAGCCCGCCGCCGCGCGATCCGGCCAACCAGCAGGCCGTATGGAAGGCGCTGAAGCAGGGCGTATTCTCGGTATTCTCGTCCGATCACGCGCCGTTCAACTACGACGATCCGTGCGGCAAGCATCCGGGCGGGCAGGCCGTGTCGTTCGACCATATCCCGAATGGAATCCCGGGCCTGGAGACGCGCCTGCCGCTGCTGTTCGACGGCGTGCGCAAGGGGCAGTTGTCGCTGCATCAGTTCGTCGAGCTGACGTCGCTGCGGCCCGCGAAGCTGTACGGGCTGTATCCGCGCAAGGGGACGATCGCGGTTGGCGCCGATGCGGATATCGTCGTGTGGGATCCGGACAAGCGCGTGCGGATCGCGAATGCGTCGCTGCATCACGCGGTCGACTACACGCCTTACGAGGGGATCGAGGTGACGGGCTGGCCGCGTCATTGCCTGTCGCGCGGCGAACTGCTCGTCGAGGACGGCCGGCTGCTCGCGGCGGAGCCGGGGCGCGGGCGCT
Organism: Burkholderia sp. RF7-non_BP4; assembly: GCF_001521935.1. Classification (NCBI taxonomy): domain Bacteria; kingdom Pseudomonadati; phylum Pseudomonadota; class Betaproteobacteria; order Burkholderiales; family Burkholderiaceae; genus Burkholderia; species Burkholderia sp. RF7-non_BP4. The sequence continues at coordinate 253,712 of NZ_LOTA01000031.1, read as the reverse complement.
TCCTGCCGGCCAGCAAGCCGTGTCTCGATTGATTTCCCGGGATTCGACGCGACAGCCCGCCCGACGTGGCGGGCGCGCGTTTCAACAGGAGCAAGGATGAGCGTTTCCCTCGCAATGCGCGGCATCGCGGCCGCCGCGATCGTCGCCGGGTCGTGCGGCGGCCCGGCGCTGGCCGCGGGCGGCGCGCCGCAGGACCTGCCGAGCGTCGTGCCCGAAGCGGCCGGCGTCGATTCGGCGCCGCTCGTGCGGATGTCCGAATGGCTGCGCCGCGACCGGATGGACGTGCGCAGCCTCGTCGTCGTGAAGGACGGCAGGATCGTGTTCGAGCGCTACGGCGACGGCCTCACGCGCGACAACAACTACGAGCTGTATTCGGTGACGAAGACGATCACCGCGCTGCTCGCCGGCATCCTCGACGGCGAGGGCAAGCTCGGCCCGTCGACGAAGGTCGCGCGGCTGATCGCGGCCGCGCGGCCCGATCTCGCGAGCGAACTCGCGGACAAGCAGGACATCGAGCTGCGGCATCTGATGTCGATGTCGAGCGGCTTGCGCTACACGACGCGCGAAGGCACCGATCCGCTGTACTACGACGCGCCCGACCGGCTGCGCGTCGCGGTGACGAGCCGGGCCGCGCAGGCGCCCGGCACGCATTTCGACTACATCGACGTGAACCCGGTGCTGGTCGGCACGGCCGTGTCGATCGCCGCGCGGGAACGCGAGGACGACTTCGCGCGCCAGCGGCTGTTCGAACCGCTCGGCTTCGCGCATTACCGCTGGAGCGGTGCCGACGGCACCGGCGCGGTGGCGGGCGGCTGGGGCCTGCGGCTGCGCGCCGTCGACATGGCGAAGATCGGCATGCTGCTGCTCGACAACGGCCGCTGGAACGGCAAGCAGATCGTGCCGGCCGGCTGGGTCCGGCAGATGACCACGCCGTCGCCGGCCGCGGCCGACTACGGCTATTACTGCTGGATCGGCCACGTCGTCGAACACGGCACGCCGGAATTCGGCGCGATGGGCTTCAAGGGGCAGTTCATCACGGTGCTGCCCGCGCAGCGCGCGGTCGTCGTGATGACGAGCCTGCTGCCGACCGACGGCGGCTTGCGCGACGCGACCTATCTGAACCTGTATCGACGGATGGTCGGCGATTACATCCTGCCGGCGCTCACGCCCGCGCAGCCGCCGGTCGAGCGCGCGGAAACCACGCAGGCGCTGCGCGACGAACTCGCGCGCAGCCGTCGGACGAAGGGTGTGCCCGGCACCGCCGCTGCGTTCAACGATGCGCCGGAGATTTGATGAGGATTGCACATGTAATTGACCCTTCGTCCACGTGGCGTCGCGATGGGCGGCGTCCCGCGGCGCCTTTCATGCGACGGCTGCTCGCGCGGGTGGCGGCGCTGCTGATCGGCGGCGGCGTGCTGGCGTCGGCGCCGGTGCCGGTGCTGTCCGTGGCGCATGCGGACGATGTGCTGCCGCCGCTGCATGAAACCGGCATCGCGGCGGCCGCGCCCGAAGACGTCGGCGTGGATTCGCGCAAGCTCGTCGAGCTGTCGCGCTGGATTCGCGAACAGAAGCTCGACGTGTACAGCCTGCTCGTCGTGAAGGACGGCAAGCTGATCTTCGAGCGCTACGGGGCGAACGCGTCGCGCGATTCGACCTACGAACTGTATTCGGTGACGAAGGCCGTGACGTCGCTCGTCGCGGGCATCCTGGTCGATCGCGGTGCCGTGCATCTTGACGAGCCGGTGGCCGCGCGGCTCGCCGCATGGCGCCCCGATCTCGGCGACGCGCTCGCGGACAAGCGTGGCATCGAGCTGAAGCACGTGCTGTCGATGTCGAGCGGCCTGCATTACGACTTCAGCCCGAAGGACGATCCGATCTACTACACCGCGCCGGACCGGCTGAAGCTTGCCGCGTCTGCCGCGCCGAAGATCGCACCCGGCACCGCGTTCGAGTACACCGACGTGAATCCGATCCTCGCGTCGGCGATGCTGAGCGCGGCGGCCGGCGAACCCGTCGAGCGCTATGCGCAGGCGCATCTGTTCGGCCCGCTCGACATGAAGCGCGCCGCATGGGAGCGCGCGGACCGCACGGGGCTCGTATCGGCCGGCTGGGGGCTGCGGCTGCGCGCGGTCGACATGGCGAAGATCGGCATGCTCGTGCTCGACGGCGGGCACTGGCAGGGGCATCAGGTCGTGCCGCAGGCGTGGATCGCGCAGATGACGTCGCCGCGCGTGTCGCCGCATTTCGGCTACTACTGGTGGATCAACAACATCGTCGCGAGCGAGCCCGAATTCGACGCGATGGGCTTCAAGGGGCAATTCATCACGGTGCTGCCGAAGCGCAACACGGTGATCGTGATGACCGGCGTGCTGCCGGTGGACGGCGGCCTGCGCGACGCGGAGAACGTGAAGCTGTTCCGCCGGATGGTGAATGGCTACATCCTGCCGGCACTCGATGGCGGCGGTGCGTCGGGGCAGGATTCCGGCGGCGGCGACACGCGCGCGGCGCTGCGCGACGAGCTTGAAGCGAGTGCGCGCACCGCAGGCGTGCCCGGCACGCAGGTCGATCCGACGGATCTGCCGAAGTAGCGCCGGGCGTGCGGTCGGCTTGCCGTCGCGGGCGAGCCGAACGCTCGCTGCATCACGTCACGCCAGTTCGCCCAGGCACGCGTCGAACTGTGCGACGAGCGTATCGACGTCGGCGGCCGTCGTTTGCGGGCACACGAGCATCATGTTGTGGAACGGCGTGATCAGCACGCCGCGGTTCAGCAGGTACAGATGCACGATGTGCTCGAGCTCGCTGTCGAGCTGTTCGCCCGCGATCGTACCGTTGCGCGGCGGCACGGGCGTGAACTGGAACTCGGTGCGCGCGCCGATGCGCGTCACGCACCACGGCAGCCCGTGTTTCGCGATCGCCCGTTCGAGCCCGGTCGCGAGCCGCGCGGCCAGTTCGAACATGTGCGCATACGCGGCATCGGTCGCGACTTCGGCGAGCGTCGCGCGCATTGCATGCATGGCCAGCATGTTCGCGGTGAGCGTCGTGCCGATCCCGGAATGGCCGGGCGGCGCGTTCAGCTTCGCCTCTTTCGCGCGCGCCGCGAATTCGGCGCTGAACCCGTAGACCGCGCACGGGACGCCGCCCGCGATCGGCTTGCCGACCACCAGCGCGTCCGGTTCTAGACCGTGCGCGGCCGCATAGCCGCCGGGGCCGCTGCTGATCGTGTGCGTTTCGTCGATCACGAGCAGCGTGCCGTAGCGGCGTGTCAGTTCGCGTGCGGCTTCCCAGAAGCCCGGATCGGGCAGCACCATTCCGATGTTCGTCATCGCCGGCTCGGCGAGCACGCACGCGACGTCGCCGTCCTTCAGCGCCGCTTCGAGCGCGTCGAGATCGTTGAACTCGACGACGCGCGTGTTCGCGAGCAGGTCGTAGGACTGCCCGAGCAGGCTGTCGCGCTGCACCGGGCGGCCGTCGACGAGATCGACGAACACGTCGTCGACCGTGCCGTGATAGCAGCCGTTGAACACGACGATCGTATTGCGGCCGGTGGCCGCGCGCGCCCAGCGCAGCACGAAGCGGTTCGCGTCGCTCGCGCTCAGCGCGAATTGCCAGACCGGCAGCTTGAAGCGGCGCGCGAGTTCGCGCGAGACCCACGCCGCGTCCTCGCTCGGCAGCATCGTCGTGTAGCCGCGCGTCGCCTGCTCGGCAAGTGCGCGCGCGACCGGCTCGGGCGCATGGCCGAACATCGCGCCGGTGTCGCCGAGACAGAAGTCCGCGTAGCGATGACCGTCGACGTCGGTGAAGGTCGCACCGCGCGCTTCCTTCACGACCAGCGAGAACGGCGTCGACCAGTCCTGCATCCAGTGCAACGGCACGCCGAACAGCAAGTGCTCGGACGCTTCCGCGGACAACGCGCGGGAGATCGGCATGGCTTCGGTGAATGCACGGCGCTCGCGATCGAACAGTGCGCGGGCGCGGATGAGGTCGACTCCGTGGCGGGTCTGCAATTGAGGCTCCTGTGACGGGGTTGCATGGACGGGTGATGCTTCCGCGAGCTTGTCATATTCCATGCGCGCGGTCGATTCGGGCCTGACCGCGTATCCATCAGGTATGGAGTTTTTGCGCATAAAGATACGACAACATATGTCTTTTTCTCTATGGCTGAGAAGTGAGTGGGCGCACACAGGCGATCGTCGCGCAGGGGCCGATCCATGCGTTCAACGTGAGCGCGATGACGCTGACGAACGTGACGATCGCCGACAAGCGGTGACGGAGCGACGCGTCATGCCAGCGTCTTGACCATGTGGTGTTCGTCGTAGAAGCGGCCGTCGACGAACAGCGACCGCGGTTCCGTGCCGAACCGGACGAACCCCTGCGACGCGTACAGCCGTTCCGCGGTGCCGTTGATCGCGTTCACGCACAGGACCAGTTGCGTGCACTGCCACGCGTGCGCTGCGTGCGCGGTCGCGCTGTCGAGCAGCGATTGCGCGATGCCGCGCCCGCGATACGCGGGGTCGACGAACACGCCCCAGATCGTCGCCTTGTGCGCGACCTTCGCGCGCGCATCGCGGCGCACGCCCGTGATGCCGACGAGCGTTGCGTCGTCGAACGCGCCGAACACGGCGCGCTCGCGGGTCGGGGTGATGCGTGTCGCGAATTCATCGATCGGGACGCCTGCTTCTTCGTCGCGGGTCGGCAGGAACGAGGTCGGCGACGTGTCGACCGCGCGCAGGCGGACGGACTGGAATTGCGCCGCGTCGGCGGCGTCGAGCAGGCGGATCGCGATCATTGGTCGGGATTGTCGTTGGTGTGCCGGGATATCGGAATCTGCGGCGCGATGCGCGGCAGGGCATCGGCAATGCTAAGCGGAAACGCATGCGCTTGCTCGTGCGTTCGACGTGCCGCATCGGCATGCGTGAAGCAACGCGGCACCGATGGGCGAAGGGCGATGGAGGTGACGCGTGGAGAATCGATGAGCGTTCGCGATGCCTGCGGGCAATCGCGCACTCGGTGTCGAACGGATGCAAGCGGAAACGAACCGGATGCGGACATACCGGCCGCTGCGTTCGATGCGAGCCCGACCGCGGGTGGCGCGCGACGTGCGGTGCGTGACGACGCAACGCCGAACGCGACAAACATGCCGCGCGGAGGGAAGGAGCGGGATGAAGCGAGGCGCGCCCATGCGTTGCGCCGAAGCGGCGCACGGTGTCAGACGCGCGAAATGCCGACGCGACGTGAGGTGAGACGTTCGCGATGCGCCCGATCAGCTCAGGCGCATGCGACTCACGTCAATACCGCGACAGCTGATTGCCGTTGATCTGGACGCGATCGCCCGGGCGCAGGTTGCCCGGCGACTGCACGTCGAACGAGCGCGTCGAGCCGTCGCTGACCTGCACGTCGATCCGATAGCTGCTCGGCGGTTGGGCCGCGCCCATCTGCTGGCCGATCTGGTTGCCGGCGACGGCGCCGCCGAGCGCGCCGATCACGGTGGCCGCATCGCGGCCGTGGCCGCGGCCGAACTGGTTGCCCACCAGGCCGCCGACCAGCGCACCGACGACGGTGCCGGCCACGCCCGACGCGCCGATCGAGCCGCTGACCGGCTGGATGTTCGCGACGGTGCCGTATTGCGTGCCGTAGCCGTTGCCGTACTGGCCGCCGTACTGCGGGTTGCCGTATTGGTCGTACTGCGGCGCCTGGCTCGGATACGCCGGCTGCTGCACGTAGCCGGGTTGCGAATACGCGGGCTGCGCGTAACCGGGCGTCGCGTATTGCTGCTGCGGATAGCCGGGCTGCGCGCCATAGTAGCCCGGCGCGACACAGGCGGTCAGCGGAAGCGCCGCCACGGCGACGAGCGAGGCGAACAGAACGGTCTTCGTGGAAGGCATGCGCATCATGATGTTTCCTGCATCGGCAACGTGTTCGCCGACGAATTCCGGGACGGGTGGCGAACTCGGCGTGAGTATAAGGAAAGGGCGATTGCGCGTCCGGTGCGGCCGGGTAACAACGTGTAAAGTCTGTTGCCGCGCAAATCGCGGCCGGGCGCGGCGGCGCGATTCGCCCGACCGCGCCCGCGCCGATGCACGTTTATCGGCAATGCGGGCGCCGCCCCGATGATCGCACCCCATCGCCGCGCCAGGCCCGACGGGACGGCCCGTCCGCACATCGCGAAATCGAATGCACGGCATCGCGACATTTAATTGGCCACTGGCCGCCCCGTCCGATATCGTGACCGCATTCCCTGCCAACGGCCGTGCCGTGCCGGCCGCGGATCTTTCCCCCGTCCGCGCCGGCGTCGCGCAGCGACCGCCCCACACATTCCGAGTCATGACCGATCGCTTTTTCACCAACGCCGTCGATGCCGGCGGCCAGCCCGTCAACCTCGCCGTCCATGACGGCCGCTTCGTCGCAATCGGGGCCGATTGCACGGCCGCGCCCGGCGCGGAAACGATCGACCTCGGCGGGCGCGTCGTGCTGCCCGGCTTCGTCGACGGCCACATCCATCTCGACAAGAGCTTCGTCGGCGACCGCTGGGTGCCGCACGAACCGGTCGGCTCGCTGCGCGAGCGGCTCGCGGTCGAGAAGCGCCAGCTCGCGGCCGCGCCGCCGATCGTCGAACGCGCGAATGCGCTGATCGCGCAGGCCGCCGCGTTCGGCACGATCGCGATGCGCAGCCACGTCGACGTCGACGCGACGACGGGCCTGTCGAACCTGCAGGCCGTGATGGCCGCGCGCGAACAATGGCGCGGGATCGTCGACATCGAACTGGTCGCGTTCCCGCAGGCCGGCGTGGTGACGTGCCCGGGCACCGCCGCGATCCTCGACGCGGCCGTGCGCGAAGGCGCGGACGTGGTCGGCGGGATCGACCCGACGACGCTCGACGGCGACGCGGACGGCCAGCTCGACATCGTGTTCGGCATCGCCGAGAAGCGCGGCGCGAAGATCGACATCCACCTGCACGAACCGGGCGAGACCGGCATCGCGCAATTGTTGCGGATCGCGGCGCGCACGCGCGCGGCGGGCCTCGGCGGCCGCGTGAACGTGAGCCACGCGTATGCGCTCGGCCAGGTCGATCACGGCGACGTCGAGCGTGCGGCCGCGGCACTTGCCAGCGCGGGCGTGTCGATCCTGACCAACGCGCCGGGCGACTGCGCATTTCCGCCGGTGCGGCAACTGCGCGATGCGGGCGTGCACGTGTTCGCCGGCAACGACAACATTCGCGATGCGTGGTGGCCGTACGGCAACGGCGACATGCTGCAGCGCGCGATGATGATCGGCTACCGCTCGGGTTTCTACACCGACGAAGCGCTCGGCATCGCACTCGACATGGCGACGCATGCCGGCGCGCGCGCGATCGGCAAGGCCGACTACGGCATCGCGGTCGGCTGCGACGCGAGCTTCGTCGCGGTGCGCGCGCCGAACGCGGCGGCCGCCGTCGCCGGCGTGCCGGCCGAACGCTGGGTGTTCCGACGCGGCGAAAGCGATACCGGTGCGCCGTTCGCGCCGGCACAGCGTTTCACGCAATAACGCGATAACGACCTGACCGCCGTCGCGGTGCGTGCATCGTGACGGCCTTGCACTGACCGACCACACCGGAACCGACATGACGAACCTGCTGATCCGCAACGTGCGCACGCACGCCGACGAAGCGCTCGACATCCTGATCGAAGGCGAGCGCATCGCGCGCGTCGGCCCGTCGCTCGACGCGCCCGCCGGCTGCGCGATCGAGGACGGCGCGCGCGCGCTCGCGCTGCCTGGCCTCGTCGAAGGCCACACGCACCTCGACAAGACCCACTGGGGGATGCCGTGGTATCGCAACGCGGTGGGGCCGCGCCTCGTCGACCGCATCGAGAACGAACGCAACTACCGCGCGACGAGCGGCCATGAGGCCGGCGCCGCATCGCTCGCGCTGTCGCGCGCGTTCCTCGCGGCCGGCACGACGCGCATCCGCACGCACGTGGACATCGACACCGAGGCCGGGCTGCGGCATCTGCACGGCGTGCTCGCGACGCGCGAGACGCTGCGCGGGCAGGTGGAGATCCAGATCGTCGCGTTTCCGCAGTCGGGCGTGCTGAAGCGGCCCGGCACCGCCGCGCTGCTGTCCGACGCGCTCGGCGCGGGCGCCGACCTGCTCGGCGGGCTCGACCCGTGCGCGATCGAAGGCGATCCGGTCGAGGCGGTGGACGTGCTGTTCGGGATTGCCGAGCGTCACGGCCGCGGGCTCGACCTGCACCTGCACGAGCGCGGGTCGATGGGCGCATACTCGCTCGACCTGATCCTGCAGCGCACCGCCGCGCTCGGCATGCAGGGCAAAGTCACGATCAGCCACGGCTTCTGCCTCGGCGACATCGCGGAGCGCGAGCGCGACGCGCTGCTCGCGCGGATGGCCGAACTCGGCGTCGCGATCGTCACGACCGCGCCGGCCGCGGTGCCGGTGCCGCCGGTCGCCGCGTGCCGCGCGGCCGGCGTGACCGTGATCGGCGGCAACGACGGCGTGCGCGATACGTGGACGCCGTACGGTTCGCCCGACATGCTCGAACGCGCGATGCTGATCGGCATGCGCAACGATTTCCGCCGGGACGACGCGCTCGAAGTCGCGCTCGATTGCGTGACGCACGGCGCGGCACGCGGCTGCGGCTTCGCCGACTACGGTCTGGAGGCGGGCAAGCGTGCGGACGTCGTGCTCGTCGATGCGCTGACGTTCGCCGAGGCCGTCGTCGCGCGGCCGACGCGGCGGCTTGTCGTGTCGTCGGGGAAGATCGTCGCGCGCAACGGCGTGCTGGTCTGAGCCGAGCGCCGCATCGTGCCGGTATGATCGGGCCTTCTTCAGCCTGATCTCCGGGGAGACGACGATGCGATGCACGCGCACGAGGGCGGCACGCGCCGCCAGATGGATGGCGGCGGCAACGTTCGCGGCGACCGCCGCGCATGCGATGGCGGCCGGCCCCGACGACGCGCGGCAGGAAGCGAATCGCCGCACGGTGCTCGCGTTTTACGAGAAAGGCCTGAACGAGAAGGATGCGGATGCCGCGCTCGCCTATGTCGGCGAACGATACGTGCAGCACAACCCGAACGCGGCCGACGGCCGCGACGGCTTCCGCCAGTTCGTCGCGTTTCTGCGCGACAAGTATCCGCGGTCGCACAGCGAGATCAAGCGGTCGTTCGTCGACGGCGACTACGTGATCCTGCACGTGCACGCGGTGCGCGAACCCGGCACGCGCGGTAGCGCGATCATGGATATCTTCCGGCTCGAGCACGGCAAGATCGTCGAGCATTGGGACGTGAACCAGCCGGTGCCGGAGCAGGCGGCAAACGGGAACACGATGTTCTGATGCGCGTGCATTCCCCGGTTACGCGGTTGCTCGGCTAATGCCGACCCGCATCGCCGCGCTCAATCCTCTTCGTGCTCCAGCATCGCCGCGAGCGCCTTCGTCAGTTCGCCGACCATCGGATCGGCTGTCGGCCGATGCAGGATCGCGATGTCCATGTTCTCGATCGGCGCGAAGCCGCCGTGTTCCTCGGTCAGCACCACGTGGTCGTCGGTCACCACGCGCGCGGGCAGCACGCTGATGCCGAGCCCGTCCGCGACGGCCGCCTGGATGCCGCTCAGGCTCGACGTCGTGAAGCTGATCCGCCAGCGGCGGCCGCGTTCCTCGATCGCTTTGATCATGTCGTCGCGATAGAGCCCGCGCGGCGGAAACACGACGATCGGCACCGGGTCGAGCTCGATCGTCGGATGTTGCGCGCTGTCGATCCAGCGCAGCTTCTCCGGCCAGCGCGCCACCGCCTCGCGGCTGTCGCGCCGCTGCTTGATCAGCACGAGATCGAGCTCGCCGCGATCGTAGGCCGCGCAGATGTCGCGGCTCAGCCCGCACATCACTTCGAGCTTCACCTGCGGATGATCGCGCTTGAACGCGGCGAGCGCATGGGTCGTGCGGCCCGCCGCGAAATCGTCGGGCACGCCGAGCCGGATCGTCAGCGCGACGGTCGCGCCCGACAGCGCCTCCAGCATCTCGTCGTTCAGCGCGATCATGCGTCGCGCGTAGCTGAGCACGGTCACGCCGGCGTCGGTCGGCCGCACGTCGCGCGTGCCGCGGTCGAGCAGGCGGTGCCCCGCGATCTCCTCCAGCCGCCGCACCTTCTGGCTGACCGTCGACTGCGTCGAATGCAGGCGCGCGGACGCGGTCGTGAAGCTGCCGCAGTCCGCGACCATCACGAGCGCGCGCAACAGGTCGAGGTCGAACAAAGGTCTATTCATATCCGCACTTTTTCGGCTTGCAACATTTCATTTTCAAATACGCGCGACGATTTTTAACATGGGCCGAGCCCGTGGGCAATCGCGGTTTCGCCGGACCCGGCGCCCCGCGGACCGGCTGCGCGGCGCGGTTGATTGCGGTGCACGGGCGGCGATGATGTGGAAGCGGTGCGGGCGGGTATGAACGCCGATCACATGAGTCGGTTCGACCGTGGCATCGATGCGGTATAGGTCGGAATCGCGGCCAAGGTGACTCCCGAAGGGCGACGGTCTGATTTGCCGGCGATTTCTGATCGTCCCGGTTTGTGGATATCCGATCAGATATGCTCTCTGCTGGCTGTGCGCAGCACCGGGTAAACGCCTGAACACCCACAAACTCCCGGCAAGTTTCTATATTTGGTGGGTTAGATCGCTCTTTCTGCGCGATTTCTCCGCGTAATTCCCGCCCGTCCACTCCACCTCCATTTCTTCGGCTTGCACTCGAAAATCGAGCGGTCTAGACTGCATCGCAGTTTCATCGAAGTCCCAGTCTTTCGCGTACCGCGCCGGGCCTGCCGGCACGACGCTCCCCAACGGACGCCCGGCGCTCGCCCGCCGCGTCGAGACCACAAGGACACACCATGAACCGCACTGCAAAGCTCGTCGTTTCCGCGCTGGCGTTCGCGCCGCTCGTCTCGGTCGCGCAGGACACGGCGACGATCCGCTGGGGCATCGATCCCACCTATCCGCCGTTCGAGGCGAAACAGCCCGACGGTTCGCTCGCCGGCTTCGACATCGACCTGCGCAATGCGATCTGCGAGCAGTTGCGCGCGAAATGCGTGTGGGTCGAGCAGGGCTTCGACGGGATGATTCCGGCGCTGCGCGCGCGCAAGTTCGACGTGATCATGTCCGCGATGACGGCCACCGACGAGCGGCTCAAGCAGATCGACTTCTCGAACAAGCTGTACGCGTCGCCGGGTGCGCTCGTCGCGCCGGCCGGCTCGAAGCTGCTGCCGACCGCCGCGTCGCTTGCCGGCAAGCGGGTCGGGATCGACCAGGGCACGACGCAGGAGGCATACGCGAAGGCCGAATGGGCGACCAAGGGCGTGACGATCGTGTCGTACCAGAACCAGGACCAGGTGTATCAGGATCTGGTGAACGGCCGTCTCGACGCGACCTTCCAGGACAAGACGCAGGCCGGCTATTCGTTCCTGAAGACACCACGCGGCAAGGGCTACGCGTTCGCGGGCCCCGACGTGACCGACGTGCGCATCACCGGCTACGGCGTCGCGATGGGCGTGCGCAAGGGCGACGCCGAGATGAAGAAGCGGCTCAACGACGCGATCGCCGCGATCCGCGCGAACGGCACGTACCAGAAGATCGCCGCGAAATATTTCGACTTCGACATCTACGGCGCGAAGCAGCAGCTGACCGCCGCACCGTGACCCCGTGACTCATTCAATCGACAGGCAAGCCATGACGAGTATCCAGGACCGCGTCGCGACAGCCGTGACGCCCGAACTGATCGCCGCCTTCCGTGAAGAAGGCGCGGTCTGCATCAAGGGCATCTTCTCGCCCGACGAAGTGGCCGCGCTGCGTGCCGGCATCGACGCGAACCTCGCGCAGCCCAGCGAGCGCGCGAAGGTCGCGAGCCGGCCCGACGACCCGGGCTGGTTCTTCGAGGACTTCTGCAACTGGCAGCACAACGACGCGTACCGCGACTTCATCGTGCGCTCGCCCGCGCCGTCGGTGGCCGCCGCGCTGATGGGCACGCGGACGGTGCGGCTGCATCACGACCATCTTCTGGTGAAGGAGCCCGGCACGCGGCAGCGCACGCCGTGGCATCAGGACCAGCCGTACTACAACATCGAAGGCGACGACAACGTCAGCATGTGGATTCCGGTCGATCCGGTGCCGCTCGAATCGACGCTGGAGTTCGTCGCGGGTTCGCACCGGGGGCCGTGGCTGATGCCGCGCACATTCATGGACAAGGAGGCGAAGTGGTTTCCGGAAGGCAGCCTCGCCGACCTGCCCGACATCGAGGCCGACCGCTCGGCGTTCCCGATCCGCCACTGGGCGCTCGAGCCGGGCGACATGGTGTGCTTCCGGATGCTGACGCTGCACGCGTCGGGCGGGACGCAGAATCGTCGGCGCGCGTTTTCGATCCGCTTCGTCGGCGACGACATCCGTCACGCGCCGCGCCGCTGGAAGACGTCGCCCGATTTCCCGGGGCTCGCGGACGAACTGCCGGACGGCGCGCCGCTCGAGCACCCGCTGTTTCCGGTCGTGTGGTCGCGCGGCGCGGGGCAGGTCGGGGCGATCCGGGCGTAAGCGGCGGATCGCGACGACATCAAGTGACATCACGCGCGCGGCGTCCGCTTCGCGATGAAGCGGACGCCGCGCGTGGTCGTTTTCGAGCGTCGCGGGAGGTTCAGGTCTGGTGCCGCCCGGCGCCCGGCTTGAAGCGCGAGCCGAGCCGATAGCGGTTGCCCGGGTGCAGGAAGTGTACGAACGTGACGGGCAGTCCGTTCGTCCAGGTGCGGCGCGTGAGCGTGAGGCACGGCTCGTCGGCGCGCATGTCGAGCAGCCGCGCCTGTTCGCCGGTCGGCAGCGACGCGTCGACCACGTGCTCGATCTCCAGTTCGTAGTGCGACACGTTGTTGAACAGGTATTCGGACGGCGGCTCGACCTGGAAATCCTGGTCGATGAATTCGGGCGCGGCGGCCGGGTTCACGTAGCGATCCTCCAACTGGATCGGGCGGCCGTTTTCCTCGTGCACGCATACCACGTGAAAGACCGGCGTGTTGACCGCCAGCCCGAACGCGGCCGCGACGTCGAACGACGCGGGCTCGCGCGACTGGCTGAGCACGCGGCAGCGATATTCGTGGCCGCGCGCGCGGATCTCGTCGCGGATGTGCGCAATCATCAGCAGGTTCGACTGCGGCTTCACCTCGGCGACGAAGGTGCCGACGCCCGCGATGCGTTTCAGCACGCCTTCCTCGGTCAGCTCGCGCAGCGCGCGGTTGACCGTCATGCGCGCGACGCCGAATTGCGCGGCAAGATCGAGTTCGGACGGAATGCGGTCCCCCGGGCGCCAGTCGCCCGCGTCGACATTCTGGCGGACGAGCGTCTTGATCTGCTGGAACGGAGCGGTGGTCTTCGTGACCATCGGGGGATCCTCGGGGGAAGGCAACCGCGAAATTCTATCCCGGATCAGGTTGCGGGCAATTCGCGAACGTCGACCGTCGGCACCGAACCGAACGCGTCGCTCAGTGCATAGCCGATCAATTGCCGCGCGGCCGCCTCGGGCGTCGACAGCGCGCCGCTCGACTTCAACTGGTCGAATTTCTCGCGCATCGGGAAGTTCGCTTCGCTGGTCGAGCGGATCGTCGCCTGCATGCCCGTGTCGACGACGCCCGGCGCGACACTGCAGATCCGCAGCGCGCGGTTCGCATCGAGCGCGACGGCGCGCGCGTGATGATCGAGCGCCGCCTTGGTCGCGCAGTAGACGCTCCAGCCCGCATACGCGTTGCGCGCGGCGCCGCTCGACACGTGCAGGATCCGGCATTCGGTCGGCGCCGCCGCCGCCTGCACGAGCGCGGCCGACAGCATCAGCGGCGCCGCGACGTTCACGCCGACCGCGCGCGCGACGAGCGCCGGATCCTGCGCGTCGAGCGCGCCGATCGGATCGACGATGCCCGCGTTGTTGAAGAGCATCACGATCGACGCGCCGTCGACGAAGCGGCGCAGCGTGTCGCCGGCGAGCCAGGCCGCGACGGCCGACGTGTCCGACAGGTCGAGCTCGATGTCGGCGAAACGGTCGCCGGCCTGCGCGGCGAGCGACGGATGACGGCTGCGCGACACGCCGAGCACGGCGATGCCTTCCTGCAGCAGTTGTTCGGCGAGCGACGCGCCGAGGCCGCGCGTGTGTCCGGTGACGATGGCGCGCACGTGCGGCGCTGAAATGGATGAGGTCATGGCGGTGATTGAGTGAACGGATGAAGCGTGTCGACGCGTGGCGCGCATGCGCCGCGGCACGGCGTGCGGGACGGGCGATGCGCGGTGCTGGCGTGGCGTGCGAAGTCGGCCGCGTGCGGCGCGGCATGTCCAAAAGTGAACGCGTATCGTAGCGCCGGCCCGGGCGACGCGCAAACGCGGGGCGACGCCGCGCGCGGGCGCGGTGCGTGAATTCGCGACGTCGAACGCATGCACCGCCGCGCGGCCGATACGTTGGACGAAAGCGGACTGCGGCAAGTCCGCACGCCATGGCGGCGCGTGGCGCCGGGCCCCACGTCGCGAGCTATCATATGGCTCCCCCGTTCGCGACGCCGGACGGGGCGCGACCGTTTCCTTTCACTTGCCGCACGCTGCGACGCATCCATGAACACCACGCCGGACATGCCCACGCCACGCGCCTTGCGCGAACTTACGCCCCTCGAGGCCCGCATTCTCGGGGTGCTCGTCGAGAAGCAGCACACCGTGCCCGACACCTATCCGCTCTCGCTGAATGCGCTGACCTCGGGCTGCAACCAGAAGACCGCGCGCTCACCGGTGATGAACGTCAGCGAGGACGAAGTCACGACCGCGCTCGACGGGCTCAAGCACCTGAGCCTCGTGATGGAAGGAAGCAGCAGCCGCGTGCCGCGTTTCGAGCACAACATGAACCGTGTGCTCGGGATTCCGAGCCAGGCGATCGCGCTGCTGACGATCCTGCTGCTGCGCGGCCCGCAGACGGCCGCCGAACTGCGCCTGAACAGCGCACGCCTGCACGGCTTCGCGGACATCTCGTCGGTCGAGGCGTTTCTCGACGAACTCGCGGCGCGTGCGCAGCCGCTCGTCGTCCGGTTGCCGCGCGCGCCCGGTGCGCGCGAGAATCGCTGGATGCACCTGATGTGCGGCGAGGTGAACGTCACCGACTTCGCCGGTTCGGACACGGGCGGCGGCGCGGATTCCGTTCCGCCGTCCGAGTTCGAGGCGCTGAAGGCCGAACAGAAGCGGCTTGCGGATGAAGTGGCGCGGCTGAACGCGCTCGTTCAGCGCATGGCGACCGAACTCGGGATCGACGTCGATACCCCGGGCGACGCGGGCTGACCGCCCGCCGAGCCAACTCGACACCGGCGCGGATCAGGGCGCGCCGGTGACGAACCCACCTCCCGACACCGCTCGAACCTGCGCTACCAGCGGCACCCCGTCTTCTCGGACGCATCGACGTCCTGCGCCCACGCGAAATCGGTCTTCTTGCCGGTGCGCGCATTGGTGTACGTCATCGAATAGACGATCGCACCCTGGCTCATCATTTCGTATTCGCCGTTGATCTTGCCGTCGACCATCTCCCACCACGTCGTCGTGAACTGGTACGGGCGGCCTTCCGCGAGTGCTTCCTGATCCACGTGCTTGAGCAGCAGCGGAATCGCCGTCTTCGATTTCGCGTAGCGGACGACGCCCCCTTGCCACTTCGCCACGTCGTCGTAATACGTGCGCAATTCGAAGCGCACGGGTTTGTCGCCGGTCGTCCTGAAGCACAGCACCTCGGTGCTGACCTCGGCCGACGCAGGCAATGCGATGCACAGCAGCAACGCGGCAAGTGTCTTTTTCATGTATGTGTGTGAGTCGTGGATGGCTCGTGCCGAACGTGAGGCCCCATCGGCGGCGGACAGTCGTGATCGTACGGTACCTCAGTGATACGCGATACTCGGCCGTACGGTTGGAACGTCTCGCGCAGCGTGATCGTCGCGACGGGGTTTAGGCGTTTACCTTCAAACAACGGGAAATCCGCATCGATTCCGTTCTCGCTGTGCTTCAATTCATCCGGTTTGCAGTCCTACTAAATTCCATACCGAAAACAGAAGGGACCCGTCACTCAAAGGAGACAGCCGATGGCCAGGAACCCGTCTTGACGCCGCAATCCGGACAAGTCGCAACACAGCGAACTTCCTTGATGAAAAGCAGGTTATCCCCAGAGGCAACTCCGATGTCCTCCAAACGTTTGATGACGATCGCGGCCGCCGTGCTGGCCGTCGCCACGTCGTCGGTTCATGCAGGCGCGGCCGCCGTGACCGACCCGTTCTACACGTATACGGGCGCCACGCCGTTGAAATCGATTCCACCCGGCACGGTGCTCAACACGCGAACCGTCACCTATCACGTGGCCGGAATGCCGACCGCGGTGACCGCCCAGCAGTTGCTGTATCGCACCAACGACGCGCAGAACCGGCCGGTCGTCAACGTGACGTCGGTGATCCGGAGCCCGGTCAGCAACGGCCGGGCGATCTCGTACCAGTCGGCCTACGACTCGCTGAATCCTTACGACGAACCGTCGCAGGTGATCGCCGGCGATCGCGACGTCACGAAGATCATCAACGTCGGCACCTTGCTCTACAGCGCGGAATCGATCCCGCTGTCGACGCTGCTGCTGCTCGGCTACAACGTGATCGTGCCCGATACGGAAGGCCAGACGGCGGACTTCGCCGCCGGCCCCGAATACGGGATGACGACGCTCGATTCGATCCGCGCGGCGCTCAACACGCCGTCGACGGGCCTCGCGCCGTCCAGCAAGGTCGCGATGATCGGCTATTCCGGCGGTGCGATCGCGACGAACTGGGCCGCGCAACTCGCGCCGAGCTATGCGCCGGACGTCAACAAGCAGCTCGTCGGCGCGGCCGAGGGCGGCGTGCTGGTCGACCCCGCGCACAACCTGCGCTACGTCGACGGCAGCATCGTCTGGGGCGGCGTCGCGGCGGCCGCGCTCGCCGGGCTGTCGCGCGGCTTCGGCTTCGATCTGACGCCGTATCTGAGCGACAGCGGCGTCGCCGTATTCAACGACATCCGGAACCAGTCGCTCGCCTACATCCTGCCGAAATACACGGGGCTGCGGTGGGCGACGCTGTTCAAGCCGCAATACGCGAACGACATCAACAGCATTCCGGCGTACGTGACCTACGCGAACAAGGTGAACGCCGGGCTGGCCGCGTCGCCGAGGATTCCGATGTACATCGTTCAGGGCACGGCCGGTGTGCTCGACGGCACGTTCGGCAGCCAGGTGGGCGACGGCGTGATGCTCGCGTACGATGTACGCGCGCTCGCGCAGAAGTTCTGTGCCAGCGGCGTGCCGGTCGTGTACACCGAATATCCGCTCGAACACGCGGGCGCGATCGCACCGTGGGTGGCCGGCATGCTGCCCTGGCTCTACGACCGCTTCGGCGGCAAGGCCGCGCCGAGCAATTGCGCGCTGACGGCATTGTTGCCGAGCAACTCGCTCGCGCCCGAGACGCTGCACTAGCGCGCCCCGCGCATCGACACAATCGCCGGGCGATCCTTCGCGGATCGCCTTTTTTCATCCGGCGCCTTGACGCCGGTCGCCTTCCCCCGCCGCGCCTCGCTGCCGCCACGCGCGAGTGCCATAATCGAGCCTGCACATCATTCCAGACGTCCCCGGAGAACCCCCATGCAGAACCTCGACAATCCTTCTCACGATCGCGAGGTAGGCAGCGCCGACGCGACGCAGGACACCACGCGCATCGACGACGTCCGCATCGGCGCCGTGCGCCCGCTGATCTCGCCCGCGCTGCTGCAGGACGAACTTCCGGTGCCGGCCGCCACGCAGACGCTCGTCGAGGACACGCGCCGCGCGATCGGCGACATCCTGCACGGCCGGGACGACCGGCTGCTGCTCGTCGTCGGCCCGTGCTCGATCCACGACCACGACCAGGCGCTCGACTACGCCCGTCGCCTGAAGGCCGCCGCCGATGCGCTGAAGGACGACCTGCTGATCACGATGCGCGTGTACTTCGAGAAGCCGCGCACGACCGTCGGCTGGAAAGGCTACATCAACGATCCGCGCCTGGACGGCAGCTTCCGCATCAACGAAGGGCTGCGCGCGGCGCGGCAACTGCTGCTCGACATCAACGCGCTCGGCCTGCCGGCGTCGACCGAATTCCTCGACCTGCTGAGCCCGCAGTACATCGCGGACCTGATCGCGTGGGGCGCGATCGGCGCGCGCACGACCGAGAGCCAGAGCCATCGGCAGCTCGCGTCGGGGCTCAGCTGCCCGATCGGCTTCAAGAACGGCACCGACGGCGGCGTGCAGGTCGCGTCGGACGCGATCGTCGCCGCGCGCGCGAGCCACGCGTTCATGGGGATGACGAAGATGGGCATGGCCGCGATCTTCGAGACGCGCGGCAACGACGACGCGCACGTGATCCTGCGCGGCGGCAAGAACGGGCCGAACTACGATGCCGAGCACGTCGAGGCGAGCTGCGCGGTGCTGCGCAAGAGCGGGTTGCGCGAGCAGGTGATGGTCGATTGCTCGCACGCGAACTCGAACAAGTCGCATGAGCGGCAGATCGAAGTCGCGCAGGATCTTGCGCGGCAGCTGTCGCAGGGCGAGCACCGGATCGTCGGCGTGATGGTGGAGAGTCATCTCGAGGCGGGGCGTCAGGATCTGAAGCCCGGCGTGCCGTTGCAGTATGGCGTGTCGATTACGGATGCGTGTTTGAGCTGGACCCAGACGGAGCCCGTGCTCGACGTGCTGGCGGAGGCGGTGCGGCATCGGCGAGTGTATTCGCGCAATGCATGAGGTTGCGGCGGCGGGTTGATGCCCGCCGCCGTCATGGTCGGCCCATCGACGAAGACGGGTGCCGAGCGGCGGCACGTCGCATAGCGGCGATATCCGAACGACTGGCATCGCGGCGCGTGCGCCCGAGGTGCCGTGCGGCGAGCGGTCGCGCTGTGGGCCATCCTGCTGATGCGAATCCCCTCGCCTCCGGCCAAAATTAGGACAATTCCTAAGGCGTCTGTCTGAAATAGGATTGGATGGACGGCCGATTTGCGGATCGTCGGATAGAGTCGCCCCATCTGCAAACCTCAACCGACGGCGCATGCCGTGCATGGTCTCCGATGCACTCGCTCCGGCCGCCGTATCGTACATGGAAGGACGTCTTATCGCGTGCCGCGCCGCACCGCGCCTGCTCTTGCGCGCAATATTCCTTTGGTTCGTCGTCTCGTCGCTCCCTGCGAACGGCGCGACCGCCTGCTGGAAGCCCACCTTCACTGACGAGGAGCTTCGGTGGATGCGCGCGCATCCGGTCGTCAATATCGCAGTCGAGGCGAACTGGCATCCGATCGAATACATGCGCAACGGCAACCATGCCGGCCTCGTCGCAGGGTACCTGGACGCAATCTCGAAAATGACCGGGCTGACGTTCAAGACGGTGCCGGGCACGGAATGGGGGCATGCGTACGATGCGCTTGCATCGCACAAGGTTGATCTGCTGCCGGGCGTATGGCGCGACCTGGTGCCGGACCGCGTCGGCGCCGGTGCTCTCGTCAGTGCGCCCTACCTGGTCGGGCGGCTGACGGCCGTCACGCGCAACGACTCCGCGATGATCTTCAACCTGAAGCGGCTCGAAGGCCGGCGTGTCGCGATCAAGGGGCGAGGCGCGGTCGAGTATTTCACGCGCAACAGCGGCGTGATGCTCGACGTGCTTACGTTCGACACCGAGGAACTCGCGCTCGCCGCGGTTGCCAACGGCGAGGCGGATGCTGCGCTCGGCGTCGACGTCACGATTCTGCCGATCGTGCAGCGGCAGTTTCCCGGGCAGCTTTACATGTCGGGGATGCTTGCCGACCGCCCCGTATCGCTGGCGATGCTTACACGGGCAGACCTGCCGATCCTCGCGTCGATCATCGACAAGTCGCTCGCGGCCATTCCCGTGAGCAAGACGGCGGAGCTCACGCGCGACTGGGTCGAGATGGCCGATTACGGCAAGCCGACGCTCCGTTCGATCCTGCATTACCGGGCGCCCCAGGTGATCGCGATTGCCGCCGCGCTGCTGGCATTCGCGATGCTCGCATTCCTGTCGTGGAAGTCGCGCGTGGCCGCGATCCGCAGCGAGCGCGAAAAGGCGACGTTTCTCGCGTTCGTCAGTCACGAAATCCGCACGCCGATGCATACGATCCTGTCGTCGCTGGAATTGCTGCAACGCTCGCGATTGACCGGGCAACAGGCGAATCGCGCGGATGCGGCGATCTCGGCATCCGAGACGCTTCTGACGCTACTCGACGATATCCTCGAATATTCCCGCCTTGAATCGCGCAAGGTCTGGCTTGCCACGCAGGCCGTCGAGCTTGAGTCGTGGGCGCGGCATACGGTCGACATGGTGCGCTGGCGTGCCGACGAGAAAAACTTGAGCCTGGAGCTCGACTTTGCTTGTCCGTCGGCGGTGCGCGTCGCAATCGATCCGGTCCGTGTGCGGCAGATCGTTCTGAATCTGCTCGTCAACGCAATCAAATTCACATCCGCGGGCTCGGTGACGCTGCGCGTCGAGTATGTTTCAGGTCGCCACGGGCAAAATGGCACGCTGACCCTCGCGGTGCGCGATACCGGCATCGGCATTGCGCCCGAACGGATCGAACACATCTTCGACGCATACTGGCAGGGGCCTGCCTCGCTTCACCAGGACGTCAACGGCAGCGGGCTTGGTCTCGCGATCTGCCGTGAACTGGTCGCATTGATGCACGGCACGATCACCGTCCAAAGCCTGCCGCACGTCGAAACGACGATGACGGTGCGATTGCCTGTCACGACAGTGGACGAGCCGTTGCCGGTGCGGCCCGCAACATCGATGCCCGTGCTGGTCGACGCACTGCCTGGACACGCTCACCCTGAATCGCCGCGCATCCTGATTGTCGACGATCACGAAACCGTGCAGTTCGCGCTGCAGCAGCAATGCGAGGAACTCGGCTGCGTCGGCATCGTCGCCGGCACCGGCGAGGACGCGCTGCGTCAATTGGCGGACGGCCGTGTCGACCTCGTGCTGCTCGATGGCGATCTGCCGGACGTCGACGGCTATGCGCTCGCGAAGATGATCCGTCAGGACGAATCGGCACGCGAGGCCAGACACGTTCCGATCATCGGGATTTCCGCTGTATCCGGCGACGCGCATCGCGAGCGCTGCTTCGACAGCGGCATGGACGGCGTGCTGGGCAAGCCGCTGCGGCTCGAAACGTTGCGGCAACTGATCGCGATGTGGTGCCCGGCGTATGCCGAGATGGAACCGGCGGCAGCGCATGCCGACGATGCCGCCGATCTCAACGCCGTCTATGACCGCGAAGTGGCGAAGGATCTCGACGCGCTTGTCAACGAATTGCTGTCGCGCGATTTCGCCGCAGCCGCACGGGCCGCGCACCGGATTGCGGGGGCGTCGCATCTGGCCAAACTGGGCGATATCGCCAATATCGCGTCGCATATCGAAACGCGGCTTCGCGAACTCCACGGCATTCATCAAGTCGACCCGTCTCCGACAGATCGATAGTCCCGGTCCACTGCCGTTCACGCGGCGGCTGCCCGGCTGCTTGACGCGTGGGTACGGCGCGAAAATGCGACGCTGGCGATCGGGTGGAATGCCGATGCCGGTGTCGCGGACTTCGATTGCGCGCGAGCTGGCATGGCGCGGTTTGCCGTCGAGATAAACGACGCGCAGCGCAATCGAGCCGGCCGACGTGAACTTGATCGCGTTGGCAAGCAGGTTCAGCACGCTCTGCCGCATGCGCACCGGATCGATCGGCACGCACAGCGCGGCGGGCACGCGAGTTCGAGTTTCAGGTTGAGATTTTTCTCGTCGACGCGCCAGCGCATCATGTCGACAGTTGCGCTGCGCTACGCTCATGCGCGGCCGGGCGTCGGCTCGGGCGAGCGTCACGTTTCGAGACTCGAGACGCGAATATTCCAGGACGTCGTCGAGCAACGTCAGCAGCGATTCCGAAGCAACCGCCGCGTTCGTCGTCGCAAATCAGCAGGATCACGGGCACGCCGGCATGCCGGATCGCGTCCGCCGCCATGTCGATCTTCCCCGACATGAGAGCGTGGTACGAATTGGCCCATGTTACGTTGTCGACATACTCGAAGCGCAGTCAGCTGATTTGCGAAATTCGAACGGACGTCAATGCGTGTCGGCACAGGTGCGCACGCCCGGATGCTCGGCTATCGATGCCTTCGCCTCAGGCGTGAACCGCGCACGTGTGATGACCTGTATCAGGCGCTGCAGTGGTAGCGTGAGAAATACTCGGAGCGAGGTCGTCATCACAAAGGGTTTGTTGCGTCGACGCAACGCGGTGCAGACGGGAGCAACGACATCAACCGTGCCTTTCGATGACGCGAGCGCCTGCGTCGGCGATTCGTTGCGGGGGCCGCGCCGGCGCCGGCGGCATATGCCGTTCTGATGGTGGAGACGGGGCGCGCGGGCCGTTTCCCATACTGTCGCTGCCGCGGATGCCGAATCGGACTGCAAGGCCTCCGCCATGACTGCTCGCACCTCGGCTGTTTAGCTGGCGGGGTTAAAAATTATCCAGAAAGCCGGTAAGCTAATCCGGATCATCCGTTCCGGTTTGCCATGGCAAGAAGCGGCCAACCGTTGATGGGCCGTATCGCCAGAATGAAAAGGGGTAGTAATGAGACCAGAGCTCCAACCGATCCGCGTCGTGATTCTGGACGACCATGCCGTCGTCCAGCACGGGATCGCGAGTTATCTGACGGAGAGGACCGGCATCGAAGTGGCGGCGAGCTTTGCGAGGTCGCGCGATCTGATCAGCTGGCTCGAGTCGAATCACGCCGACGTCGTGCTGCTCGACTACACGTTGGGCCCGGACGAGATCGACGGCCTCAATCTCGTCAAGCTGGTGAGCACGCGCTTCCCGGATTGCAAGATCCTGATGACGTCGAGCAGCGATACGCCCGCGACCGTCAACATGACGATGCGCGCAGGCGCGCTCGGTTTCTTCGGCAAGAGCGAAAATCTTCGCGAACTGGTGCATGCGATCCGTGTGGTCGCAGATGGACGTTCGTATATCAGTGCCGAACTGGCAGGCAGGGTGATGGCGAGCGCGACGCCTGTCCAGAGCGCGACGGCGCCGAAACCGGCGGTCAGCGACGACGCACCCGCAGCCGAATCGGAAGCGTCCGCAGATCTGCGCCTGAGCCCGCGCGAGCACGAGGTGCTGCGCTGTTATCTGGCGGGCATGTCGGTATCCGATATCGCATTGAAATTTTCCCGCAGCCGCAAGACGATCAGCGCGCAAAAGCAATCGGCGTATCGCAAGCTCGGCATCCGTAGCGATGCCGAATTGTTCGCGTCCCGCAAGCTGCTCGAGAAACATTGAGCGTCGTCTGATTCCGACTCTCCCTCGGCATTTTTCACGCCGACATTGATCTTCGTTCATCGCTGTGCAATGCAGCCTCATGGCAGCACTTCTCGACTGGCGCTACCATGACCCGTGTTGCGTTAACCGACGGGCCCGTCCGGGCCCGTTGCGCGCACACGCAGCGGCGGCGCGGCCGGCCGCTGCTGCATCGACGAAGCGCGGGGTGCTCACCGATTCGCCACCGCACCTGCGCCGCTTCGCTCCCGGCACCAACAACAACCTAACCGGAGTGCAATCAGCATGGCTTTCACCAAGACAATCGTCGCAGCCGCCGTTCTCGTATCGAGCCTCAACGTGCATGCGCAGATCGCGGGCGCCCAGCCACTCAGCGTCACCGTCGAGCAATCGCAGGCGCTGCTCGAAGGCTGGAGCGTGAAGAAGAGCGTGCTCGGCAAGGCCGTGTACAACGACCAGAACCAGAAAGTCGGCACGGTGCGCGACCTGATCGTCGCGCCTGACGGCTCGGTCTCGGCCGCGATCGTGTCGGCCGGCGGTTTCCTGGGCGTCGCGGCGCATGACGTCGCGGTGCCGATCGCGTCGCTCGACGTCCGCAACGGCAACATCTATCTGCCGGGCGCGACGAAGGACGCGCTGAAGGCAACGCCCGCGTTCCAGTACGCGAAGGTGCCGTCGCCGCCGAAGCCGAAGAAGCTCGACGACAAGCACTGATGCAACCGACCCGGCGCGCAATGCGTCGGGCATGGCCAACCGCGGGGCGTGTCCGGCCGCGCGTCGGCCGATCGCGGCCGCAACCCGAACTTTCGCCCCTCGGCTACGTAATTCTACGTAGCCTCGCATACGTAGTTGTGCGCTTGTAAGCCTCCCCCGTCGCGCGGAATACTACGGCCCACCGCCGTGTCTTCCGCGAGACGCGGCACGACGCATCGACGTCACGCGGGTCCGGCGCCCTCGCCGGATCCACTCAAAACCACATTGGAGACCAGGAGACGCCATGAATCGGGCTTCCAGTACCCTGCTCTGGATCGCGGTCGCGCTGCTCGGCGCGTTCGCGTTCGGGACGATCGCACTTGCGCACGGCGAACGCGTCAGCGCGCTCTGGATCGTGATCGCCGCAGTCTGCGTATATCTGATCGCATATCGCTTCTACAGCCGTTTCATCGCCAGCAAGGTCATGCAGCTCGACGGGCTGCGGATGACGCCGGCCGTCCGGCACAACGACGGCCTCGACTACGTGCCGACCAACAAGTACGTGCTGTTCGGCCATCACTTCGCCGCGATCGCCGGCGCCGGGCCGCTCGTCGGGCCCGTGCTCGCCGCGCAGATGGGCTACACGCCGGGCATGCTGTGGATCCTGGCCGGCGTCGTGTTCGCGGGCGCGGTGCAGGACTTCATCGTGCTGTTCATCTCGACGCGCCGCGACGGCCGCTCGCTCGGCGACCTCGTCAAGATGGAGCTCGGCACGGTGCCCGGCGTGATCGCGCTGTTCGGCGCATTCCTGATCATGGTGATCATCCTCGCGGTGCTCGCGCTGATCGTCGTGAAGGCGCTGACGAATTCGCCGTGGGGCACGTTCACCGTCGCCGCGACGATTCCGATCGCGCTGTTCATGGGCGTCTACACGCGCTACATCCGCCCGGGCCGCATCGGCGAAGTGTCGATCATCGGCTTCGTGCTGCTGATGGCGTCGATCGCGTTCGGCCAGACCGTGCACGATTCGCCGGCGCTCGCCGCATGGTTCACCTTCAGCGGCACGCAGCTGACGTGGATCCTGATCGGCTACGGCTTCGTCGCATCGGTGCTGCCGGTGTGGCTGCTGCTCGCACCGCGCGACTATCTGTCCACGTTCCTGAAGATCGGCACGATCCTCGGCCTCGCGATCGGCATCCTGGTCGTCGCGCCGGAACTGAAGATGCCCGCGCTGACGAAGTTCGTCGACGGCACGGGCCCGGTGTGGTCGGGCAACCTGTTCCCGTTCCTGTTCATCACGATCGCGTGCGGCGCGGTGTCGGGCTTCCACGCGCTGATCTCGTCGGGCACGACGCCGAAGCTGATCGACAACGAAACCAATGCGCGCTTCATCGGTTACGGCGCGATGCTGATGGAATCGTTCGTCGCGATCATGGCGCTGGTCGCCGCATGCGTGATCGAGCCGGGCATCTACTTCGCGATGAACGCGCCGGCGGCCGTGCTCGGCTCGACGCCTGAAGCCGTCGCGAACACGGTTACGCAATGGGGCTTCGTGCTGACGCCCGACATGCTCACGCAGACCGCGAAGGCCGTCGGCGAAACGACGATCATCGCGCGCGCGGGCGGTGCACCGACGCTGGCCGTCGGCATGGCGCACATCCTGCACCAGGTGATCGGCGGCGAAGCGATGATGGCGTTCTGGTATCACTTCGCGATCCTGTTCGAGGCGCTGTTCATCCTGACGGCCGTCGATGCCGGCACGCGCGCGGGCCGCTTCATGCTGCAGGACCTGCTCGGCACGTTCCACCCCGCGCTCAAGCGCACCGAGTCGCTGCCGGCGAACCTTGTCGCCACCGCGCTGTGTGTGGCCGCATGGGGCTATTTCCTGTATCAGGGCGTGGTCGATCCGCTCGGCGGCATCAACACGCTGTGGCCGCTGTTCGGCATCTCGAACCAGATGCTCGCCGCGATCGCACTGGTGCTCGGCACCGTCGTGCTGTTCAAGATGAAGCGCGAGCGCTACGCATGGGTGACGATCGTGCCGACCGCATGGCTGCTGATCTGCACGCTGACGGCCGGCTGGCAGAAGATCTTCGATTCGAATCCGAAGGTCAGCTTCCTCGCGCACGCGGCGAAGCTGCAGGCCGCGGTGGACGAAGGCAAGGTGCTCGCGCCGGCCAAGTCGATCGCGCAGATGAAGCGGATCATCTTCAACGACTACATCGATGCGGCGCTGGCCGGCCTGTTCATCTTCGTCGTCGTGGCGATCGCGGGGTACGGCCTGCTCGCCGTGCTGCGCGCGCGTCGCGAGTCGAAGCCGACCGTGCGCGAGACGCCGTACGAAGCGATGCCGGCCGCGCAGGCGCTCGGCAGCGGACGATAACGGGAGGCCGCGATGTTCACCGATCTCGGCAGCGACCTGCGCAGTGCGGGGCGTTACCTCGGGCAGGCGTTGCGGCTGATGGTCGGCCTGCCCGACTACGACACCTATGTCGCGCACATGCGCGAAACCCATCCGGACCGCGAGCCGATGACGTACGAGGAATTCTTCCGCGAGCGTCAGAATGCGCGGTACGGGTCGGGGGCAGGGAAGTGTTGCTGAACCGGGCCGGCGCAGCCGGCCGGTGAGGCGGTCCGGTGATGGACGGAGAAGCGCCGCGAAGACATTCGCGGCGCTTTTTCTTTGGCGGCCGGTGCGGTGCGCGCGAGGCGCCCGTCACTGCGGCGTTTGACTTCGTCCAGCGCGGAGAAGTCCGGGCGTCGGTATCATATGAGGCATCCTCTTTCCCCGAAGAATCCGCGCAGGAGAACCCGTCGTGCATGTCGGTGAGCGTTTCAACAGCATTTCCCATCTCGTCGGCGCGGTGCTGTCGGTGGCAGGGCTGGTCGCGCTGGTGACGATGGGCGCGCTCGACCGCGATCCCTACAAGATCGTGAGCTTCAGCGTGTACGGTGCGATGCTGATCCTGCTCTACGGAATCTCGACGGCGTATCACAGCGTGCGCAACCCGCGCCTGAAGGCGATCCTGCAGAAGTGCGACCATTCGGCCATCTATCTGCTGATCGCGGGCAGCTACACGCCGTTTACGCTCGTCACGCTGCGCGGCCCGTGGGGCTGGTCGCTGTTCGGCGTGAGCTGGGGGCTCGCCGCGTTCGGGATCGCGCAGGAACTCACGCTCGGTCGGCGCACGCGCATCGTGTCGATGGTGCTGTACGTGCTGATGGGCTGGCTCGCGCTCGTCGCGATCCGCCCGCTGATTCACGCGCTGCCGCCGGTGGGTGCCGCATGGCTCGTGGCCGGCGGTGTCATCTACAGCGCGGGGATCTACTTCTTCATCAACGACGAGCGCATCCGCCACGGGCACGGTATCTGGCATCTTTTCGTGCTGGCCGGCAGCCTGTGCCAGTTCGTCAGCGTCGCGATGTATGTCGCGTGAGCGTGCATGCGGGCGGCACGGCGCGCGTCATGCGTGCCCGGCCGCCCGTGCCGCGCCGCGCAGCGCCATGAACCCGACCCACCCCCAGTAGACGCGGTGATGCGCGATCAGCCCGTCGCGCAGATCCATCACCTCGACGAGATCGACCTGATTGCCTTCCGGCGTTTCGCGCGGATATTCCCACGTGAGTTGCCGGCCGTTCGAGAAGAACAGCCCGGTTCGATACCAGCGTCCGAGCTTGTTTCCCGGATTGCGCAGGCCCGCCGCGAAAAACGCGCCGATCGCGGCCTTGCCGTGCAGCACGCCCGAGCCGTGATCGGGCAGCGTGACGACGATCAGCGGCGTTTCGAGTATCGCGTCGTCCGCGTACAGCGACATCAGTGCGTCGAGGTCGCGTGCGACGACGGCGGCGTGCCAGTCTTGATGGATGCGTTGTGCGTCGGTGTCGGCTTGTGTCATGGCGGGTTCCGGCAAACGTGGGTAACGGAACCACTGTATCGACGCCGCGCCGCCGGACGTTTCAGCTCGGGCCGAAACGTGGATGCCGCGTATGTCGAACGCGACCGCGTGCGGTTCGTCAGCCCGCGAGCGCGCCGAGATTCAGGTCATGCGACTTGCCGATCCACACCGCGCTGTCGCGATGGTCGCGCAGATCGTCGCCGGTATTCGGATGCAGGAAGATGTCGAGCGCGCCGTGATTCAGGATGAGCCACGGCACGATGGTGTCGAAGCGCGCGGCGTCGAACGCGATCTGGTACGACCAGGCCGGATGCGGGCCGACGAGGCGCTCGTGAAAGCGGCCGAGCTCGATGATCGCGCCGAATCGTTCTTCGACGACGAGGCGGAACGCCCAGGCTGCGTCGCGGCTCGCGGCGTCGAAGTAGACGTGTGCGTGCCAATTGTCGATGGCGGAGGTGTCGATGGCAGCCATGGCGGAACTCGGGAAAAGAATAGGGAACGGATAAACGCCGTGACTGACGGCGCGATGCGTGATTATCGCGCGTCCGTGTCGCACACGTCTTCTCGCGGAGCGGTAAATCGGCGCGGAGGTTTTGTCGTATGTCAGGAAAACGAGCGCATTTGTCGAATCGTTTCCCGCCTGTGCCGGCGTGTGCGACATCGCGCCGAAAGCCGCGCCGGGCAGGGCTTTGGCCGAAATCGCATCGGCAATACGTCATTTCAAAAACCGCAAAAGCGATTCACGCGACACGTCGATTCGTCTGCAAAAACGCGATCAGGTAGTTGAATGAAATAAAGAAATTCCGCTCGGGCAGCATTGGCGAATCGCATGGATCGCACCTCGTCCGTCGATGCCGAAAATATCAATTGCGGAATCGGCTATTCAAGCGCGTGGTTACGCGACATACGATGATTGCACCGCATCGACGACGACGATCGATGCGGAAACAACCATCTGGAGGCCATGATGCGATCCGTTGTTTCCCTTGCTGTCCTGTCCGGCGCGCTTGCCGTGCTGCCCGCCGCGAGCTTCGCGCAGTCCGTCGATACCGAGAGGCAGTCGAACGTTGCGCCGTTGACCTGGTCGGCGGCGCGTGCCGAAACCGATGTGCAACTGAGGCAGATGACGCGCGCCGGCTATCGTGCGACGACAGCTGGCAATCAGAACTATCCGCTCGCGATGCAGCGTGCGCTCGAACGCGTGAGGTACCCGGTGCCCGACCGCTCGCGCGAGGAGAAGGCCGCGATGGAAGCGCGCGCGGCCAGCGCGGCGCAGAGCGGTCATCCGGTGAAGGCGTTCTTCGTGAAGACCGCGTACTACCTGAAGGGCGAGAACACGTTCTGATGCGGGAGCAGAGCATGGCATGCCTTGACCGACTCCCCGACGTGTTGCGCGCATCCGCGATCCGCCGGCTGCCCCAGGCGTGTGCGACGCGGCGACGGGACGACGTGTACGGCAGCGCGCGGCGCCGCGCGAACGGCGGTCGCGATGCACGGCGCGGCGCCCGCGCGTGCCGCGCCGCGTGGCCGGCATTCGACGTGGACGACGTCGCGGCAGGCGAGGGCGGATCATGAAGGCCGCCCGGAAAGGCCGTCGCCACCCGCCGTTGACGCGCGAGTGGCTGCTGCCGCTGCCACCCGCGCATGTGCGCGATATCTCGCTGAAATGCCACATGGCGCTCGTCGCGCTGCGCGGCGAGCACGGCAGCGAAGCGTTGCTGATGCGGCTGCGCACGAGCGTCTATCTGGTGTTCCTCTCGCTCGACGACGCGGTATCCCCGGATGCGAACGTCGACCTGTGCGTCGACGCGGAGCGGGTGCTCGACGCGAGCATGGCGCGCGCCGCGCAAAGCGGCGCATGGACGCTGCACGACGACGAGTGCGCGGCGCTCGAACGTGTGCTCGCGGCGAACGACGCGTGCGTCGCGACGCTCACGCGGCACCGGCTCGCCGAGCTGTGGCGCCACGTGTGCGCGTTCGCGTCGAGCGAGCAGCCGGGGCTGGTCGCGCAGGCGGCGGCCCGGATGCGGGAAGCGGCCGTTCTGCATTGAGCGGTGGCAACGCGACCGAGCCCTGGCCGCGTTTCATGCGCGTTCCGTTCCCCGGGGCTGACGCTCGCCGCCAACGGGTTCGGTCGATGACCATCCATCCTCGCGTTCGCGGCGATCGTGCGTGTCGCCGCGAATGCATTCGTTTCAGTCAGGAGGCGCGATGGCGCTATACAGGATCGGTGGCTACTTCACGTGCGGAAGCGGCCGCGCATTCAACGAGAACCTGCCGCCGGGCAGCGAGACGCCGGTTGCGGGCATCTATCGATGCACCGTATGCGGCGACGAGATCGGCATCGCGAAGTCGCAGGCGCTGCCGTCCGACGACGCGCATCGTCACGATTTCGATCCGCCGTCCGACCCGCTGCTCTATCGCGGGCCGACAGCATGGCAGCTGATCGCGGCGGCCGAGTCGAGACACTAGCGTGCGGGCATTCGCATGCTCATGCGTGCGCGACTGCACGCGGCGTTACGACGACACCCATCAAAACAAAAGCGCCACGGAGCGAACTCCGTGGCGCTTCTTCGATGCGGGCCGACGCGGAGGCGCGAACCTCCGCGTGGCGATACGCGCTTAAGCCGCCGTTGCCGGCTTCGCCGGCTTCTGCAGCTTGCCCTTGCCGGCGCGCTGGATTTCCTCGAGCTTGATCTCGACGTGGCGCGAGAACACATACTCGGCCGGGCGCTGCTTCGCGATCGAGATGTCCGGCGCGAATGCGCCTTCCGTCTTGATACCCTTGCGGCTCACGGCAAACGCCTTCAGCGGATGCGCGATCGTGTCCATCACGGCGGTGGCTTCGAAGCCGCAGTGGACCATGCAGTCCGCGCACTTCTCGTAGTTGCCGACGCCGTAGTTGTCCCAGTTCGTGTCTTCCATCAGTTCCTTGAAGGTCTTCACGTAACCTTCGCCGACCAGATAGCACGGCTTCTGCCAGCCGAACACGGTACGCGCCGGGTTGCCCCACGGCGTGCACTTGTACGTCTGGTTGCCGGCCAGGAAGTCGAGGAACAGCGACGACTGGCTGAACGACCAGCGCTTGCCGCCTTCGCCGCGCTTCAGGATCTCGCGGAACAGGTTCTTCGTCTTGTCGCGGTTCAGGAAGTGCTGCTGATCCGGCGCGCGCTCGTACGCATAGCCCGGCGACACGGTGATGCCGTCGACGCCGATCGGCCCCAGCGTGTCGAAGAACTTCGCGACGCGCTCGGGGATCGCATCGTTGAACAGCGTGCAGTTGATGTTCACGCGGAAGCCGCGGCGCTTCGCTTCCTTGATGGCCGCGACCGCCTTGTCGTACACGCCTTCCTGCGACACGGAATGGTCGTGCATGTCCTTGTCGCCGTCGAGGTGGACCGACCAGACGAAGTACGGATTCGGCTGGTAGTCGTCCATCTTCTTTTCCATCAGGAGCGCGTTCGTGCACAGGTACACGAATTTCTTGCGCTTCATGATGCCCTTGACGATCTCCGGCATCTCCTTGTGGAGCAGCGGCTCGCCGCCGGCGATCGACACGATGGGCGCGCCGCACTCGTCGACGGCTTCCAGGCATTCCTCGACGGACAGGCGCTGGTTCAGGATCGGGTCCGGATAGTCGATCTTGCCGCAGCCGTTACAGGCGAGGTTGCAGCGGAACAGCGGCTCGAGCATCAGCGCGAGCGGATAGCGTTTGTTGCCGGACAGGTGTTGGCGCATGATGTATGCGCCGACGCGGACTTGCTGGAGCAGCGGAATAGACAAGAGTTGTCCTCCTTAAACTTCGCGGGCGACAGCTTGCGTAAGCTTCGCCGGCAACTTGAATTCGACTTTTTCCTCACGGCCCGCCATCGTCGTGACATCGACGGGCCCCAGCGCGCGCAGCGCGCCGATTACATCCTCAACCATTTCCTCGGGTGCCGACGCGCCGGCGGTCAGGCCGACCGTCTGCACGCCCGCGAACCATTCGGGCTTCACTTCCGAGCCGTCGGCGACGAGATAGCTCGGCACGCCGCTTTCGGTGCCGATCTCGCGCAGGCGGTTCGAGTTCGAGCTGTTCGTCGCACCGACGACCAGCAGCACGTCGACCTGGCCGCTCAGCTCGCGCACGGCGGCCTGGCGGTTCTGCGTCGCGTAGCAGATGTCGCGCGTGTCCGGGCCGACGATGTCGGTGAACCGGCGCTGCAGCGCTTCGATGATGCCGCGCGTGTCGTCGACCGACAGCGTCGTCTGCGTGACGTACGCGACCGGCGCGTCGACCGGCAGCGTCAGCGTATCGACTTCTGCCTCGCTCTGCACGAGGATCACCTCGGCCGGAATCTGGCCGATCGTGCCCTCGACTTCCGGATGGCCCGCATGGCCGATCAGGATCAGCCGGCGGCCCGCCGCGACGTACTGGCGGCCCTGCACGTGCACTTTCGTGACGAGCGGGCAGGTTGCGTCCAGCACGTCGAGCCCGCGCGTTTCGGCGTCGCGTTCGACCGTCTGGGCGACACCGTGCGCGCTGAAGATCGCCACGGCGCCATGCGGCACCTCGTCGAGCTCCTCAACGAATCGTGCCCCTTTATTACGCAGATTTTCGACGACATGCCGGTTATGCACGATCTCATGACGCACATAGACCGGCGCGCCGTGCTGTTGCAGCGCGCGATCGACGATCTCGATCGCACGGACAACCCCCGCACAGAAGCCGCGGGGCTGGGCAAGGATGACTCGCATAAGTGAGCGAACTCCGACGACAGACGCCGGGGTTCGAGGAGCTGGCACTGCTCGCTCGCCCCGGCTTGATGTTATGAAGGCAGGAAACGAACCGGCCAGGCCAGGCCCCGGAACCCCGAATTAATCGCGCATTTTAACCCTATCGCGCCGTCCTTGCTCTGGTGCCGTATCGGCCGTGTTGCATCCGCCGCAGAGCCGCGTCGGCGCTCGCGCGCGCGGAACCCGGTAAACTGCGCGGTTTCGCGGGCAACCTGTCCGGCTGCCCGGCGTCGCGCTCATTTCAAGGCCATTCGATGACCGTCGATTCTTACGCGTATTGCCCTGCCGCCGATGCGGTCATGGGTGTTTTCACCCCGACCCCTATTATGACCGGACGATCCGGTGCCGCTCACGCCGGTATCCGGCAGGAGGCGTGCCGATGATGCTGGCGATTACCTTCCTGGTATCCGGCCTGTCGCTGCTGATCTGGATCGTGCTGCTCGTCGCGCGCGGCGGCTTCTGGCGCGCACGCCCCGCGCGGCCGCTGCCGCCCGACGCACGCGGCGCCGCGGCCGACGCCGGCTGGCCGGCCGTGGTCGCGGTCGTGCCGGCGCGCAACGAGGTCGACGTGATCGCCCGGGCGGCGACGTCGCTGCTCGAGCAGGATTATCCGGGCGACTTTCATCTGATCATCGTCGACGACCACAGCGACGACGGCACCGCCGATGCGGCCCGCGCCGCCGCGCTCGCGATCAACCGCGCCGACCGCCTGACGGTGCTGGCCGCGAAGCCGCTGCCGGCGGGGTGGTCGGGCAAGGTGTGGGCGCAGTCGCAGGGCATCGCCGCGGTGCGCACGCTCGGGCTGCCGGCCGACTATCTGCTGCTGACCGATGCCGACATCGGCCATCCGCCGGACGCCGTCGCCCAGCTCGTCACGCGCGCGCAGGCCGAACAGCGCGATCTGGTGTCGCTGATGGTGCGGCTGCGTTGCGATTCGTTCTGGGAAAAGGCGCTGATCCCGGCGTTCGTGTTCTTCTTCGCGAAGCTCTATCCGTTCGCGTGGATCAACAATCCGCGCAACCGGACGGCCGGCGCCGCAGGCGGCTGCATGCTGGTCAAGCGCAGCGCGCTCGAGGAGGCGGGCGGCATCGAATCGATCCGCGGCGCGCTCATCGACGACTGCAGTCTTGCCGCGCAGATCAAGCATCGCGGCAGCGGCCGGCATCCGATCCGGCTCGATCTCGCCGACCGCAGCGTGTCGCTGCGTCCGTACGACAGCTGGCGCGACATCTGGAACATGATCGCGCGCACCGCGTTCACGCAGCTCCACTATTCGCCGCTGCTGCTCGCCGGCACGTTGCTCGGAATGACGATCATCTACCTCGTGCCGCCCGTGGCCGCGCTCGCGTACGGCGCGCGCGCCTGGCCGGCGTGGCTCGCATGGGCGTCGATGTGCACCGCATATGCGCCGATGCTGCGCTACTACCGCCGCTCGCCGCTGTGGGCGCCGGCGCTGCCGCTCGTCGCGCTGTTCTACGTCGGCGCGACGTTCGCGTCCGCGTGGCGCTACTGGCGCGGCAAGGGCGGCCAATGGAAGGCGCGCGTGCAGGCGCCGGTGGAGCGCTGACGGACGCCGGCGGATGCCGGTCGTTCCTCCGGATTTCGGAAAGCAAAAAGCCCGATCGATTGTGAATCGATCGGGCTTTGTCGTATGCGGCGGCGCCGCCGCACGTGCTTACCGCTGCGTCAGCATCATGTACATCTGGATCACGACGTCCGGCGAGAACGTGAACGGCACCCAGCCGTAGCCGGTGTGGCGCGCGACCAGCAGGCGGTCGCCGTTGGACTGCTTCTGCACGGCCATCATCGGGTTCTTCGTCGTCACGAAGCGCCAGCCGGCCGGGATGCCCGGCGGCGGTTCCGGCTGCATCGACGCGCGCGCATGCGCGAGTTCCTCGATCAGCTGGCCGAGCTGCTCCGGGTGCAGCGTGATCGACTGGCCGTTGACGGTCAGCGTCAGTTCGTTCTGCGACGGGCGGGCGACATGCAGCGTCGGCTTGTCCGCGACGGCGTCCGCTGTTTCGGCTGCGGGGGCGACTTCGATTGCGGTGTCGGCGGCCGGCGCGACGACGGCGGTGCCGGCATCGGCGGGCGCTGCCGCGGCTTCGTCGGCGGTCACCGCCACGGCTGCGTGCGCTACCGGCTCGACCGCGGACTCGACAACCGGTTCGACGACTTCGGCCGCGACGGCCGGCGCGGCTGCCACAGCCGCCGCGTTCGTCGCGGCGTCTTTCACGACGGCTTCGACCAGCGCTTCCGCGTCGGCGATCGCCTTCGCGTGACGCTCGGCGGCCGCTTCGGCCTGCGCGATCGCTTCGGTGTGGCGCTGCGCGACGGCCTCGGCCTCGGCAGTCGCCGCCGCGTGGCGTTGCGCGGCCGCGTCGGCTTGCGCGATCGCTTCGGTGTGGCGCTGCGTGACGGCTTGGGCTTCGGCGGTTGCCTCGACATGGCGCTGCGCGGCGGCTTCCGCTTCGGCGATCGCCTGCGTGTGACGCTGCGCGAGTGCCTCCGCCTCGGCGATCGCGGCGGCGTGACGCTGCGTCGCGGCCTCGGCCTCGGCGGTTGCTTCGGCATGGCGCTTCGCGGCGGCTTCGGCTTCCGTGGCGGCCGCCGCATGACGCTGCGCGGCTGCATCCGCTTCGGTCGCGGCGGCGTGATGACGTTGCGCGGCGGCCTCGGCTTCGGCGATCGCGGCCGCATGACGCTGCGACGCGGCTTCGGCATCCGCGTGACGCTGGGCGAGCGCTTCGGTCAGCGCGGTCGCCTCGGCGTGCCGCTGGACGGCGGCCTCGGCCTGTGCGGTGGCTTCGATGTGGCGTTGGGCGGCGGCTTCGGCCGCGGCGGTGGCGTCCGCGTGGCGCTGCTGCGCGGCTTCGGCGTCGGCGGCTGCGGCCGTGTGGCGCTGCGCGGCGGCCTGGGCTTCGGTCTCGGCGGCGGCGTGACGGGCGGCGGCGGCCTGGGCTTCAGCCGCGGCGGCGCGCGCGAACGCTTCCGCGCTGCGTGCCGCCTGCTGCGCGGCGTGGTGATCGTGGAGGAGCCGATCGACGCCCGCGTTGAGCGAATCGATCTGTTCGTTCAGGTTCATGCGTGTCTTCTCTGCGTAAGACCCGCGATTTTAACCGCTGCGCCGGTGCCGGTCCGTCAGCGACGTGTAACAAAGTGCGCAAAGCGGCGTGACGCACGCCGCTTTGTGTTACTTCAGATAGCCCGCCGAGCCGAACCAGTCCAGCGCGTCGCGCAGTCCTTCCCGGTACGGACGCGCGCGGTAGCCGAGCTCGCGCTCGGCCTTCGCGGACGTGAAATACATCTTGTTCTTCGACATCCGCAAGCCGTCGACGGTCACGAACGGCTCCTTCTTCGTGAACTTCGCGACGGCCTCCGCACCGACCGCGAGCGGGTAGAGCGGCCAGCGCGGCAGCGCGATCGTCGGCGCCTTGCGGTTCGTCATCTGCGCGATGTCGGCCAGCATCTGCTGCAGCGGCAGGTTCTCGCCGCCGAGGATGTAGCGCTCGCCGATGCGGCCGCGCTCGAGCGCGAGGAAGTGGCCGTGCGCGACGTCGTCGACGTGCACGAGGTTCAGCCCGGTATCGACGAACGCGGGAATCTTGCCGAGCGCGGCCTCGACGATGATGCGGCCGGTCGGCGTCGGCTTCACGTCGCGCGGGCCGATCGGCGTCGACGGGTTGACGATCACGGCCGGCAGCCCTTCGTCGGCGATCATCCGCTCGACCGCGCGCTCGGCCAGCACCTTGCTGCGCTTGTACACGCCGATCGCCTGCTCGGCGGTCAGCGGCCGGTTCTCGTCGGACGGATCGCCGGCGCTCGTGACCTTCAGCGTCGCGACGCTGCTCGTGTAGACGATCCGCTCGACGCCCTCGGCACGCGCGGCGCGCATCGTCGCGACCGCGCCTTCGAGGTTCGCGCGCTCGATCTCGTCCGGATCCGGCGCCCACAGCCGGTAGTCGGCCGCCACGTGCAGCAGATAGCGCACGCCGCGCAGCGCGGCGCGCATCGACGTCTCGTCGCGCATGTCGCCGGTGACGATTTCGGCGTCGAGATCCGCGACGTTCGTGCGCGGGCTGGTCGGGCGCACCAGCACGCGCACCGCATAGCCTTTCTGCTGCGCGATGCGTGCGACGGCCGAGCCGACGAAACCGGACGCGCCGGTGACGAGAACGAGATCGCGGGAGGTATCAGTCATGCGTTTCCTTCGGGGCCGCGCGCGGGCGGCGCGGTGGTTGTGCGTCGGCGAGATTGTACGTGGTCGGCGCGCCCGGCGACGCGAGCGCCGCGCGGCGGCCGCGGCGGGCGTCGGCGGCCGCGTGCGGCCCGCTTGCCGGGCGCGTGTGCGAAGCCGCCGACGCGACTACAATGCCGGGCTTGAATGCTACGGGAGGGCGACGCGATGAGCCGCAATGAACTGGACGAACGGATCGAGACCTACTACGTGCGGGTGCGCGGCGTCGTGCAGGGCGTCGGCTTCCGTCACGCAACGGTGCGCGAGGCGCACGCGCTGAAGCTGCGCGGCTGGGTCGCGAATCTCGAGGACGGCAGTGTCGAGGCGATGATCCAGGGCCCCGGCGCGCAGATCGACCGGATGCTCGCCTGGCTGCGGCACGGGCCGCCGTCCGCGCACGTGACCGAGGTGACGTTCGAGGAGCGTCAGGTCGAAAAGCGCTTCGAGCGCTTCCAGCAGCAGTAAGGCGAAAACAACATGACGGGGTATCCGGAGGCCGGTCGCGGCATCGCGCTGTCGGTGATGGCGTCGACGCTGTTCGCGCTGATGTCCGCCTACGCGAAACTGCTCGCGCCGCTCACCGGGCTCGACATCTTCGCGTGGCGCATCCTGTGGACCGCGCCGGGCGCACTCGCGCTGATCGCGCTGCGCGGCCGCTGGCCGGCGCTCGTCGACCTCGTGCGGCGCGGCGTGCGCGACTGGCGCCTGCTGATCGCGCTGCCGGCGAGCGCGGCGCTGCTCGGCCTGCAGCTGTGGCTGTTCCTGTGGGCGCCGCTGCACGGGCGCATGCTCGAAGTGTCGCTCGGCTATTTCCTGCTGCCGCTGACGATGGTGCTCGTCGGCCGCTTCTACTATCACGAACGCCTCGATCCGCTGCAATGGGCGGCGGTCGCCTGCGCGGCGCTCGGCGTCGCGCACGAGGTGTGGGCGACGCGCGCGTTCGCGTGGCCGACGCTCGTCGTCGCGCTCGGCTATCCGCCGTATTTCGTGCTGCGTCGCCGGATCAACGCCGATTCGCTCGCCGCGTTCGCGCTCGAGATCGCGCTGCTGTGCCCGGTCGCGCTCGCGATGGTGTCGGCAAGCGCGACGCCGGTCGCCAGCCATCCGCTGCTGTGGGCCGTGCTGCTGCCGGGGCTCGGCGTGCTCAGCACGCTCGCGCTCGCGAGCTACCTGAAGGCGAGCCGGATGCTGCCGATGGCGCTGTTCGGGATCCTCGGCTACGTCGAGCCGGTGCTGCTCGTCGCGGTGTCGCTGCTGCTGCTCGGCGAGACGCTGAGCGTCGCGCAGCTCGCGACGTACGGGCCGATCTGGGCCGCCGTCGCGCTGACCGCGTGGCACAGCGCGATGCTGATGCGGCGCTTGCCGATGCGCGGCTGAGCGTCGTCGCCCGGCGGCGCGACGGCGGCAGCGAACGTGCCGCGCATCGCGCGTGCGTTGCGTCGAATCTCGCGATGCCGGCGTCGAACTGGCATCGTGCTGACGCCCGGCTGACGGCCTTGCCAGCTTCGTATCGTCGACGTCACGCCTGTAATCGAATAGAAGATTCCGTTGCACTTTGTTACTTAGGGTATCCCCCGACCGGCCGCTAGACTGACCTGACCGTCTTTTCTTCGTATGCGGCTTTTCCATGAACGGTCATTTCCGTGCCGGGCCGGCCGGATTGGCGCGATGCGAGCATACGCGCATCGCCGCCGATCGCGTTCGCCTTCTCCTTTCCGAATCTTCCACCGGTGCGTGCCGCGCCGTCGTCGCGCAGGTGCGACCATGTCGTTGAGCATGCCGCCCGCCGTCTCGATGCCGCCGGCGCGCGGCGGCCGCCTGATCGAAGTCGATTTCTTCCGCGGCATCGTGCTGCTGATGATCGTCGTCGATCACATCGGCGCGAGCATGCTGTCGCGCGTGACGCTCCACGCATTCGCGCTGTGCGACGCGGCCGAGGTGTTCGTGTTCCTCGGCGGCTTCGCGACCGCGAGCGCGTACGGCGCGATCGCCGACCGGCACGGCGCGCGCGCCGCGCAGCGGCGGTTCGTGCACCGCGCGATGCAGATCTATCGCGCGTTTCTCGCGACGTCGACGCTGATGCTCGTCGTGTCCGCCGTGCTCGACCATTTCGGGATCGACGCGCCGAACCTCGCGCTCGACGACGTCAGCGTGATGCTCGCGTCGCCGCTCACGGGCGCGGCCGAGCTGCTCACGTTCCAGCGCCAGCCGTATCTCGCGTCGGTGCTGCCGATGTACGTGCTGTTCGCGCTCGCGTCGCCGGTGATCGTGCCGTTCGCGCGCCGCCATCCGTGGCTGCTCGTCGCGTCGAGCGCGGCGTCGTGGCTCGCGGCCGGCTGGCTCGGCCCCGAACTGCTGGACACCGACGGGTTTCGCTGGAGCTTCAACCCGTTTGCATGGCAACTGATGTTCGTCGCCGGCGTGCTCGCGCGCTGCCAGCCGTTCTACCGGCACGTCGCGCTCGGGCGCTGGAGCGCCGCGGCGACCGGTGTCGCGTGCGCGATTGTGCTCGGTTGCGCGAGCTACAAGCTGTTCTCGGGGCTGCCGGTGCCGGAAGGCGTGCTCAAGCGCGATCTCGCGCTGCCGCGCATCGTGAGCTTCGCGGCGATCGCGTGGCTGATGGCCGATTGCGTGCGCCGCGGCTGGATCGCGCGCATCGCGCAGGCCGTTCAGCCGGTCGTCGCGGTCGGCCGGCGCGGCCTGATCTGCTTCGTCGCGGGCGCGGCGATTTCGCTCGTCATCGATTCGCTGCTGCATCCGGTCGCGAACGGCGCCGAGCTGCGGCACATCGGCGTGGGCTTCGCGGCCGACGCATGCGCGGTCGGGCTGATGATGGCCGTGGCGGGTTCGGGAACGTGGTTCGCGCGCTGGCGCGGCGCGACCGCATGAGCGCCACGGAAGCATCGGCAACGCGGAAGCACGGAGGCGGCACGCAGGGTGCCGCGCGGCGCAGGTGCGCTCAGTGAGGTGAGCCGATGCGGGAGCGGGGGACGGCGGTCGCGTCGTCGGATTCTGCGTCGTCGCGTTCGTCGGACTTCGGGTCGTCCTGCTCCGCGAGCACCGCGTCGGCTTCGGCCGCGGCCCGGGCGGCGCGCAACGCGGTGCAGCGCTGCGCGTGCCGGATATCCGACAGTATCCTCAAGAGCCGAGTCGTTTTGCTTTTCATGATCTTCTCCCGCCAGTGCGCATCGCGACGGAGCGGATGCGCCGTTGCAACCAGTGTAGGACGTGCTGGCCGCGCTGGCGGGAGAATGTGGCGTGCAGGCCGCACGCCGAGGGATAGTACTTACTGCGCCGAGGCCATCGCCTGCGCCTGAACGGCTTCTTCTTCGCGGCGCTCTTCCGCGCAGCGCTGATGCTGACGCGACAGGCGGTTCATCATCGGCAGCAGCAGCAGTGCGAGCAGCATGCCGATCGCGGCGAGCCAGCCGAGCTTCTCGAACAGCGACAGGTAGAGCGGCAGCGATTCGGTGGCCGGCAGGTCGTGCGACGGCATCTGCGCGAAGTTCGCGACGACGCTGCCCAGATACTGCGACACACCCGTCGCGACGAAATACGCGCCCATCATGAAGCCGCTCATGCGCGCCGGCACGTAGCGGGCGATCATTGCGAGGCCGAGGCCGCTCACCAGCAGTTCGCCGAGCGAGTAGAGGCCGTAGCCCCACACCATGAACCACGACGACACGCGACCGTCCACCGCGTAGCGGCCGCTGATCGTGAACACCAGGTAGCCGGCCGCCACCGCGCCGAAGCCGAGTGCATACTTCGCCGCGACCGGCAGGTCACGGCCGCTCTTCGCGACCGCGTTGTAGACCCACACGAGCACCGGGCTCAGCATCATGATCCAGATCGGGTTCAGCGCCTGGAACTGCGCGGCGCTCCACGTGAACAGCGTCGTGCCGAACAGCATGAAGCGCGGATCGACGTTGCGCAGCGCGAACAGCGTCAGCGACGTCGACATCTGCACGTAGAAGATGAAGAACAGGATCACCTGGCCGATCAGCACGAGCGCCGCGATCAGGCCCGCGCGCTCCGAGCGCTCCGACTTCGCGATCATGTACGCGAAGATCGCGAGAATCGCGAATGCGGCCGTCCACACGCTCGCGACCGCGAGCTGCTTGTGCTGCAGCACGTACAGCGTGATCAGCGCGAGCGCGACGCCGCCTGCCGCCACGCCGCCGAGGCGCTTCCAGCGGATCGGTTCGTCGTCGGGCTGCGAGCCGATGTGCGCGAGCGTGCGGTGCATCAGCATGAAGTTCAGGATCGCGAGCAGCATGCCGGCGCAGCAGACCGCGAACGCGGTGTGCCAGCCCCAGTGATCCTTGATCCACGGCGTCGCGAGCATCGACACGGTCGAGCCGATGTTGACCGCCATGTAATAGATCGTGAACGCGCTGTCGATGCGCGCATCGTCGCCTTCGTAGATGCGGCGCACGAGGTTCGCCGCGTTGGCCTTGAACAGGCCGTTGCCGACGACGATCACGCCGAGCGACGCATACATGTATGCCAGCGCGTCGTTCGGCACCGCCAGCATCAGGTAGCCGGCGCACAGCACGGCCGCGCCGATGATCATCGTGCGACGGGCGCCGAGCACCTTGTCGCCGATCCAGCCGCCGATCGACGGCGACGCGTAGACGAGCGCGGTGAACGCGCCCCAGGTCAGGTTCGCATGGCTGTCGGTGAAACCGAGCCGGTCGACCATGAAGAGGACCAGGAGCGCGGCCATGCCGTAGTAGCCGAAGCGCTCCCACATTTCGATAAGGAAGACCGTCGTAAACGATCGGGTCTGTGAAACAGGTGCGTGCATCATCAATCTCGTTTGAAACGGACGGCGCGGATCGCGCGTCGCCTTGGGGGTCGAACTGGCGCCGGAGCACTGTGGCCGGGTAGGCTTTGCGTCGGCGATGGAGCAGTCGGGCGGTTAGCCCGGGCCGGGGTCGGACGCCGCCAGGCAAGGCGGTGCAAGGCCCCGACCGGCGCGCGAATGGTAACGTTTGCCGGTCCGGTGCGTCAGGTCCGCGCCACTCAGGGAAACTCCCGATATGGCAGCAGCTTTCAGGAACATTTGTCTCATCATCTATTTGTAAGCTTCGCGCCCGTTCTCCGCAAATTCCCGGAGAGCCGCTTGCAGCTTGCCTGTGAAGCGGGCGAGTCTGGCAAGATAGCGCGTCGTTTCGCTCGCTTCGTGCCCTGTTTAGTGCACCGGGCTCAACACCGAAGACGTGTGCGAAACCGAAGACTAAGCCAAATCGATCTAACTTAGTTACTTTCCATCAAACATTTTTTGACGACCACTTTTCGGCCTGCTATGGTTCCCCCCACTGAAAACTCGCAGTCGGCAGACGCTGCCGCAGCACTGGGCAGCAAGATCCGCGCGTTGCGCCAACGACTCAAGCGCACGCTCGACGACACCGCTACCGCCGCGGGGATTTCGAAGCCGTTTCTGTCTCAAGTCGAACGCGGGCTCGCGTCGCCGTCGCTGACGTCGCTGGCCGGTATCGCACAGGCGCTCGGCGTGACGGTGCAGTACTTCGTGGATACGCCGAGCGAGGAACGCTCGGTCTGCAGAGGCGATCAGTTGCGCTTCTTCGGATTCGCCGATTCGGCGAACCTGTTCGCGAGGCTGACCAACGTGACCGAAGGGCGTCAGCTCGAGGCGATCCTCGTGCGGATGCCGCCGGGGCAGAAGCGGTCTGAAGTGACGACACATGCAGGAGAGGAGTTCCTGTATGTGATTGAAGGGGAAGTGTCGCTGACGCTGGAAGGCAAGACGTTCGTCCTGCAGGCCGGCGACAGTTCGCACTATCAGTCGACGGTCCCGCACAGCTGGGTCAACACCGCGAAGATCGAGTCGGTGGTGGTCTGGGTCGGTACACCGCGGCTGTTCTAACGCACAGGTATTCCTTCGTTTTCCGAGACGGAATGCCTGTCGAAAGAAACGTAAGGAATACTAAGATGCAATACGAGAATCACGGGCCTCCTCAATCGCTGAACCCGTCAGCGTCTCACGCGTAACCGCGGCATTCGCCGCGCATCGCTCACCGAACAACCTTCTCAAGACCGCCACGATGAAATCCTTGCATGCCATGTCGGCCGTGCTGGCCGCGCTC
The DNA here is from genome assembly GCF_001521935.1 of Burkholderia sp. RF7-non_BP4. Lineage (NCBI taxonomy): Bacteria > Pseudomonadati > Pseudomonadota > Betaproteobacteria > Burkholderiales > Burkholderiaceae > Burkholderia > Burkholderia sp. RF7-non_BP4. The sequence continues at coordinate 210,620 of NZ_LOTA01000031.1, read as the reverse complement.
GCCCTGACGACGCCCGCCGCTCACGCCGTGACCGTTCCGTCGAACGTCGCGCTCGCTCCTCAACAGGACCTGACGCGCCAGGTGCCCGCCGAAGTCGAGTCGCTCGACCCGGCGCACATCGAGTCGTGGACCGGCAACACGATCGGCCTCGACCTGTTCGAAGGGCTCGCCCGCATCGATGCAGCCGGCCAGGTCGTGCCGGGCGTCGCGCAGTCGTGGGAGCGCAAGTCGCCGCAGACGTGGATCTTCAAGCTGCGTCACGACGCGAAGTGGAGCAACGGCCAGCCGGTGACGGCCGCCGATTTCGTCTATGCGTGGCAGCGCCTCGTCGATCCGAAGACGGGCTCGAAATACACGATCCTCGTCGAGTTCGTGAAGAACTCGAAGGACATCATCGCCGGCAAGGCCGCGCCGACGACGCTCGGCGTGCGCGCGGTCGACCCGTACACGCTGGAAGTGACGACCGACGTGCCCGTCGCGTTCTTCCCCGAACTGACCGCGATGGTGCCGCTCGCGCCGGTGAACAAGGACACCGTCGCGAAGTTCGGCGACGCATGGACGCGACCGGGCAACATCGTCAGCAACGGTGCGTACCAGCTCGTCGACTGGCAGCCGAACAACCGCATCGTGATCTCGAAGGACGCGAAGTACTGGAACGCGCCGAAGGTCGTGATCAACAAGGTCACGTACCTGCCGATCGAAAGCGACGAAACGGCGATGCGCATGTACCAGGCCGGCCAGATCGACTACAGCTACTCGATCCCGTCCGGCATCTTCCAGCAGGTCAGCAAGCAGTTCGGCGGCGAACTGCGCCCGGGCCTGCAGCTCGCGACCTATTACTACTACCTGAACAACAGCGACGCGGCGCTCAAGGACAAGCGCGTGCGCCAGGCGCTGTCGATGGTGATCGATCGCGACGTGCTGACGTCGAAGCTCACGCAGGCCGGCGAGAAGCCGATGTACGGCCTGATGCCGAACGGCACGAAGGGCGTGCAGCCGTTCACGCCGGAATGGGCGTCGTGGCCGATGGCCAAGCGTATCTCGACCGCGAAGGACCTGCTGAAGCAGGCTGGTTACTCCGACGCGAAGCCGCTGTCGTTCACGCTCACGTACAACACCAACGACCTGCACAAGAAGGTCGCGCTGTTCACCGCATCGGAATGGCGCACGAAGCTCGGCATCAACACGAAGCTCGAGAACGTCGAGTTCAAGGTGCTGATGAAGGAGCGGCATGACGGCAAGGTGCAGATCGCGCGCGACGGCTGGTTCGCCGACTACAACGACGCGATGACCTTCTTCGACCTGATCCGCTGCGGCAGCTCGCAGAACACCGTCGGCTACTGCAACAAGCAGGTCGACACGTTCGTCGACGACGGCAACCAGAAGCTCGACGACAAGGCGCGCGCCGCGCTGCTCACGCAGGCGCACGACACGGCGATGAACGACACGCCGATGGTGCCGCTGTTCCAGTACTCGGCGGACCGTCTCGTGAAGCCCTACGTGGGCGGCTACTCGCTGAAGAACGTGATCGACATGCGTGCTTCGCAGGACATGTACCTGATCAAGCACTGAGCGGAGCGATCATGCTGGCCTACGCATTGAGGCGCACGTTGTGGGCGGTGCCGACGATTCTCGCCGTCATCACCGTCTGCTACCTGCTGCTGCACTTCACGCCCGGCGGTCCGTTCGATACGGAGAAGCAGCTGTCCGCGGCGACGCTCGCGAACCTGAACGCGAAGTACCACCTCGACGAGCCGCTGTGGAAGCAGTACCTGCTGTATCTCGGTTCGCTGCTGCAAGGGGATCTCGGCCCGTCGTTCCGTTACGTCGACTGGTCGGTGAACGATCTCGTGAAGAAGGCGCTGCCCGTGAGTCTCGGCGTGGGCGGTGTGTCGATCCCGATCTCGATCGTGTTCGGCGTGCTGCTGGGTACCGTCGCGGCCGTGCGCCGCGACAGCCTGATCGATCGCTTCGTGATGCTGATCGGCAACTTCGGCAACGTCGTGCCGCCGTTCGTGCTCGGCCCGGTGCTGGTGTGGATCTTCGCGATCCTGCTCAAGACGTCGGCCGGCAACGGCTGGCTGCCGGCCGGCGGCTGGGGCGACGGCGGCTGGCAGTACCGGCTGCTGCCGATCGTGCTGCTGACCTTCATCAACGTGTCGCTCCTCGCACGCGTGATGCGCGGCTCGATGATCGAGACGCTGTCGAGCAACTACATCCGCACCGCGCGCGCGAAGGGCCTGCCGGGCTCGACGATCGTGCTGCGCCACGCGCTCAAGCCCGCGCTGATGCCGGTCGTGTCGCTGTTCGGCACGGTCTGCATCACGTCGATCACGGCGGCCGTCGTCACCGAATCGGTGTTCGCGCTGCCGGGGCTCGGGCAGCTCGTCGTGAACGGCGCGATCAACCGCGACTACACGCTGGTGCTCGGCCTCGTCGTGCTGACGACCGTCTGTGCGGTGCTGTTCAACCTGCTGGTCGACCTCGCGTACGCGTGGCTCGATCCGCGCATCCGTTATTGAGCGAGGCACAGCGATGACTCCGACCACTCCCGTCGTCAGTCTGCCCGTGCAGACCGACTCGCCGCCGCGTTCGCGCTCGCCGCTCGCGCTCGCGTTCGCGCGCTTCCTTCACAACCGCGCGGCCGTGTTCAGCCTCGTGCTGCTCGCGCTCATCACGCTCGCATGTTTCGTCGGCCCGTGGCTGCTCGCGGCCGATCCCGCCGCGAGCGACTGGGGCGCGATCAGCCTGCCGCCGACGCTCGCGAACCAGCACTGGTTCGGCACCGACGAACTCGGCCGCGACCTGCTCGTGCGCACGCTGATCGGCGGCCGCGTGTCGATCGAGGTCGGCCTGCTCGGCACGCTGGTGTCCGGCCTGTTCGGCGTCGCGTGGGGCGCGACCGCCGGCTTCGCGGGCGGCCGTGTCGACTCCGCGATGATGCGCGTCGTCGACATGATGTACGCGATCCCGTATCTGTTGATCGCGATCCTGATGATGACCCTGTTCGGCCGCTCGTTCATGCTGGTCGTGCTGACGATCAGCGCGTTCTCGTGGATCGACATGGCGCGCGTCGTGCGCGGCCAGACGCTGTCGCTGCGCAATCGCGAGTTCGTCGACGCGGCGCGCGCGATCGGCGTGTCGCCGGCGTCGATCGTGGTGCGCCACGTCGTGCCGAACCTGCTCGGCGTGGTCGTCGTGTACGCGACGGTGTCGGTGCCGAACATCGTGCTGACCGAATCGGTGCTGTCGTTCCTCGGCCTCGGCGTGCAGGAGCCGATGACGAGCTGGGGCGTGCTGATCCAGGACGGCGCGCAGAAACTGGAATCGATGCCATGGCTGCTGCTGGCGCCGGCCGTCATGCTGTGCGTGACGCTCTATTGCGTGAACTTCGTTGGCGACGGCCTGCGTGACGCGCTCGACCCGAAGGATCGCTGAAATGGCTGCACTGCTGGAAGTTGAAAACCTCGGCGTGCGCTTCTCGCGCAAGGACGCGCCGCCGATCGACGCCGTGAGCGGCGTGTCGTTCTCGCTCGAAGCCGGCAAGACGCTCGGCATCGTCGGCGAATCGGGCTCGGGCAAGAGTCAGACCGTGATGGCGCTGCTCGGCCTGCTGGCCGGCAACGGCACGACGACGGGCACCGCGCGCTATCGCGGCGACAACCTGCTCGAGATGGATACGCGCGCGCTGAACGCGGTGCGCGGCGACCGGATCGCGATGATCTTCCAGGATCCGATGACGTCGCTCAATCCGTTCCTGACGATCGAGCGGCAGATGACCGAGACGCTGCAACTGCATCGCAAGCTGTCGCGCAAGGAAGCGACCAGGCGCGCGATCGAGGCGCTCGAGTCGGTGCGCATTCCCGACGCGGCGCGCCGCATCCGCATGTATCCGCACGAATTCTCCGGCGGCATGCGCCAGCGCGTGATGATCGCGATGGCGCTTCTGTCCGAGCCGGAAATCCTGATCGCCGACGAGCCGACCACCGCGCTCGACGTGACCGTGCAGGCGCAGATCATCGATCTGCTGCGCGAGCTGAACCGCGAGCGCGGCACCGCGATCGTGCTGATCACGCACGACATGGGCGTGGTGGCAGGCCTCGCGGACGACGTGATGGTCATGTATGCGGGCCGCACCGTCGAATACGCGCCGGCCGAATCGATCTTCGCGGCGCCGTCGCATCCGTACACGATCGGTCTGCTCAACGCGCTGCCGCGCCTGACCGACGCCGACGATGCGCCGCTCGTCGCGATTCCCGGCAATCCGCCGATGCCCGGCACCGCGCCGGCCGGCTGCGCGTTCGCGAAACGCTGCACGTATGCGCAGGAGCGCTGCGGCGCCGCGCGCCCCGCGCTCGAAACCTATGGCGCCACCGGCGCGGTGCGCGCGTGCCACCGGCCGCTGGCCGAACTGACGGGAGGTCTGCGATGAGCGTCGATGAACGCCGCAATGCCGGCGCGACGGGCGACACGCTGCTGTCCGTCGAGGATCTGAAGGTGCATTTCCGCGTGCCGCTCGGCGGCTATCCGTGGTCGCCGAAGGGCACGCTGCGTGCGGTCGACGGCGTGTCGTTCGACGTGAAGCGCGGCGAGACGGTCGGGCTCGTCGGGGAGTCGGGCTGCGGGAAGTCGACGCTCGCGCGTGCGCTGATCGGCCTCGTGCCGATGACGGCAGGCACGGTGCGCTGGCGCGGCGAAGCCGTCGCGCCCGACCACCTGCGCGGCACCGCGATGCGCCGCGAAGTGCAGATGATCTTCCAGGATCCGCTCGCGTCGCTCGATCCGCGCATGACGATCGAACAGATCGTCGCGGAGCCGCTCGTCACGCACCACGCCGGCCTCGGCCGCGCCGAAGTGCGGCGCCGCGTGGTCACGATGCTCGAGCGTGTCGGCCTGAACGCGCATCACCTGCTGCGCTACCCGCACGAATTTTCGGGCGGACAGTGTCAACGTGTCGGCATCGCGCGTGCGCTGATCGGCGAGCCGAAGCTCGTGATCTGCGACGAGCCCGTCTCGGCACTCGACGTGTCGATCCAGGCGCAGATCGTGAACCTGCTGCGCGATCTGCAACGCGAACTGTCGTTGTCCTATCTGTTCGTCGCGCACGACCTGGCGGTGGTGAAGGCCATCAGCCAGCGCGTGCTCGTGATGTATCTCGGCCGCGTGATGGAGTTCGGCACGCGGCATGACGTGTACGGCGTGCCGCAGCACCCGTACACGAAGGCGCTGCTCGATGCGGCGCCGACGCCGGAGCCGGCGCGCGAGCGTGCTCGCCGTCCGATGCTGCTGGCGGGCGAGATGCCGTCGCCGCTCAACCCGCCGTCCGGCTGCGCGTTTCGCACGCGCTGCCCGGTCGCGATCGACGCGTGCGCGCAGGACGTGCCGCTGCCGGAAGTGCGGCACGGCTCGGCGGCGCGCGTCGCGTGCATCCGGGCGGGCGTGGCGGCATGAAGTGACGCAGCAAACATAACCAGGCAGGTCAACAGGGGTAGGTGCGGCGCGAACGATCTTCGCGCCGCGGGTAAAGGCGCGTCCTTAACCGGGCTCGCCGGGGGGCTGGAAGCGGATCGCGACCGGCGTGGACGACATCAACACAAGACGAGAATGACGATGAAAAAGCAAAAGACGATCGGGACGGCATCGAAGATGCTGCTTGCATGGGGCTTGCCTGCGCTTGCCGGCGTATCGCTGAGCGGCGTCGCGCACGCCGACGACGCGGCCCCCGCACCGCTGACGGTCGCGCAGGCCGCGCCGTCCGCCGGCGCGACGGTTGCGCAGGCAACGACCCCGAACGCCATTATCAACGCCGAGGCGAACCAGGCCGTCACGCCGCCGGATGAACCTTCGGCGCAGTCGAAGTCGAACGGCTTCATCGCCGACAGCCACCTGAACTTCCTGTTCCGCAACTATGCGGACACGCTCGACAACAAGGGCGGACCGCATCGCCACGCGTGGGTCCAGGGTGCGATGGCGAACTTCGAATCCGGCTACACGACCGGCCTGATCGGCATCGGCTTCGACGCGTCGCTGTATGCGGCGTTGAAGCTCGACGGCGGCGCCGGCGCCGGCAGCATGGTGCACATCGCGAAGGGCGGCGGCGGTTCGAACCAGCTTGCGTGGGCCTATCCGGGCATCTACGACGTGAAGGCGCGCATCTCGAACACGGTGGTCAAGTACGGTCTGCAGGCCGTCGACAACCCGTTCATGGAGCAGCACGACAACCGCGCGCTGCCGCCGACGTTCCTCGGCGCGACGATCGTCAGCAACGAGTTCAAGAACGTGATGCTCGAGGCCGGCAGCTTCACGAAGACCGACGCGCGCGGCCACACGACGCTCACCAATCTCACGACCCAGTACGGCGGCACGCGCATCAATCGCCTGACCTACGTCGGCGGCACGTGGGACTACTCGCCGGACGGCGAAGTCGCGCTGTACGCAAACCAGGCCGATGACGTATGGCACCAGTACTACGCGTCGGTGAAGCACAGCATCGGCGATACGAAGTCGATCAAGTGGACCGGCTTCGGTAACGTTTACTCGACGCACGACACGGGCGACGCGCTGCAGGGCAAGATCAACAACAACGCGTACAGCCTGTCGCTGGCCGCGCAACACGGCCCGCACGAACTGCTGCTCGGTTATCAGCAGGTGCTCGGCGACCAGTTCTTCGACTACCTGAACGAAACCAACGGCATCTTCCTGACCAACTCGATGGACGTCGACTACAACGCGCCGCACGAAAAGTCGCTGCAGCTGCGTTACACGTTCTACGGCAAGGAAGCGGGCCTGCCGGGCTTCAAGGCGATGGTGTGGGGTGTGACGGGCTGGGGCGCGGATGCGAGCGCGGGCGCGGCGGCGGATCCGAGCAAGTCGAGCATCTACTGGAGCAACGGTGCACCGGTGCAGGGCCGTCACCACGAGTTCGGCTTCATCCCGTCGTACACGTTCCAGAGCGGCAAGCTGAAGGACACGAAGGTCACGTTCATCGCGATGTGGCACAACGGTTCCGCGCACTACTCGGACGCGACCAACAAGGAATACCGCCTGGTCGTGAACGTGCCGCTTCACGCGTTCTGATCGAAGGGGGGCGCAACGCCCCCTTCGGCATTTCTCGTCTCGCGCGGCCGGCCTGCGGTCAGTTCGATCAGGCCGGCTTGTGCAGCCCCGCCACCGGATCGTTCGCGGCGGGGATGTCTTCCACCAGCGACGTGAGCTGGCGGCCCGTGTCGCGCCAGGCGTCGAGGCCGCCGCGCAGCGGCAGCGCATCGGTGAAGCCCGCGTCGAGCAGGCGCTTGGCCATCAGCGCGGCCGTCACTTCGTTCGGGCACGAGCAATACACGACGAACTTCTGCGAGAACGGGTAGCGCGCGACGATGTCCTCGATGTGCCGCTCGTCCGCGAACTGCGCGCCCGGAATCGTGAACGGGTCGAGCTTGCGGTGCTCGGGCGAACGCACGTCGAGCACCACCGGCGCGGCCGCGTCGCGCAGCAGCAGGTCGAGTTCGTCGACGCCGATCCGCGCGCTCGCGAGCTGGCGGATCAGCGCACGGCGGCGCATCCAGCGCACGGCCGCATAGACGGCCAGCAGCGCGACGATCACCAGCAGCACCGCGCGGCCGAGCCGGCTCGCGCCGGCGAACAGCCAGTCGATCTGTCGATAGAACACGAGCCCCGCGACGAGCCCGACGGTCGTCCACAGCGCGGCGCCGAGCGCATCGTAGCCGGCGAACGTGCGATAGCGCGTGCCGAGCGCGCCGGCCATCGGCACCGACACGAGCGACAGCCCCGGAATGAAGCGGGCGACCGCGAGCACGCGCACGCCGTAGCGGCCGAAGAAGCGTTCGGTTTTCCTCACGCAGGTATCGCGCGACAGCGACAGCCGGCAGATCGTCTTCAGCGTCGTGCCGCCGTAGCGCCGCCCGGCGACGTACCACACGGTGTCGCCGATCAGCGCGCCGAGGACCGACAGCGCCAGCACCGTCAGGAGCTGCGAGCCGATCATCGCCGGATGCATCGCGGCCATCGCGCCGAACAGCACGAGCGTCGGCATCGCCGGCACGGGCAGGCCGATGGCCGCCGCCAGGACGTTGGCGAAGACGAGAAGCGGCCCGTATTGGGCGACGAGGTCACGGAGCATGACGGCTGGCCGAAAAGGGAGCGCGTGAGGAAGGTACGCGAATGGGCCGATTATCGGCCATTTTCAAGCGGGCGGAGGGGAATGACGGAAAGCGCCTGACGGCGGCAGGGAAATGCGGACAGAACGGTGAGCCAGTGCATTGCACGCGGCTCACCATTCGACATCAGGAAGGGGTGCGGGCGAGCGAGGCGGCGCCGTGGTTTTCGCCGGGCAGCTCGGCGCCGTGCGAGCGGATCGCCGCGATCAGTTCGGCCGGCGTGATCTCGTAGCGGACTTCGCGGTGAATGCCGGGCTTGCGTTCGTCGATCTCGATCAGCAGCACGCTCTTGCCGTCGCCGGTCGATTCGAGCCTGAGCGAGCGCAGTTCGCGGCCATCGGCCGGGTCGTGTTCGGTGAGCAGGGTCATTGCCCCGGATGAGCCGGTTGTGCGCATCGAACCTATCCTCGTGTCGTGTGTGCCAGATTGGCGAAGATGTCGTTGTTGAATGCAGCTTGATGAAGTTTAACGCGAACGGGCGGCAATACGGAGCATTTTCGTGGACCCGAAATGAGGGCTGCACCACCGATCCCTCTGATGTATGAGCCGCGCCGGGCGGGCGTTTCAGCCGGATCGGACCGCGCCGCGCCCGGCGCCCGGCCGGTGCTCGGGTCGGGCGGGGGCAGTGCCGTCGGAAGCGGCCGGTGAGCCCCATCGCCGGGGCGCTGACCGAGTGGCGACCCGTTTCGACGCGGCCGGTCACGCGGGGCGAGAAGATGGCGTCGCTGTCGGCGGTGACGACGAAGTCGTACCAGTGGGCGAGGTCGCCGGTGAAGCGATGGTGATAGCCGTTCGGGCCAAGCATCCACAGGTCATATTTGCCGCCGTCGTCGGCCAGCGCCGCCCAGTCGCCGCGCAGGGCCTTGTCCGGTTCGACGACGTAGCGGCGTGGCGCGCGGTCGAGGTGCAGCTTGTCGTGATGTGGAACACCGCTGCCGCGCGGCCCGTGTTCGCGATCGTCTGCGTGACGGTGCCCTTGCGGGCGTCGATCTGCGCGCTCGCATGCAGCTCGTATGGCAACGCGCGCGACAGCCGTTGCCGGGATTCGGCACGCTGTGCGTTCGTGACGTTGCGTGCGCAACGAACAAGCGACGCGCGGTGCGGATGTTGGAGCGGTCGGAAATTACCGATTTGTGCGGGTGATGGCGGTAAGAAATTGCCGATTCCTGAAGGCGACGTGACGCCATGTCGTTGCGCGTGCAACGTTATAGACTTGTGCGTCGACCATGTTTCGTTCGCATGAAATCGGATAAGCTCGATGTGTTGTTGCGCTCGCGCGGCGACATGCCCCGGCCCGATACCTTCGACTCCACCCAGTCATGACCGATATCACGATCCGGCACGGCGAGACGCACGACGTCGACGCGATCCGGCAGATCATCGTCGCACCCCGCGGTGTATATGAACACGCTCCAGCATCCGTTTACGTCGCGCGAGAAATGACGGCAGCGGCTCGAACGCCTGCGCGAACAGTGCATTCGTGCATGGGATCGGGCGGCATGACGGGAGGCTGTCGACGAAGCGCACGTCATATCCATTCGAGAATTCGTTCGTTTTCAACCGGCCGCATGAATCGTATCGTCGAGCGATTTGCCGGTCGTCGCGATTGTCGCGGTCGACACGGCTGCGCGATGTGAGCATGCAGCGGCCGGACGTGGCTTTCCTTGTCGATGCCTGCGTGACGCGCTCGGTCGATTCCGGCATGCGTGACGCCATCCGTCGATGCCCTTCGTTGCTTCATCGTGTTTTCGTTTCGCCGCTTCCCGCAACCGTCTCTTTCAACGGAACTCGTCTCGATGAAAACCGTTCTCCGTAACGTGACTGCAGCCTGCCTGTTCGCCGCCGCGGGTGCGGCGTTCGCCACCACCGCGCCGCAGGGCGCCGCCGTATCGAGCCCGTCGGGCGACAGTGCGCACCTGCCGCCCGGCATCGCGTGGCAACAGGGCGACGTCGATGCCGCGTTCGCGCTCGCGAAGCGCACCGGCAAGCCGCTGCTGCTGTACTGGGGCGCCGTGTGGTGCCCGTCGTGCAACCAGGTGAAGTCGACGATCTTCAGCCAGCAGGCATTCAAGACCCGCTCGTCGTTCTTCGTGCCCGTGTATCTCGACGGCGATACCGAAAGCGCGCAGAAACTCGGCGAGCGCTTCAAGGTGCACGGCTATCCGACGATGATCCTGTTCCGCCCGGACGGCACCGAGGTGACGCGGCTGCCAGGCGAGGCCGATCTCGACCGCTACATGCAGGCGCTGTCGCTCGGGATGACGGCCGCGCATCCGGTGCGGCAGACGCTCGCGACCGCGCTGAACGACGGCGCGGCACTGACGCCAGCCGAATGGCATCTGCTGGCCGACTATTCCTGGGACACCGACGGCGCGCTGCCGGTGCCGGCCGACCGTGTCGCGGTGACGCTGCAGACGCTGTCGCAACGTGCGCGTGCGGCCGGCGCGAAGGCGGACGCCGCGCGGTTCGCGCTGAAGTCGGCGGTGGTGGCGGCATCGGACGATCCCGCACAGGCCGGCGCCCTCGACAAGGCGGCGCTCGCCGACGCGCTGCGCGCGGTGCTGCGCGAGCCGGCGCTGGCGCGTGCCGATTCGGACGTGCTCGTCGCGGCGCCCGCGCGCGTGGTCGCATACCTCGGCGGCGACGCCGCGCAGCGCACGAAGTTGCGCGGCGCGTACGACACGGCACTCGCGCGCCTGTCGACCGATACGACGCTGTCGTCCATCGACCGTCTGATGGCGCTGCACGGCCGCGTGCTGCTCGCGCGCGACGATGCGCACGCCGGCGCGCCACTCGCCGCGCCGGCGCTGATCGATACCGCACGCAAGCAGATCGCGGCATCGGTGCAGGGCGCCGCGAACGCGTACGAGCGCCAGGCGCTCGTCAGCGAAGCGGCGGACACGCTGACCGACGCCGGGCTGTACGACGAATCCGACGTCTTGCTGAAGGCCGAGTTGCCGCGTTCGTCGACGCCGTACTACTTCATGTCGGGACTGGCGGCGAATGCGAAGGCGCGCGGCGACAAGGCCGCGGCGCTCGACTGGTACCGGAAGGCGTACGACTCGGCGAGCGGCCCGGCCACGAAACTGCGCTGGGGCGCGACCTATTTCGCGAACGCGGTCGCGCTGGCGCCGGACGATTCGGCGCGGATCGAGGCGATCGCCGCGAGCGTGCTCGCGCAGGCCGGCAAGACCAAGGATGCGTTTTATGGGGCGAACCTGCGCGCGTTGACCAAGGTCGTCACGCAACTGAATCGCTGGCGCGGCGGCGGCGCGCACGACGCGTCGGTCAGGTCGGTCGTGAAGCAGTTCGACGGGGTGTGCGCGAAGTTGCCTGCGGGCGATCCGCAGGCGGCGGCATGCGCGAAACTGATCGAACCGGTGAAGGCGTGAATGCCTGCGAGAAAGCGGCCGGATGGAACGGCCGCGTCGTGACGTCGATTAGTGGCTCGACTCCGACGATGCGCCTTGATCGCTGCCATACCCGGCACTCTGCTGACGGGCGATCTTCGCTTCGGCGGAAACGATGCTGGCCGGGTAGAACCAGTCGCTCGGCTGGAAGCCGGCCTGCTTGAGCGCCTTCACTTCGGCGTGAACCTGCGCGCGCGTGAGCGGCGGGTTCGACTGCGCTTGCGCGGCGAGCGGCGCGGATACGGCCAGGGCAACGGCAACTGCGTGAATCAGGCGCTTCATGATCGTGACCTCCATGTTTCCAACTGGGCGTCCGGCCTTCGTTCGACGAAGCGGCGGCGGTTGAAAGCAGTGTAGGCCCGGCCGCGCGCGCGAAAAATGCGATCGCGCCCAACGCAGTGTTCTGCTGCCGGTAACAATGGATGGCGGGACGGACCGTGCCGGATGGCGGTGCGTGACGGGCGTCGGGCCGTGCGGGCCGCGCGGCGGTGTGGCACCGTGCGGCTCCGATCGGGCGGGGGATGAGCCGGCGGATGAGAACCCCGGCGATTCGCCCCGGCTTGCATGCGGAGGTATCGGGAGGGAGCGGCGCGTCGCGACCGGCGTTGCGCCGCCTGCTTCGACGATGCAGGGCCGGTTGCCCAGGCTTGGCGTGCAGAGGAAGGAAGGTGCGCGGGCCGCGGCGATGCGGCCGGACGCGGCGCGGCGCGGCGGCGTTCGGAACGCCGCCGCATGCGCAGACTTACACGAGACCCGTCGTGTAGTACACGGCGATCACGAAGAACACCGCGAGCGTCTTGATCACGGTCACCGCGAAGATGTCGCGATACGACTCGCGGTGCGTGAGGCCCGTGACCGCGAGCAGCGTGATGACTGCGCCGTTGTGCGGCAGCGTGTCCATGCCGCCGCTGGCCATCGCGACGACCCGGTGCAGCACGTCCATCGGGATGTTGGCTGCCTGCGCGCCCTTGATGAACAGGTCCGACATCGCGGCGAGCGCGATGCTCATGCCGCCCGACGCCGAACCGGTGATGCCGGCGAGCGAGCTGACCGACACGGCCGCGTTCACGAGCGGGTTCGGAATGCTCTTCAGCGCATCGCTGACGACGAGGAAGCCCGGCAGCGCGGCGATCACGCCGCCGAAACCATATTCCGACGCCGTGTTCATCGCGGCGAGCAGCGCGCCGCCGACGGCGGCCTTCGAACCGGCCGCGAAGCGGTCGCTGACGCGCTTGAACGCGGTCAGGACGACCAGCACGATGCCGAGCAGCAGCGCGGCCTCGACCGACCAGATCGCGACGACGGTCTTGATCGACGTCGTGACCGGCGTATGCACGCCCGGCAGCACGTCTGGCGCGACCGTGTACGACGCGGCGCCGTACCACTGCGGGATCAGTTTCGTGAACGTGAAGTTCGATGCGCCGACGAGGATCAGCGGCAGGATCGCCAGCGCCGGATTCGGCAATGCCGTCGCTTCGACGCGCTCCGGCTCGTTGACGAGCGACGTGCCGTAGCCTTCGCCCTTTGCCATCGCCGAACGGCGGCGCCATTCCAGATACGAGAGGCCGACGACGATGATGAACAGCGAGCCGATCGTGCCGAGCACGGGTGCGGCCCAGGCGGTCGTCTTGAAGAACGTGGTCGGGATGATGTTCTGGATCTGCGGCGTGCCGGGCAGCGAATCCATCGTGAACGAGAACGCGCCGAGCGCGATCGCGCCGGGCATCAGCCGCTTCGGAATATTGCTCTGGCGATAGAGTTCGGCCGCGAACGGATACACGGCGAACACCACGACGAACAGCGACACGCCGCCATAGGTGAGCAGCGCGCACACCGCGACGATCACCGCATTCGCACGCGAGCGGCCGATGTAGCGGATCGCGGCATGGACGATCGACTCGGAGAACCCGGACAGCTCGATCACCTTGCCGAACACGGCACCGAGCATGAAGACCGGGAAATACAGTTTGACGAAGCCGACCATTTTCTCCATGAAGATGCCGGAGAAGACCGGTGCGACGGCGGCGGGTTCGATCAGCAGGACCGCGCCGAGCGCGGCGATCGGCGCGAACAGGATCACGCTGTAGCCGCGATACGCGGCGAACATCAGGAACGCCAGCGCGGCGAGGACGATCACGAAAGACAAGGGGAGTCTCCTAATAGCTTGGAATGGCTTTGGTTGTTGTTCGATCGCGGGACGCGCCGCGAACCGGCTCAGGTTCGTGCAGGTTTCGTGCCATCGGCCGGATTGCGCCGCCGGACGTGGATCCGGCGCAGGCCGACGGGCCCGCGCCGGCCAATGTCTGAAGATTCTACATAAATCGTCTCCATCGGGAGACGATTCGGCCGCCAGGACCGCCCGCTGAATCGGGCAGGGCTTTCCCGGACAAGGCATTCCGGGGCGTCTCCGAAATGAGATACTGCGTCTCGTTCCGGAGACGTCCGGCCAAGCATACGCGGAGACAACGACACGATGATGAACGACTGGGCCCGCCTGCCCGTCAATTACGGCGACGTGCTGCGGCGCGCCGCAGAGTCGCTGTTTCAGACTTTCGAGGATTCGAGCGCGGGCACGGTGGTCGTCGATCGCGACGCGCGCGTCGTGTGGATGAACGAGCGTTATGCGGCGCGATTCGGGTTCGCCGATCCGCAGCAGGCGGTCGGCCTCGACTGCGAGGCGGTGATTCCGAACAGCCTGATGCGCGAGGTCGTGTCGACCGGACAGCCGATCCTGCTCGACATCATGGAGACGGGCCGCGAGCCGCTCGTCGTCACGCGCCTGCCGTTGAAGAACGAGACGGGCGAGACGGTCGGCGCGATCGGCTTCGCACTGTTCGACCAGCTGAAGACGCTCACGCCGATCTTTTCCCGTTACGTGCAGCTTCAGCAGCAGTTGATCGCAACGCAGCGTTCGCTCGCGCAGGCACGCCGTGCGAAATACACGTTCGCGAGTTTCGTCGGCACGAGCGCCGCAAGCCTCGAAACCAAGCGGCAGGCGCGGCGCGCCGCACAGGTCGATTCGCCGGTGCTGCTGCTCGGCGAGACGGGCACCGGCAAGGAACTGCTCGCGCATGCGATTCACGCGGCGTCGGCGCGCGCGCTTCAGCCGCTCGTGACCGTCAACGTGGCCGCGATTCCCGACACGCTGCTCGAAACCGAATTCTTCGGCGCGGCGCCGGGCGCATATACCGGCGCCGATCGCAAGGGACGCGTCGGCAAGTTCGAGCTGGCCGATCGCGGCACGCTGTTTCTCGACGAAATAGGCGACATGCCGCTGCCGCTGCAGGGCAAGCTGCTGCGCGTATTGCAGGACAAGGAGTTCGAACCGGTTGGCTCGAACCGGATCGTGCGCGCCGACGTGCGGATCATCGCCGCGACGTCGGCCGACCTGCCCGCGCTGGTCGAGGCCGGCCGCTTTCGCGCGGATCTCTATTACCGGCTCAATGTGCTGACGATCCACGCGCCGCCGTTGCGCGAGCGGGCGTCCGACATCGCGGCGCTCGTCTACGCAACGCTCGAGGAGCTCGCTGCGCAGCACGGTCGCGCTGCGCACTGCGAACTGACCGACGATGCGCTGCGGATGCTGTGCGCGTACCCGTGGCCGGGCAACGTACGTGAACTGCGCAACACGCTCGAGCGTGCGCTGATGCTGTCGGACCGCTCGGTGATCGATGCGGGTGCGCTCGCGCCGTTCCTCGGGCCGGTGCGCGTGGTGTCGGATGCGGTGCCGGCAGGCATGCGGGCTGCTCCGTCGCCGGTCGGCCGGGATGCGGACGATGCAGCGGGGGCGCCTGATGCGCCGGTCGTTTCGTATACCGATGCATTGGCCGCGTGGGAGCGCCAGTTCCTGATCGACGCGCTTGCGGCTTGCGACGGGAAGGTGGTCGAAGCGGCCGCGCGCATCGGCATCGGCCGGGCGACGCTGTACAAGAAACTGACGGCGCTCGGGATCGACCGGTAGCAAGCAGCGGTGGATGCGCTGGGACATGACGAACGGCACCGGTGAAGTGCCCGACAGGAGACGACGATGAAGCGACTCGCAATTGCCGGATGGCTGGCCGCACTGGTGGCGACGTCCTTGCTCGCGCAGGCGGGTGACGCGGACGCGCCCGTGGTACGGCGCAACTGGTACAACGATCCCTTCGTCGCGCTGTCGCGAGGCTTCGCCGAATGCCCGTTGCCGCTCGGCCCGTGGATGACGCGCGCCGAGATGGAAGACGACGCGCATTACCGCGTCGAGCGCGGGACCACCTGCTGGCTCGCCCACCGCTGCACGAAACCGAATTCGTATATGTATGACGCGCCGATCGCCGAGGCGGCGAAAGCGCATTTCGCGGGCACCGATCGTCTGCAGGGCACGAGCCTGTGGATCACCGTGCAGCGGCGCTTCATTTATGTCGAAGGGTGTGCCGATCCGGCATTCGATCGGCAGGCGCTGGAGCGCGAACTCGGCACGCTTCCCGACGTCGAGCGGGTATTCGTTCGCATCACCGACGATCCGCACCGGGCCGTGCCGTACAAGACGCGTGGACGGCCGGACCGGACGCCCGATTGAACGCCTGACGGTGGTGCATGGCATACTCGCGGCATTAAAAAATCGGTTGACGGAAAGAACAATGAAACACATGCTTGCGTCGGTCTGTCGGTGGCCTCGAACGCATTGGCGTCGGGCCGGATTGTTGGCCCTGGTTGCGGGGCTCGGCGGGTGCGGCGGCGGGGCGCCTCTGTTCACTTCTGACGGGCGCCCGACTTCGCAGGTGCAGTGCACCGGCAGCGACTGGAGCAATTGCACGGACAATGCCCGAGCCATCTGCAATGGTGAATTCGACGTCCTCCAGCAATCAACCGATGACGCAACGCGAAATCTTCTCTTCGCATGCAAGAAGAAAAGCGGTTATTGATCCCGACATGGCCGGATAAGGAGACCGTAATCGGGAGAAGCGCTTTTCTATTCGCTTGGAGTTGGCTATTTTTCATGAATAACACTCACGGAGTCCCATCCATATGGCGACCTACAGGCAACTGACAGCGCAGCTCGAAAGACTTCAGCAAAAGATCGACAAGGAACGCGAAAAGGCAATTGCCGATGCGATTGCCGCCATTCGGGCGAAAATCGAGGAATTCGACATTACCGCGGAAGAGCTCGGTTTTCGACCGATCGGCGCCGCTGCTGCCGCGAAACCGAAGCGTCCGTTGCCGCCGAAGTACCTGAACCCGAAGACGGGTGAAACGTGGAGTGGCCGCGGGCGGGCGCCGGCATGGCTCGGCAAGAATCGCGCGCGTTTCCTGATCAAGGACTGACTCCCGAATATCCTCACCTTTCGTGCGCTGACTGACGGTGCGAACGGCCATGCGGCCGTCGCACCGTTTTGTTTTTGGGCAGCCGCGGCACGACGCGAAACCGCGAATTGAACACCGATGCCGTGCGATTAACGGATATCGTTTTGCGAATTCGCCGCGATTCGACCGGATATCGCCGCGAATTCCCGTAAACAACGCTGCAATGACGCGGCATGCGCGCATTGGCATTCCCGATCTGCGCGGTGCAGACGTACCGCCGATTGCGATCACCTCTCGCGCATTTCCGCTGCGCGCCCTGCAATTCCCGAACTTGCTCACCATGCCTCCTGTAAATCCTCACCTTTGAAGCGGCGACCGGAAGACCGCATCGTGTCGCCCTCGCCCGTTGCGTGTGCGAAGACGTCGGTGACCTGCCCATGTTGCGGGCATTGATGCGCGTCGCACAGTCGGCCGTTCGGCATATAGGCAGCCGCATCGGGTTCGCCTATGCTTGGAGTTCGCGGCGACCTGCGCACGGCCATCCGGCTCGTGCGCCGGTCGGGTCGTCTTTCGTTACCGTATGGAGCCGATGTGACCGTCCGTCATCTCGATGCGTTGTTCCAGCCCAGGTCCGTTGCGATCGTCGGTGCATCGTCGCGCGCGGGCAGTATTGGAGCGATGGTGTGGGCGCGCGTGCTCGATGGCGCGTTCGAGGGGCCCGTGTGGCCCGTCAATCCGAAGTACCGCGAGCTGAACGGGTACGCGGTCGTGGCCGATGTCGACCGGCTGCCCGCGCCGCCATCGGTCGCCGTGATCTGCACGCCGCCCGCCACATGGGCCGGCATCGTGCGCAAGCTCGGCGAGATCGGCACGCGTGTCGCGGTGATCGTCGGCGAGGCGCGCACCGACGCCGACCGTGCCGCGCTCGATCGCACACTCAAGGCCGCGAAGCCGTTCGTGCTCCGTATCGTCGGGCCCGGCAGCCTCGGCGTGCTGTCGCCCGCACGGCATGCGCATTTCGGCGCACCGGCCTATACGGCGCGATCGGGCGGCGTCGCCTGGGTGTCGCAATCCAACGCGCTGACGAATGCGGTGCTCGGCTGGGCCGATGCACGAGGCCTCGGCTTTTCACACGTCGTCGCGCTGGGCAGCGAGGCCGACGTCGATGCGGGCGACGTGCTCGACTACCTCGCGAGCGACCCCGGCACGCGCGCGATCCTGCTCGAGCTCGACACGGTGTGTGCCGCGCGCAAGTTCATGTCGGCAGCGCGTGCGGCGGCGCGCAACAAGCCGGTGCTCGCGTTGCGCACCGGGCGCGCCGATCCCGGTGATGCGCTTTACACCGCGGCGTTCCAGCGTGCGGGGATGGTGCGTGTCGATGCGCTCGACGATCTGCTCGACGAGATCGAGACGCTCGGCGTCGGGCGCGTCACCGCGCGCGGCGCGGCGACACTCGTGACGAGCGACGCAGGCGTCGCGAAACTCGCGGTCGATGCGGTCGCGGAGGTGCGCGATGTGCTGGTCGACTGGCCGGCCGAGGCAGCGTCGGCGGTCGCGGCCGCGCTGCCGCATCTCGCCGGGCCCGGCAATCCGCTGACGCTCGGCGACGATGCGCGCCCCGAGCATTTCGGCGCCGCCATCAAGGCGCTCGCGCCGTTCCCGCAAACGGGCACGCTGTTCGTCGTGCATTCGACGTCCCACAGCGCGCCGGCCGATGCGGTCGCGCGCACGCTGATCGAATCGCGGCAGTACGCGTACCGCGGCATCCTCGCGTGTTTCTTCGGTGCGGTCGATGCGGCGACGCGCGACGCACTGCACGCGAACGGCATTCCGGTGCACACCACACCGCAGCGGCTTGCGCGCGCATACGCACGGCTCGTCGACTACAACCTCGGGCGGCAGTTGCTGATGCAGACGCCCGAGGGCACGCCGCTGCAGCCGGCCGAGTGCGTTGCGTCCGCGCAGGCCGAGGCACGGCGGATGGTCGAGGCCGGCGAGCATGAACTCGCCGGCGAAGCGGCGTTGCGCTGGCTGTCCCACTTCGGCGTGCACGGCGAGCCGGCCGATGCGTCGGCGGGCGCCAGAGTCGTCGACGTCACGGTCGAGATGTACGACGATTCGAACTTCGGCCCGGTGTTTCGTTATGCCGTGCCATCGGCCGACGGCGTATCGGCGCCGTTCGTCGTGTACGGGCTGCCCCCGCTGAATACGGTGCTCGCCCGCGTGGTGATGGAGCGTTCGCCATATGCACGCCGCACGCCCGTCGAACCCACGCTCGACGCGCTGACGGCGCTGTCGCAGGTCGTTTGCGACGTGCGCGAGGTCGTCGCGATGTCGGTCACGCTGCGCGTGCTCTCCGACCGGGCATACGTGGTCGCGCCGCGCGTCACGCTGGCGGCCGGGCGCAGCCGGCTCGCGATCATGCCGTATCCGCGCCATCTCGAGCAGACGCTCGAATGGCGCGGCGAGACCGTGACGATCCGGCCGATCCGTCCGGAAGACGAGGAAGCGCACAACGAGCTGCTTGGCGCGATGACGCCGGACGATCTGCGGATGCGTTTCTTCGGTGCGGTGCGCAGCTTCGATCATTCTCAAGTCGCGCGCATGACGCAGATCGACTACGACCGCGAGATGGCCTTCATCGTGTCGTTCACCGACGTGTCGGGCCGGTCGCACACACTCGCGGTGGCGCGCGCGGTTACCGATCCCGACAACGAGACGGCCGAGTTCGCGATCGCTGTCCGGCCCGATCAGAAGGGCAAGGGTCTCGGGCGGCTGATGATGGCCCGCATCATCGACTACGCGCGATCGCGCGGCACCGCGTGGATGGTGGGCGAGGCGCTGCGCGAGAACACCGCGATGATCTCGCTGGCGAAATCCTGCGGTTTCGAGGTGTCGACGACGGAGGAACCCGGCGTGGTGGGATTCAGGATGAAGCTGCAACCGTAATCGCGTCGGCGAGCGTGTCCGAAGGTCCGGCGGTGTCGTGCGCAGCCGCTGCGGAACGCGCGATGTCGGTGATTCACGGTCGCGACGGAGCGAATTGGTTGTAGTTCGGGATGCATATCGTTCAACTCTTTCGCTCCCATATGCGGATCGGCAAAGCGCTGGCGTCGCGACCGACGGGGAAGGGCGAGTGCATCGGGTCATGGCGTCCGCGGCGGTCGGTTGCGTGCGCCAATGACCTGCGGGTGCCACCGGTCCCGGTGCCATATTTGAGCGCACTGACGCCCGCATTGCGCACCGGCACGTCGGAAACGGAACAAAGGTGAGAATTTTCAGGAGCCGAGGGTGAGCCTTTCCGGGAGCAATTGGGTGAGTCGATACGGGAGCACCCGGTGAGCCTTCGCGGGAGCTGCCGGTGAGCCCTTGCGGGAAGCCCCGGTGAGCCTTTCCGGGAAGGGGAGGTGAGCGTCTGCGGGATGCGTTGGTGAGGACGTTCGGGAGGGGCCGGTGAGCCTCTTCGGGAACCTCAGGTGAGCTTTTACGGGATGCTCTGGTGAGCGCTTACGGGACGCTCTGGTGAGCGCTTACGGGACGCTTCGGTGAGATTTTTCGGGAGCCTGCGGACGCAGTGCTCCGGCTGGCGTGGCGCGGGCTTCTGCCGGCGTCCACGCCGGTGCGGGCACGCATGAACCGTGCCCGCGATGGCATTTACGCAGCGAGTTTCGACGCTGCGTCGTTCACCTGGTCACGCGAAATCGCGAGCTCTTCGAGGTGTGCGTCGGCATAGACGCCGCCGGTTTCGCGCTCGAGGCGGGCGATCGTCAGGGCGCAACGCGCGGTGTCTTTCGGCATCGCGATGAAGCGCTTGACCGATTCGCCGGACGTAAATGCATCGAACAGCGCGCCGCGCACGTCGTCCGGAAGCGTCTTGGTCCATTGGTACGGCTTGCCGTTGAACGTGATCGACGGCGGCAGCGTGCGCTCCTTCTTGGTGGCCGTGATGAGGCCATAGGTGCGCGCGGCCTCGCCGATCTGCTCGGGCGAGAAGAGTTCGTCGGGCGTGATGTCGAACTGCTCGATGTAGTTCTCGATCGCCCGCATCGCTTCGGCACGGTCGTCGCGCTTCTTCTGCGCGCGCGCGACGATGTCGCGCAGCTCGTCCGCTTCCTCGGGCGTGATCGTGAAGCTCGCCTGCTTCTGCTGAAGTTCGGAGAAACGCTGGAATTCTTGATCGTTCAGAAGTTTGGCCATGACATCCATCGGATACGACGGCCGCGACAGCCGGCCGTCGTAGTTTTTGAGAGGGCCGCTATTCTAGCGTAGCGCGGCGTCCGCGCATCCGGAAACGGTCTGCGGAATGCCGGGACGAAAGCCCGCGCGGCCGGCACGCGTCGCACACCGCGTGCGCGATGTCGAGCCCGCCCGCCTGCCCGATCCGCTGGCCGTGTGACCGAACACCTGCCGTGCCCGAACGGTCGACCGCCATCAGCGCGGTCGCCCGTTCTGCAACGTTCAGCAAGTCTCCGCGCGGCACATCGACAACTGGCCTGCCGTATCGCGCAGTCCTGCGACGACCACCTCGACCGACGGCGCCATATGCGCGTCGATCCGGCGCATGTACGGGCAGGTCAGCACCGCGATCGCATGGCCGGCCGGGCCGAGAATCGGCGCGCTCAGGTCTGTCACGCCGTATGCCTGGCGGCTGTCCTGGCGCACGTAGCCGGATTGGCGAATGGACTGGCACGCGTGCGCGAGTTCCTGCTCGTTCATCGCGGCTTCGCCTTTGACCTTGCGATGCTCGGCCAGCATGTGCGCACGCTGCTCGGCACCCTGGAACGACAGCATCACGCGCCCCGACGCCGTATCGGCGAGCCCGACGCGCGAGCCGAGCCGCACCGACACGCCCCACGGGCCGGGGCCGTCCACCTGCGCGATCACGAGGAGGTTGCCGCGATCGTAGACGGTCAGGTGGCACGACTGTTCGGCCGCGTCGGCAAAGCGCTGCATCAGCGGCAACGCCTCGGCGATCAGCCGGTTCATCGGCGGATGCCGATGCGCGAGCGCGAACAGTTTCAGGCTGAGCGTGTAACGGTCGCCGCCGCTCGAGCGCATCACGTAGCGGCGTGCGACGAGACGCTCGAGCATCCGGTAGATCTCGCTCGCGTTGCGGCCGAGCTCCTTCGTGATTTCGGTGCGGGTGAGTCCTTCCTTCTGTTCCGACAGGAGTTCGAGAATGTCGAGACCCTTGTCGAGCGCGGGCGCGCGATAGCGGTCGGCTGCGCCCATCGACTCCCGTGCGTCGCTGCCGGGGAGCGGATTATTGGTCGTTTGCATCATGGGGTAGGAAGTCCGGGGATTGCCAATCGGTGGGCGACGCACGCTGGCCGGTTTGCACGCGGATTCGCGAAGACGCATGCGGATTTGACTGCCATCCGCGCGCTCAACAACAAACGTCCAGTGTGCAATGCAGCGTCCTTTCACCGATCGTTACCCAGCAAGAACGGATTACATATCGTTCCCGATGACAGGGTCATAAGAAATATTCGCAATTCATCTTTCGGTGTCGACGGATGGTGGTTTTTGGCGTAAAGCCGAATGGTTCGGCGGGCCCGATGCTGCGGTGCAACCGCCGCGGGCGCACCAATAGTCGTTATCCGTCGCGGGCCATTTCACGGCGGGCCGCCGATGGTACAAAGAGCGGCGGGCCAGCGACGGCGTGGCCGCGCGTGAAGCCGGCCGGCACTGCACAGGCCGGCACGTGTCGCGGATGCCGGGCCGTCGTCGCCGATGCGCAGACCGGCGGCCGCCCGTTCGATGCGCGTCGCACTCCGGTGCGGCGCCGCGATCGCTGCGCCAGCGCGAGCCTCGCGTGTCGATTGGCCTGCCGGATGCGGCGCCGACGCGCGTCATCGACGATCGGCATTCAGTCCGGCGCGTGGCCACAGGCGGCTGCGTCGGCCGGTATCCTGTCACATTCGACAATAGAGGTTGAGCACGATGAAACTGCTTCGCTATGGCCCGTCCGGCCAGGAAAAGCCCGGTATTCTCGACGCGGACGGCCGGATTCGCGACCTGTCCGCGCACGTGCCGGATCTTGCCGGCGACGCGCTGTCCGACGCCGCTCTCGCGCGCCTGCGCGCGATCGACCCGGCCACGCTGCCGCTGGTCCCGGGCGAGCCGCGCATTGGCGCGTGCGTCGGGCGCGTCGGCAAGTTCATCGGCATTGGTCTGAACTATGCCGATCACGCGGCCGAAGCCGGCATGCCGGTACCGAAGGAGCCGGTGGTATTCGGCAAATGGACGAGTTCGATCTGCGGTCCGAACGACGGCATCGACATCCCGAAGGGCTCGGTGAAGACGGACTGGGAAGTCGAGCTGGGCGTCGTGATCGGCGCGACGTGCAAGGACGTCGACGAGGCGCGCGCGCTGGATTACGTCGCCGGCTATTGCGTCGTCAACGACGTTTCCGAGCGCGAGTGGCAGATCGAACGCGGCGGCCAGTGGGACAAGGGCAAGGGCTTCGATACGTTCGGCCCGATCGGCCCGTGGCTCGTGACGCGCGACGAGGTGCCCGATCCGCAGCGCCTCGACCTGTGGCTCGAAATCGACGGCCACCGCTACCAGAACGGCAATACGCGCACGATGGTGTTCACCGTCGCGCAACTGATCGCCTACCTGTCGACCTGCATGACGCTGCAATCGGGCGACGTGATCACGACCGGTACGCCGCCGGGCGTCGGGATGGGCATCAAGCCGTCGCCGGTGTTCCTGAAAGCCGGCCAGACCGTGCGCCTCGGCGTCGAGGGGCTGGGCGAGCAACTGCAGCGCACGCGCAACGCGCAGTAGACCGGGTCGCGCCGTCCGACCGTCCGCTCGGTCACTGGCGCGATTGTTCGCGGTGGCCGCCGCGAACCGGACATCGATGCAGCAAAGACGAGGGCCCAATTCCGCGCGATGCGGAATCGGGCCCTCGTCATTCACCCGTGTCGGTGCGAACCGGATCAGACGACGTTGTCCAGCTCGCAATGGGCTTCGAGCCGATATCCGTCGGGATCGACGACGAACGCCGCGTAGTAGCCGGGGCCGTAGTGCTCGCGTTTGCCTGGCCCGCCGTTGTCGCGTCCGCCGTGCTGCAGCGCGGCGCGATAAAACGCGTCGACTTCCACGGGCGACGATGCGCGAAACGACAAGTGCAACCCGGAATCGGGATCGGCGACGACCGGACGCGCCGCGTGCTGCAACCACAGCACCGGTTCGCTGGTGCCGTAGCCGAGTGCCCCGTCGTCGCTGTACAGCCGCTTGTAGCCGAGCGCGCCGAGCGTGCTGTCGTAGAACGCGCGGCTGCGGTCGATGTGGGCAACGCCGAACGAAAGGTGATCGATCATCTGTGGCTCCTTGGACTGAAGTGGGACGTCAGTGCGGCAAACCCGTTTACAGGCACCAGGCCAGCCGCTTGTAGCGAAGCGCGCCGAGCGCGCTGTCGTGGAAGTCACGGCTGCGGCCGGTGTGGACAACGTCGCAGGAAAAACGATCGATCATCTGTGGCTCCTTGAACTGAAGAGGGGACGTCAGTGCAGCAAACCTTGTTTAACCACCTTGCTGGTTATGTTAGAAAGCGTCCGGATGCTTGTCAACCGGCATGGTGGTTAGATACGATCGCGTCATGAGCAAAACGCAACCTTCCGTCATGACGGACTGCCTGGTTCCGGCGCCGTCCGAAACGCTGAGCATCGATTTCGCGAACACGCTGTATTGGCGCGGCGCGGACGCGCCGACCGAAACCTTCGGCACGCTGGACGACCTGTTCACATGGTGTCGCGAGCAGGCGGGCGTGCCGGCCGGCCTGGCCGACGTGTGTCGTGCACAGGTGACGGAGAAAGGAGGCGAGCCGGCGATGTTGGCGCGCGCGCTCGCGTTGCGCGAGGCGCTGTATCGGCTCTTTCACGCGCAAGCCGAGCGGCGCGAGCCGCAAGCCGACGATCTCGCGCTGCTGGGCGGTTTTCTGGCGGAAGCCGCGCCGCGCGTGGTGCTCGCGCGGATCGACGGCGGCTACGCGTGGCGGCTCGGGGCAGCGGACGCGACGCTCGCGGGGCTGCTGAGCCCGGTGCTGTGGTCGGCGACGGATCTGCTGGGCGGCACGCGGCTCGCGAAGGTCAAGCGCTGCGCGAACGATGCATGCCAGTGGCTGTTCATCGACGACAGCAAGAACGGCAGCCGCCGCTGGTGCTCGATGTCGTCGTGCGGCAATCGCGCGAAGGCTTACCGCCACTATCACAAGGCCGATTGACGGCGGCGCGCGCGCGGCATGTCATGCTGCCGCGCCCATTCCACCCACACCTATTTCGCAGACAACTTTCGCCACAGCGTCGTCTTGCTGATGCCGAGCATCGCGCACGCACGATCGCGGTCGCCGCCGCACGCATCGAGCACCGCGCGGATCTCGTCGGCTTCGGCGCGACGGCGACGCGCGTGGAGCGTCTGTGCGTCGTCGGTGTCGGTCGCGTCGGGCGGCGCCGCGAACAACTCGGGCGCGATCGCCTGCAGCGCACCGGGCGTGAGCGCCGCGCACGCGGCGCCCGGATCGTGTTCGTCGACTTCCTCGGCCAGTTCCACCGCGATCCGCTCGACCACGTTCTGCAGTTCCCGCACGTTGCCGGGCCAACGGTAGCGCGCGAGCGTCGCCTGGGTCGCGTCGAGCACGCGCATCGCATCGCCGACTTCGCGTACGCGTTCGGTCAGCCGCGGTTCGCGCCGCGCGGCCTGCACGAGCAGCGTGGCCGCGAGCGCCGGAATGTCGGCGGCGCGCTCGCGCAGTGGCGGCAGACCAATGTTCAGGATGTTGAGCCGGTAATACAGGTCCGCGCGGAACGTGCCGTCCTCGACGGCCGCGAGCAGCGGGCGGTGCGTCGCGGCGATCACGCGCACGTCGATGCGGATCGGCTCGGTCGAGCCGAGGCGGATCACCTCGCGCTCCTGCAGCACGCGCAGCAGCCGGCTTTGCAGCGATGGCGGCATCTCGCCGATTTCGTCGAGAAACAGCGTGCCGCGGTGCGCGGCCTCGAACAGCCCGGTCTTGCCGCCGCGCCGCGCGCCGGTGAACGCGCCTTCCTCGTAACCGAACAGCTCGCTCTCGAGCAGCGCCTCCGGAAACGCGCCGCAGTTGATCGCGACGAACGGATAGTTGCGCCGCACGGACAGCGCGTGCAGGCTCTGCGCGATCATTTCCTTGCCGGTGCCGCTTTCGCCGAGCACGAGGACGGTCGCGTCGGATTTCGCGTAGCGGCGCACGAGGTCGCGCACGCGCGCCATCGGTGCGGACGCGCCGACCACGTCGTCGAGCGTGAAGCGCGCCGCGAACTGCTGCGTGTTCGGTTGCGAGCGCAGCGCACGGTCGAGCCGTTCGACCGCGCGCGATTCCTGGAACGTCAGCACGCTGCCCGACGTGACGCCGCGATCGACCAGCGGCCCGCGATGCACGACGTAGCGCACGCCGCGCACGGTCGCGAGCGCGTCGCCGTCCTCGCCGCGCAGCGTGCGCAGCTCCGGACGCAGGTCGACGAGCGCGCGGCCGACGGCCGCCGCGGGTTCGACCCCGAGCGCCGACGCGAGCCGCTCGTTGATGGCTTCGACGCGACCGCGCGCATCGAGCGCGACCACACCGTCGCGCAGGTGCTGCAACAGGTTGTCGAGCCGCTGGCGGCGAAACGCCTCGGCGTGCGTGGCGTACGCGACTTCGAGCGCCGTCTCGACCGCCTTGCGCACCGACGCGTGCGAATACAGAAACACCGCGCCCATGCCGGCGCTTGCCGCGAGATCGGTGACGAGGCCGGGGCCCACGATCGTCTCGATGCCGCGGTCGTGCAGGTCGTGCACGCAGGCTTCCGCTTCCTGCGCGGACTGATATGACGCAAACTGCACGTCGAGGCCGTAGGCGGCGACGAAGCGGCGCACTTCGGGCGGCGTCTCGCCGGCGCTGACGAGCGCGATCCGCGATGCGTCGCGCCGCGCGCGCGCGAGCGCCTGCATCACGTCGAAGCCGGTCGGCGACACCACCACGACCGGCACCTGCGCACGCGTTTTCAGGAAGCCGCCGTTCGAGCCGGCCGCGACGATCACGTCGGGCCGCGCGGTGCCGGCCTCCGCGATCGCGCTCAGCGCGTCTTCGTACGCGCGCGTGACGATGCGCACGTCGGCACGTTCGTCGAATTCGCCGGCGATCTCGCGAAACAGGTCGCGCAGGCGGCTGATGCCCATCGCCCAGATGCGCGGGCGAACGGTGCGGTCGGCCGGGCCGACGGGCTTGGTCGAGGAGAGGTCCATGGCGATCGATTATGCGCGCGCGATTTCATTTTTGAAACATGGAATTGCCGAATTGAAATCACCGGACGATTCAATGCACCTGCCGGTTGCTTAAGAATCAGTGGGTTAGCGGCGTTTCGCGAGCTGGCCCGGTCCTTGCTGTTGATGGGCATTCCTTCAGGAGGCCGTTCATGAGCAACACGCATCTTCAGAGCGCCGGCGCGAAATTCCGCGCGGCAGTCGCGGCCGAGCAGCCGCTGCAGGTGGTCGGCGCGATCACCGCGTACGCAGCCAAGATGGCGCAGGCCGTCGGCTTCAAGGCCGTCTACCTGTCGGGCGGCGGCGTCGCCGCGAATTCGCTCGGGATCCCCGATCTCGGCATCAGCACGATGGAAGACGTGCTGATCGACGCGAACCGGATCACCAACGCGACCGACCTGCCGCTGCTGGTCGACATCGACACGGGCTGGGGCGGCGCGTTCAACATCGCGCGCACGGTGCGCTCGTTCATCAAGGCCGGCGTCGCGGCCGTCCACCTCGAGGACCAGGTCGGCCAGAAGCGTTGCGGCCACCGTCCGGGCAAGGAAGTCGTGCCGACCGACGAAATGGTCGATCGCGTGAAGGCCGCGGTCGATGCGCGCACCGACGACCAGTTCGTGATCATGGCCCGCACCGACGCGGCCGCCGCCGAAGGGATCGACGCCGCGATCGAGCGCGCGATCGCATACGTGGAAGCCGGCGCCGACATGATCTTCCCGGAAGCGATGAAGACGCTCGACGACTACCGCCGCTTCAAGGCCGCCGTGAAGGTGCCGATCCTCGCGAACCTGACCGAGTTCGGCTCGACGCCGCTGTTCACGCTCGACGAACTGCGCGAGGCGAACGTCGACATCGCGCTGTATTGCTGCGGCGCGTATCGCGCGATGAACAAGGCCGCGCTGAATTTCTACGAGACGCTGCGCCGCGACGGCACGCAGAAGGCTGCCGTGCCGACCATGCAGACCCGCGCCGAGCTGTACGACTTCCTCGGCTATCACGCCTACGAGCAGAAGCTCGACGAACTGTTCGCGCAGGGCAAGAAGTAACGCGGCCCGCGCGCCGGGACACGGTTCCCGGAATGCTTTGCATGAAGCCGGAGCGCGCGCGTCCGCGCCGCGCCCGGCCGACATGACACCCCGATACCCATTGGAGAACGGAAACATGAGCGAGACGAAAGACGCAGCAGCACCGGCCGCCGCAGGCGCATTCAAGCCGAAGAAGTCGGTGGCGCTGTCGGGCGTGACGGCCGGCAATACGGCGCTGTGCACGGTCGGCAAGACCGGCAACGACCTGCACTACCGCGGCTACGACATTCTCGACGTCGCCGAATCGTGCGAGTTCGAGGAAATCGCGCACCTGCTCGTGCACGGCACGCTGCCGAACCTGACCGAACTGGCCGCGTACAAGACCAAGCTGCGCGCGCTGCGCGGCCTGCCGAACGCGCTGAAGACCGCGCTCGAGCAGATCCCGGCCTCCGCCCACCCGATGGACGTGATGCGCACCGGCGTGTCGGTGCTCGGTACCGTGCTGCCGGAGAAGGACGATCACAACCTGCCGGGCGCGCGCGACATCGCCGACCGCCTGATGGCGTCGCTCGGCTCGATGCTGCTGTACTGGTATCACTTCTCGCACAACGGCAAGCGCATCGAGACGGAAACCGACGACGACTCGATCGGCGGCCACTTCCTGCACCTGCTGCACGGCAAGACGCCGTCGAAGTCGTGGGTCGACGCGATGCACACGTCGCTGATCCTGTACGCGGAGCACGAGTTCAATGCATCGACGTTTACCGGCCGCGTGATCGCGGGCACGGGCTCGGACATCTACTCGGCGATCACCGGCGCGATCGGCGCGCTGCGCGGGCCGAAGCACGGCGGCGCGAACGAAGTCGCGTATGAAATCCAGAGCCGCTACAGCTCGCCGGACGACGCCGAAGCCGATATCCGCCGCCGCGTCGAGAACAAGGAAGTCGTGATCGGCTTCGGCCATCCGGTCTACACGATCTCCGATCCGCGCAACAAGGTGATCAAGGGCGTCGCGCACAAGCTGTCGAAGGAAGCGGGCGACCTGAAGCTGTACAGCATCGCCGAGCGCCTCGAATCGGTGATGTGGGACGCGAAGAAGATGTTCCCGAACCTCGACTGGTTCAGCGCCGTGTCGTATCACATGATGGGCGTGCCGACCGCGATGTTCACGCCGCTGTTCGTGATCTCGCGCACGTCCGGCTGGAGCGCGCACATCATCGAGCAGCGCGTCGACAACAAGATCATCCGCCCGAGCGCGAACTACACCGGCCCGGAAGATCTGCAGTTCGTGCCGATCGAGAAGCGCTGACACGCCCGCCGCGCGCACCGGCGCCCATGATGCGGGCTGCCGGCGCGCGCGGAACGTCTTACCCCGATTTCCGCCCCACATCATGAATACCGCCTACCGCAAACCCCTGCCCGGCACGTCGCTGGACTTCTTCGACGCGCGTGCCGCGGTCGAAGCGATCGCCCCCGGCGCGTACGACACGCTGCCGTACACGTCGCGCGTGCTCGCCGAAAACCTCGTGCGCCGCTGCGATCCGGCGATCCTCGCCGATTCGCTGAAGCAGATCGTCGAGCGCAAGCGCGAACGCGACTTCCCGTGGTTCCCGGCGCGCGTGGTGTGCCACGACATCCTCGGCCAGACGGCGCTCGTCGACCTCGCGGGCCTGCGCGACGCGATCGCCGAGCGCGGCGGCGACCCGGCGAAGGTGAACCCGGTCGTGCCCGTGCAGCTGATCGTCGACCACTCGCTCGCCGTCGAGTGCGGCGGCTTCGATCCGGACGCGTTCGCGAAGAACCGCGCGATCGAGGATCGCCGCAACGAGGATCGCTTCCACTTCATCGAATGGACCAAGCAGTCGTTCGAGAACGTCGACGTGATCCCGCCGGGCAACGGCATCATGCACCAGATCAACCTGGAGAAGATGTCGCCGGTGATCCAGGTGCAGGATGGCGTCGCGTATCCGGACACCTGCGTCGGCACCGACAGCCACACGCCGCACGTCGACGCGCTCGGCGTGATCGCGATCGGCGTGGGCGGGCTGGAGGCGGAGAACGTGATGCTCGGCCGCGCATCGTGGATGCGCCTGCCCGACATCGTCGGCGTCGAACTGACCGGCAAGCGCCAGCCCGGCATCACCGCGACCGACATCGTGCTCGCGCTGACCGAATTCCTGCGCAAGGAAAAGGTGGTCGGCGCGTACCTGGAATTCCGCGGCGCGGGCGCGGCGAGCCTCACGCTCGGCGACCGCGCGACGATCTCGAACATGGCGCCCGAATATGGCGCGACGGCCGCGATGTTCTTCATCGACGGCCAGACGACCGACTACCTGCGCCTCACCGGCCGCAGCGACGAGCAGGTGAAGCTCGTCGAGACCTACGCGAAGGCGGCGGGCCTGTGGGCCGACACGCTGGACGGCGCGCAGTACGAGCGCACGCTGACGTTCGACCTGTCGAGCGTGGTGCGCAACATGGCCGGCCCGTCGAATCCGCACAAGCGGCTGCCGACGTCCGACCTCGCCGCGCGCGGCATCGCCGGCCAGTGGGAAGAGAAGGCGGGCGAGATGCCCGACGGCGCGGTGATCATCGCCGCGATCACGAGCTGCACGAACACCAGCAACCCGCGCAACGTGATCGCCGCGGCCCTGCTCGCACGCAACGCGAACGCGAAGGGCCTCACGCGCAAGCCGTGGGTGAAGAGTTCGCTCGCGCCGGGCTCGAAGGCGGTCGAGCTGTATCTGGAAGAAGCGAACCTGCTGCCGGAACTCGAGAAGCTCGGCTTCGGCATCGTCGCGTTCGCATGCACGACCTGCAACGGGATGTCGGGCGCGCTCGATCCGAAGATTCAGCAGGAGATCGTCGATCGCGACCTGTACGCGACCGCCGTGCTGTCCGGCAACCGCAACTTCGACGGCCGCATCCACCCGTATGCGAAGCAGGCGTTTCTCGCGTCGCCGCCGCTCGTCGTCGCGTATGCGATCGCCGGCACGATCCGCTTCGACATCGAGAAGGACGCGCTCGGCCACGACCAGGACGGCAAGCCCGTCACGCTGAAGGACATCTGGCCGACCGACGAGGAGATCGACGCGATCGTCGCATCGAGCGTGAAGCCCGAGCAGTTCCGCAAGGTCTACGAACCGATGTTCGCGCGCACCGCCGATGCGGGCGAGCGCGCGGCGCCGTTGTACGACTGGCGTCCGCAAAGCACGTACATTCGCCGTCCGCCGTACTGGGAAGGCGCGCTGGCCGGCGAGCGCACGCTCAAGGGCATGCGCCCGCTCGCGGTGCTCGGCGACAACATCACGACCGACCACCTGTCGCCATCGAACGCGATCCTCGCGAACAGCGCGGCCGGCGAGTACCTCACGAAGATGGGCCTGCCGGAAGAGGACTTCAATTCGTACGCGACGCACCGGGGAGACCACCTGACCGCGCAGCGCGCCACCTTCGCGAACCCGACGCTGATCAACGAGATGGCGGTCGTCGACGGCGCGGTGAAGAAGGGCTCGCTCGCGCGCGTCGAGCCCGAAGGCAAGGTCATGCGGATGTGGGAAGCGATCGAGACGTACATGAATCGCAAGCAGCCGCTGATCGTCGTCGCCGGCGCCGACTACGGCCAGGGCTCGTCGCGCGACTGGGCCGCGAAGGGCGTGCGGCTCGCGGGCGTCGAGGCGATCGTCGCCGAAGGATTCGAGCGGATCCACCGCACGAACCTGATCGGGATGGGCGTGCTGCCGCTCGAGTTCAAGCCGGGCACGAACCGCGCGACGCTCGGCATCGACGGCACCGAGACCTTCGACGTGATCGGCGAGCGTACGCCGCGCGCCGACCTCACGCTCGTGATTCACCGCAAGAACGGCGAGCGCGTCGCGACGCCCGTGACGTGCCGCCTCGATACGGCCGAGGAAGTGTCGATCTACGAGGCGGGCGGCGTGCTGCAGCGTTTCGCGCAGGACTTCCTCGAATCGTCGCAGGCCGCCTGACCGGGCCACACAGGGACAACGCAAACATGGCTCATATTCCTCAAATCAGGATTCCGGCGACGTATATCCGCGGCGGCACCAGCAAGGGCGTGTTCTTCCGGCTGCAGGATCTGCCGGACGCCGCGCAGGCGCCGGGCGCCGCACGCGACGCGCTGCTGCTGCGCGTGATCGGCAGCCCCGATCCGTACGGCAAGCAGATCGACGGGATGGGCGGCGCGACGTCGTCGACCAGCAAGACGGTGATCGTGTCGAAGAGCACGCGCCCCGGCCACGACGTCGACTACCTGTTCGGGCAGGTCGCGATCGACAAGGCATTCGTCGACTGGACCGGCAACTGCGGGAACCTGTCGGCGGCGGTCGGCCCGTTCGCGATCAGCGGCGGGCTCGTCGATGCGTCGCGCGTGCCGCGCGACGGCATCGCGACCGTGCGCATCTGGCAGGCGAACATCGGCAAGACGATCGTCGCGCACGTGCCGGTCACGAACGGCGCGGTGCAGGAGACAGGCGATTTCGAGCTGGACGGCGTCACGTTTCCGGCCGCCGAAGTGCAGCTCGAGTTCATGGATCCGGCCGCGGAGGAAGAAGGCTCGGGCGGCTCGATGTTCCCGACCGGCAACCTCGTCGACGACCTCGCCGTGCCGGGCATCGGCACGTTGAAGGCGACGATGATCAACGCGGGGATTCCGACCATCTTCGTCGAGGCCGAGGCGATCGGCTATACGGGCACCGAGCTGCAGGACGCGATCAACGGCGACCCGAAGGCGCTCGAGAAGTTCGAGACGATCCGCGCGCACGGCGCGCTGCGCATGGGCCTGATCGACACGCTCGACGAGATCGCGACGCGGCAGCATACGCCGAAGGTCGCGTTCGTCGCGAAGCCGGCGGATTATGTCGCGTCGAGCGGCAAGCGCGTGAACGCGGGCGACATCGACCTGCTGGTGCGGGCGATGTCGATGGGCAAGCTGCATCACGCGATGATGGGCACGGCGGCGGTCGCGATCGGCACGGCCGCGGCGATTCCCGGCACGCTCGTCAACCTGGCGGCGGGCGGCGGCGAACGCAACGCGGTGCGCTTCGGCCATCCGTCGGGGACGCTGCGCGTCGGCGCGGAAGCCCGGCTCGAAAATGGCGAATGGACCGTCACGAAGGCGATCATGAGCCGCAGCGCGCGCGTGCTGATGGAAGGCTGGGTGCGGGTGCCGGGGGATGCGTTCTGAGCGTGCCGCGGTTCGCGCGTACAACCCGGCAGTGCTGAACCGGATCGATCCCTGCGAAGCGGACCCGCTGCGCAGGGATTTTTCGTTTGGCGCACGTGTGACGAAGGCCATTCGCTACGCAATGTGTCGCATCGGTGGCCGTATCGGTGCGCTAAAGCACTAACGCTGGTCGACAGGAGAATCGTATGTCGCTTGGTGTCCCGCTTGCCGGCGTCCACATCGTCGAATTCGAAGGCCTCGGCCCCGGCCCGCTCGCGTGCTGGATGCTCGCCGGGATGGGCGCGCGCATCACGTTGATCGCGCGTCCGGCGGGCCGCACCAGCGCGCCGGACGCGCTGCAGGGCCGCGACGGCGACCTGCTGCGCGAAGGCAAGACGATCGTCGAACTCGATCTGAAGACGCCGGCCGGCCGCGACGCGGCGCTCGCGCTGATCGCACAGGCCGACGCGCTGATCGAGGGGCTGCGGCCCGGCGTGATGGAGCGCCTCGGCCTCGGCCCGGACGATTGCGCACGCGGCAATCCGAAGCTCGTGTACGGACGGATGACGGGCTGGGGCCAGGACGGACCGCTCGCGGCGGCCGCCGGGCACGACCTGAACTACGTCGCGCTGACGGGGCTGCTGTCGCTGTCCGCGCCGCGCGACGGCCGGCCGGGCGTGCCGCCGACCGTCGTCGGCGATGCCGGCGGCGCGCTCGGGCTCGCATTCGGGATCGTCTGCGCGCTGTTCGACGTGCGCGGCGGCGGGCCGGGGCGCGTGGTCGACGGCGCGATCGTCGACATCGTGTCGATGCTCGGCTCGCTCGCACTGTGGGCACGCGCGAACGGGCAACTCGATGGCGCGCAGCCGAGCCTCTTCCATGATGCGCCGTTTTACGACGTATATCGCTGCGCGGACGGCGAATGCGTGACGATCGGCGCGCTCGAGCCGCCGTTCTACGCGCTGCTGGTCGAGCGGCTCGGGTTGAGCGATGTCGATCCGGCGTCGCAGTACGATCGCGCGCGCTGGCCGGCGCTGAAGGCGCGTTTTGCGGAGGTGTTCGCGCAGCAGTCGTCCGCGCACTGGCGCGCGCTGCTCGAAGGCACCGACGCGTGCTTCGCCCCGGTGCTGAGCGTGGCCGCTGCGGTCGAGCATCCGCACATTGCGGCGCGCGGGATCTATCGAACTGACGAGAACGGGAACGTGCGGGCGCGCGTGGCGCCGCGGTTTCTATCGTTGCAGGATGATGACGCGGGTTGACGGAGCCGGGTGCGCGGGGCTTGCCGCCGCGTGTGCTCCGCCGTGTCGAGCGATATCGGCCGCTTACGCCGTTTCCTCCGGCGCATCCGGCATCTTGCCGTCGCCGACGCGGTTGATCGTGCCTTGCGCGATCGCGACGAGCCGCTCGTGATCGCCGTCGATGACGAACACATGACACTGGCAGGTCGCCTGATGCCGGCCCGCGTAGACGACCTTCGCGCGCGCGACGAGCGTGCCGTTCACGGCCGGCCGCAGGTAGTTGATCTTGTATTCGGCGGTGATGACGCGCGGGCCGAGCACGAGCGCGCCGGCGAAGGTCAGCGCGTTGTCGGCGAGGTAGCCGATCACGCCGCCATGCACGAAGCCATGCTGCTGCCGCAGCTCTTCCCGCACGGGCAGGCACAGCGACACTTCGTTGTCGCCGATATGCATCAGCTCCGTGCCCAGCAGCATGCTGAACGGTTGCGCGCGCAATGCGCCGCGCGCGTGGTCCGTGATGTCCGTCATCGACTGCCCTCGCAATGCGTGTCCGCTTGCGCTGAACTCTAGGAAGGGGGCTGCGGATAAGCAAGGAAATTCGTCCGCATTTCGCGTAACGGCCGGCGCGATGCGACGCGATTATTGCGCCGAACGCGCGCGTTGTCCTCGTTTGCCGGCGATTCGACGGGGATGGCGGGGACTGGCCGGGCGCCGCTCGCCGGATGTTCCTAAAGTCCGACGAAGAAATGCCGCTAATGCCGGGGCATTGCTCCATCGTCGCCTCTCCAGGAATCTCCCCCATGTTCGGAAAAATCAAGCTCGCGTCGGGTCTGCTCGGCGTGTTGACCGTGTTTTGCCTCTTTCTGTTCGCGATCGAGGCGCTCGGCTTCTGGGCGCTCGCATCGACGCGCAGCGGCGTCGACGACCTGTCGAACGTCGCGATCGCGCAGGTCGACGCGGCCAGCCAGGCGACCGAGCGCCTGCTCGACGCACGCGTGAACCTGTCGCGCGCGGGCACGCGGATGGTGCGCGGCGGCCCGAAGCCCGACGAGATCATCCGCCATGCCAGCGCTTCGCTCGCCGAAGCGGACAAGGCGTTCGCCGCGCTGACGGCCGCGCAGGCCGTCGACGCGACGAACCGCGCGCGCGTGGCGGCGCTCGTCGAGCGCTATCGCGCGCTGCGCGGCGCGCTGGGCGAACTCGTGCAGTTCCTCGACGCCGACAACATCCAGGCGTTCCTCGACCAGCCGACGCAGGGCTTCCAGGACGCATACCTCGCCGAACTGCATCGCTTCGCCGACTACGGCGCCGCGTCGAGCCGCGACGCGCTCGCCACGATCGATAGCGGGATTCAGTGGTTCAAGTGGGTCGGCATCGTGCTGCTGGTGGCGATGCTCGCCGCGAGCGCGGCGATTTACGCCGCCGCGCGGCGCGCGGTGGTCGCGCCGCTGGACGAGGCCGGCCGCCATTTCGAGCGCATCGCGCAGGGCCGGCTCGACGAAGCCGTGCGGGCGGGCGGCGTGTTCGAGATCGACCGCATGTTGCGCGGCCTTGCCACGATGCAGGCGAGCATCGCGGACACCGTGCGCACCGTGCGTCACGCGTCCGACGCGATCCACCTCGGCGCGGGCGAGATCGCCGGCGGCAACGCGGACCTGTCCGCGCGCACGGGCACGCAGGCCGCGTCGCTCGAGGAAACCGCCGCGAGCATGGAGGAACTGACCGCGACCGTCCGCCAGAACACCGACAGCGCGCGTGCGGCCAGCGCGCTGGCCGACGCGGCGCTCGACGCGACGCGCCACGGCGGCGGCGTGGTCGACAGCGTGATCGACCGGATGCGCGGCATCGCCCAAAGCTCCGGGCGCATCGCGGAGATCATCTCGGTGATCGACGGCATCGCCTTCCAGACCAACATCCTCGCGCTGAACGCGGCGGTCGAGGCCGCGCGGGCCGGCGAGCAGGGCCGCGGCTTCGCGGTGGTCGCGGGCGAAGTGCGCTCGCTCGCGCAGCGCAGCGCGCAATCGGCGAAGGAAATCAAGGCGCTGATCGAGGAGTCGGTCACGCAGATCGACGGCGGCTCGGAACTCGTCGAACGGGCCGGCGACGCGATGCGGACGGTTTCGGCGTCGATCACGCGGGTCGTGCAGACGATGTCGGAGATCACGGCCGCGTCGGTCGAGCAGAGCGTCGGCATCGAGCAGGTCAATCAGGCGGTCACGCAGATGGACCAGCTGACGCAGCAGAACGCGGCGCTGGTGGAGGAAGTCGCGGCGGCGGCCGCGTCGCTGAACGACCAGACCGCGCACCTGATGCAGGCGGTGTCGGTGTTCGAACTGGGCGACGCGCGCGCGGCTCGCGGTGTCCGAGACGCGCGCGCGTCGTCGTCGTTTGCCGGCGCCGGTTACGAAACGGCGGGCAGCGCCGCGTAAGCGGTCGCGAGGTGGTAGGGCGTCGTCGACGGCATGTCGGCGCGCGACACCTGCCCGTCGGCCGTCTTGCACTCGAACCAGCCGCGCGGATGCAGGAAGCGCGCGGCGAAGCGCTCGATCTGCTGCGCGAGCGGTGCGGAGGCCGGCGTGCCGCCGTGCGTGGCGAGCGCGCGCAGGTATTCGGTCTGCGCCCAGATCCGCTGCGTGCCGTCGATGCATGTGCCTTGCGCGTCGACCGCCGCGCACACGGCGCCCGTTTGCGGATCGATCCCGTGCTGCTCGGCGAACGCGAACGCGCGCGCGAGCGCGTCGGGGAGCCCGGTTTGCGCGAGGCGCGCGCCGGCCGCATCGACCAGATAGAACCATTCGAACTGATGGCCGGGCTCGAAGCGGTTGTCGGCCGCCCCGAGCGGCAGTTCGGCGACGCAGCCGGTCGCCGTATCGACGAACGTGCGCTCGACGGCCTGCGCGGTGCGCACGAGCGCATCGTCGAACGCCGCGTCGCCGAACGCATCGGCGGCCGCGAGCCATGCTTCGGTCAGGTGCATCAGCGGGTTCTGCAGCGCGCCGCTGCCCGACGACGAGAAGTCGGCGTGACGCGCGGCGTCGAGCAGCGCGTCGCCCGGCTGCGGCGCGAAGCGGTCCTGGATCAGCGCGGCGGTGTCCTCGGCGACCGTGCGCGCCGCGGCGTCGCCCGACGCCGCATGCCATGCGGCACACGCGAACACGACGAACGCGTGCGTATAAAGGTCCTTGGTCGTGTCGAGCGGCGCGCCTTGCGCATCGACGCTGTAGAACCAGCCGCCGTGGCGCGGGTCGCGGAAGCGGCTGCACAGCGAGTCGAACAGCGTGGCCGCGTGCGCGGTGTGGCCGGCCTGCGCGAACACGAACAGTTGTCGCGCGCATGCCATTGCGCGATAACGGGTGACGGGCAGCGGTGCATGGGTGGCCGGATCGACGGCCTCGAACGGCAGCCGCAGCGTCTGGTCGAACCCTGAACCCTGCCAGATCGGCAGGATGACGTGCGCAAAATGGTCGCGCAATCGGGCGGCCTGGGCGGAAGCGGAATCGGGAACGGACATGGCGGGGTTGAGCGCTTGGATCGAATTGAGTCGGCGCGGAGCGGCGCGGCCGGGGCCAAGGATAAACCATTCCGCGCGGCAGTCTTCAAAACGGGAGAGAAATCGAATGCTCGGCAACCTGGAACTCGTGATGCGCCTGGTCCTCGCGGCGGCGCTCGGCAGTGTCATCGGCTTCGAGCGGGAGCGCCTGTCGTGGGCGGCCGGCTTGCGCACGCACATGCTGGTCTGTGTCGGCTCGACGCTCATCATGATCGTGTCGGCGTTCGGTTTCGCCGATGTGCTGGGCAGCAGCGACCACATCGTGCTCGATCCGTCGCGGATCGCCGCGCAGGTGGTCTCGGGCATCGGTTTTCTCGGCGCGGGCTCGATCCTGCTGCGCGGCGAGATCGTGCGCGGGCTGACGACGGCCGCGAGTCTCTGGTCGGTCGCCGCGATCGGCCTCGCGGTGGGCGGCGGGCTGTACGTCGCGTCGATTTCCGCGACGATCATCATCCTGATCATCCTGGCCGGCATCAAGCCGCTCGAGCGGCGCTACTTCACGGTGCGGCAGCGGCGTCAGCTCGCGCTGACGGTGGTGGGCGGCGCGTTGACGTTCGATTCGCTGCACGCGGCCCTCGGCCCCGACAGCGCGCGCGTGAAGCAATTCATCGTGCAGCGCGCCGACGACACGGGCGAGCACGACGAGGTGCGCATCGCGCTCGGGCGCGTGTCGGATCTCGAATACCGCGCGATCTGCGACAAGCTGCGCGGGCTGTCGTGCGTGACGCGATTCGAGGAAGGCGGCGGGTTGTCGGGCGACGAATAGACGGCATCCGATCGGCCGGATCGGCGATCGGTCATGCGACAATGGCCGGTCACTGATTCCGTTCGACATCCGGTTCCGCGTTCGCGGACCTGTAATCCGACTCCATGACCGAATCCGTTTCCCTGTCCCGCTCCGACCGCTCGTCGGCCCGTTCGCGTCCGCGTTCCGTCGCGGCCGCGGCAGACACCGCCGCGAGGGCAACCGCGCGGTCCGGCAACGCGACGGGCGGCGATGCGCCGCGGGACGAACGCACGCTCGACCTGTTCGGCGATCCGGTGCTCGAGCCGGCTGCGCGTGGGCCGCTGGTGTCGCGCGATGACGGGGCGGTGGATGCCGACACGGCGGCCGCCGTCGCGGACAGCGATGACGGCGGTCGGCAGGCGACGCTGGATGGATTCGGCACGCCGGGCGCCGACGGCGGGGCCGTCGCGAAAACGACGGCGCCTGCGTCGACGCGCGAAAGCGGCGACGTGGCCGATGCCGATGCAACGAAGCCCGGCGAGGCGCGGCTGCCCGATGGTGTCGTCGCGACGGCAACCGGCGAGCCGGCAACCGATGGCAGCCAGGTGAAGACCGGCGGCGTGGCGGAAGCAGGCGACGCGGCCGGGACGCACGCCGATCGTTCGACGGCGAATGCCGGAGCGGCGGAAGGTGCGGTCGATGCGGTCATCGGCGACCGACCCGTGAAAGCGAGCGATGAGCCCGAAGGCGCCGCCGTGCCAGCCACACGCGACGAAGCCGTGCGGACACCTGGCGAGACTACGAAGGGGCGTCGCGCAGCCGCCGGCGGCAAGCGCCGCGCGGCCGCTGGCGCGCGCGAAGCGATAGCGGCGCGTGGCGCGCCGGAAGTGGCCGCCGTCGACGCGGCGTCGGAAGCGACCCCGGCGCAGCACCTGGCGCCATCCACTGAAC
This sequence comes from Burkholderia sp. RF7-non_BP4, assembly GCF_001521935.1. Lineage (NCBI taxonomy): Bacteria > Pseudomonadati > Pseudomonadota > Betaproteobacteria > Burkholderiales > Burkholderiaceae > Burkholderia > Burkholderia sp. RF7-non_BP4. Next base: position 170,799 of record NZ_LOTA01000031.1, on the reverse strand, counting down.
GGTCGGCGACCGCCGAACCGGCCGAGCCCGCGGTTGCCGCGCGTGCCCATGACGTCACGCAAGCAGCCGCGGCGCCGGCCGCGCCGTTCGCGCAGCCTGTTGCGTCCGCGGCGTCGTTCGTGACGAAGCCGTCGGCGGAACGTGCGCAACCGGCCACGTCGAGCGCGTCGGCCTTCGATCCCGACACGCAACTGCGCCCGCTGTCGGACCGGCTCGCCGCGCTGCAGGCCGAGACGGCCGGCATGAAGCAGGCGGCCGATCGCGAGATGCGTCGCGTCAACCGGCTGCTGCTGGCGCTGGCGATCGTCGTGTTCGCGGGGCTCGTCGCGCTGGTGTTGCAAACGCGGCAAATCGCGCACCTGAAGCAGGAAGTCGACGCCCGGCAGCAGCGGATCGACCGGCTGGCTGCCGACCTGTCGACGCAGCAGGCAACGCTGATGACGCTCGCGGAACACCACGAAGCGATGCTGTCGCAGGTCGACCGGCTGCAGCGCAATGCGAACCGCGAGGCGGCGGCCGCGAAGCGCGTGCGTCGAACGCGCTAAATCGTCCGACCCTACCTGCAAACCCCGGCGTGACAAGGCGTGTCGGGGTGGACCGTCGATCGGCGGTGGCGCGGGTGCGGCAAACTGATGCGGTGAGCTGGCAGAGTTCAGGGAAAACCCTTAGAATGGCATCCATCTAAGGGAAAACCCTAGAATCATCTGTCAGGAGTCTCACATGAGCTTCATTCTTGCCCTGCTGCAAAAGATCGACGACCTGTTCGTCTCCCCGCACCTGCCGCTCGACGCGGAATATTCGTACGCTGCCCGTCACGCCGAAGCCGAGCGCGTGCGTCGTGCGAACCGCGTTCCGACCGTCCTGTACCGTCGCTGATTCGCTGATTCGCTGATTCGCTGATTCGCTGATTCGCTGATTCGCTGATTCGCTGATTCGCTGATTCGCTGATTCGGCGCGGCGCTCGCCGCCTCTGCCTGCCCGTTTTCCACCGCCGCATCGCGCGCCGGTGCGACCGTCCCGCTACACTGGAAGTCCGACTTCCCTCGCGACACCCGGGCCATGCTGCAGATGCGGCCGATGACGGCCGGTGAATTCCACGCATACCGCACGCGCGCCATCGACGGCTACGCGCGCGATCTCGTGTCATCCGGGCAGAACGCCACCGACGACGCGCAGACCCGCGCCCGCGCCTGCTTCGATACGCTGCTGCCCGATGGCCTGCTCACTTCCGGCCAGACGCTCGTCCAACTGATCGACGCCGCCAGCGGCGACACGGTCGGCGACCTCTGGTACGCGATCGTGCCCGAAGGGCCGAACCGTACGCTGTTCATCTACGATCTCGACATCGTCCCGACCCGGCGCCGCCAGGGCTGGGCCACGCGCGCGCTCGACGCACTCGAGGCCGAGGCGCGCCGTCATGGCGTCACCGAAATCGGGCTGTCGGTGTTCAATCACAACACGGCGGCCCGTGCGCTGTATCGGGCGTGCGGCTTCGTGCCGATCACGACGACGCTGATCAAGCCGGTCGTCCAGGGCTGAGGCCCGCACGCGCGCGTCGGTGACGCGCGTTGCCGTTCTTTCCGGCCGCCTTCCAATGATCTGTTCCGGCGCAGCGCATGCAATTTGCGCCCCGCCGGACGGCAAGCGATTCCCGATACGACAAGCGCCGGGCCGTCCATCGAACGGCCCGGCGCTTGTCGCGGCCCACATCAGCGTGCGCGGCCTTTCCATCTCCTCAGCAGCAGCGCATTCGTCACGACACTGACGCTGGAGAACGCCATCGCCGCGCCCGCGATCACCGGATTCAGCCAGCCGAGCGCCGCGAGCGGCACGCCGATCAGGTTGTAGACGAACGCCCAGAACAGGTTCTGCTGGATCTTCCGATACGTCCGCTTCGAGATGTCGATCGCATCGGCGACGAGCGCCGGGTCGCCGCGCATCAGCGTGATGCCGGCCGTATGCATCGCGACGTCGGTGCCGGTCGCCATCGCGATGCCGACGTCGGCCGCGGCGAGCGCGGGCGCGTCGTTGATCCCGTCGCCGACCATCGCGACGATTCCGCCGTGCGTGCGTTTCAGTTCGGCCACCACGCGTGCCTTGTCGTCGGGCAGCACCTGCGCATGCACTTCGCCGATCCCGAGCGTCGCCGCGACGGCCGCCGCGCTGCCGCGGTTGTCGCCCGTGACGAGCACGCTCGCGACGCCACGCGCCGACAATGCCGCGATCGCGTCGCGCGCGCCCGGCTTCACGGTGTCGCCGAACGCGATCAGCGCGAGCAGCGCGCGCGGTGCGTCGGCACGCATCAGCCACGAGATCGTGTTGCCCGCGCGCTCGAGTTCCGCGGCACGCGCGTCGAGTTCCGGCGGCACGACGATGCCGAGTTCGTCGCGCCAGCGGGTGCTGCCGAGTGCGAGAAGCTCCCCGCCGACGCGCGCCTCGACGCCGCGTCCGGCCACCGCGCGCGCGTCGGCCGCGACAATCTCGGCCGAACCCGCGCCGCCGCCGCGGGCCACGACGTCCGCATCGTGCGCGGCGACCACGGCGCGCGCGAGCGGGTGGTCGCTTTGCCGCTGGACCGCGGCCGCGAGAGCGAGCGCTTGCTCACGTGGGATGCCGACGGCGTCGAATGCCGTCACGGACGGTTTGCCTTCGGTCAGCGTGCCGGTCTTGTCGAACGCGATCACCGTGGTGCGCTGCGCGAGTTCGAGCGCCAGGGCGTCCTTGATCAGCACGCCATGGCGGGCCGCGACGCCGGTGCCCGCCATGATCGCGGCGGGCGTCGCGAGGCCGAGCGCGCACGGGCACGCGATGACGAGCACCGCGACCGCGTTGAGGATCGCCGTTTCGATGCCGGCGCCGGCGATCAGCCAGCCGGCCAGCGTCAGCACGGCGATGCCGAGGATCGCCGGCACGAACACTTCGCTGACGCGATCGACGAGCCGCTGGATCGGCGCCTTTTCCGCCTGGGCGGATTCGACGAGGCGGATGATGCGCGCGAGCGTCGTCTCCGCGCCGATCGCGGTGGTTTCGACGACGAGCGCGCCTTCGCCGTTGATCGAGCCGGCCGTGACCGGATCGCCGTCTTCCTTCGGCACCGGCAGGCTTTCGCCGGTGATCAGCGATTCGTCGACGTGCGAGCGGCCCGACGCGATCCGGCCGTCGACGGGCACACGCTCGCCCGGACGGATGCTGACGGTCGTGCCGACCCGCACCTGCGCCAGCGGCACGTCGCGTTCGACGCCGTGCTCGACGACGCGCGCGCGGTCGGGGCGCAGCGCGTTCAGCGCGCGGATCGCCTCGGTCGTCTGGCGTTTCGCGCGCGCTTCGAGCCATTTGCCGAAGCGCACCAGCGTGATGATGACGGCCGATGCCTCGAAATACAGATGGCCGGGGTGCGCGGGGTCGCGCAGCAGCATCCACAGGCTCAGGCCGTACGCGGCCGACGTGCCCAGCGCGACGAGCAGGTCCATGTTGCCGGTGCGTGCCTTCACCGCATGCCAGGCGGCGCGGTAGAAGCGTGCGCCGAAGCCGAACTGGACGACCGACGCGAGCACGAGCTGCAGCCAGCCGGGCAGCATCGCGTCGATGCCGAACGGCGCGACGAGCATCGGCACGATGAGCGGCACGCTCAGCACGGCCGAGCCGATCACGAGATTGCGTTCGCGGATCGCTTCGCGGCGCTTGCGGGCGTCGGGGGCTTGCGCGGGTTCGGCGGCGCGGGCTTCGGCGTCGGCCGAGGCGTCCGCGTCCGGCGCAACGGCGAGCGACGCCCGATAACCGGCCGTCGTGACCGCCGCGATCAGCGTGGCGGCGTCGAGCGTGCCGGCGCCATGCACCGACGCGCGTTCGGTCGCGAGATTGACCGACGCGCGCGTGACGCCAGGCACGGCGGCCAGCGCCTTTTCGACGCGGCCGACGCAGGATGCGCACGTCATGCCGCCGATGTCGAATTCGAGATCGCGGGAAGCGGCCGGAGGCGGCGGCGCGGCGACCGGTGTCGCGCCGTAGCCGGCTTGCCGCACGGCTTCGGCCAGTTGCGACGCGGAAACGTCCGGGGCCGCGTCGACGGTCGCGCGCTCGGTGGCGAGGTTGACGGACGCGCGCGCGACGCCGGGCACCTTCGCCAGCGCCTTTTCGACGCGCGACACGCACGACGCGCAGGTCATGCCGTCGATGTCGAGTTCGATGCTGGCGGCGGGCGCGGGCAGTGCGCTTGCCGGCGCTGCGGGCCGGGCGGTCGCGTGCATCGCATGCTCGACGTGCGCGGACGCAACGGCTTCGACCGCCGCTTCGCGCACGGCGGCGCGATAGCCGGCGGCGTCGACCGCGGCGACGAGCTGCGCGGGCTCGACCGTGTCCTGCACGGTCACCGTCGCCGCATGCGCGTCGAGATCGACCGTCGCCTCGACGACGCCCGGGACGGCGGCCAGCGCACGCTGCACGCGGCCCGTGCAGCCGCCGCAATGCATGCCGTCGATGGACAGTTCGATCGTTTGCATGTCGGCGGAGGCGAGTGGTTCAGTCATGTCGGATTCCCCAAAAGCGCGGTTCGTGCCGCGAATGACGCCAGTATCAACATTCCCATGATGGGAAGGTCAAGGGGTGGCGATGCAATACGGCATCGTGCCGACGGCCGGCCCATTCCCGCCCGACCTGCCGCCCCGCGCAGGCGGCGGGCGGCTCCGGACAAGGGTCGGATCAATGGAAGTCCAGGGCGGCTACCGCTGCGCCCGATATTCGGCATATTGGGGGATGCCCTTAGGCGCTATGATACCGGCCTGACATCAGCGCCCGCCGAGCGAAGCGGCGATCGGGCATGCTGGGGTGCCTTGCTTTCGCCGATCGTGAGTCGAACAAGGCGTTGACTGACAAGAACGATATTCGGCCAGTACTCAATGATTGAAAACCTACGAGAATCAATTTCTCTGCGGCGCGCGGCAGGCGCGTCGCTGGCTCTGGCGGCGCTGCTGGCAGGATGCGCGTCGCAGCCGGACGCGATCCAGCGGAAAACCGGCTGGATGCGTGCCGAAGTGGCCGACTCCTATGTATACGCGTATCCGCTCGTGCTGATGGACGTCGCGAAGGAAGCCGCGACGGGCGGCGACAGCGCGCAGCCGGGCCAGGCGCCGCTCAACACGCTGCGCCACGCGCAGGCGCTGCCGCCCGTCGGCGCGCTCAACCCGCCGCTGCCGGGCGTCGACACGCTCGACTCGACCGGCTGGCTCGACGTCGGTGCCGAGCCGGTGATCGTGACGCTGCCGGATACCCGCGGCCGCTACTGGGATGCCCGCGCGCTCGACATGTGGACGAACGTGCTGTGGTCGTCGTCGAGCGTGGCGGCGCGTGGCGCTCGCGGCGCCGCGCGATCGCAAACGATTGCCTTCGCCGCGAAGGACTGGCAGGGCACGCTGCCGAAGGGCGCATTGCGTATCGACGTGCCGTCGGCCAACGCGTGGCTCGAGGTGCGGCTGCAGACGAGCGGCGGGCGCGACCTCACGAACGTGAAGAAACTGCAGCGGGCGATCCGCGTGGTGCCGCTGTCCGTCTATACGGGCAGCACGCGTGGCGCGTCGGTCGCGGTCCACGCGGGCAGCGCGCCGTTGGAAGCGGCGAGCGGCGGCACGCCGGCCGAGCAGGTGGCCGCGCTCGACCCGAAGGCGTTCTTCACGCGCTTCGCGCGGGCGCTGCAGGACAATCCGGCACCGGCCGACGACGCGCACGCGAACGAATTGCTCGGCGACATCGGCGTGACGGCCGGCTACCCGGTGCTGTGGACGGGCGATCGCCTGAACGCCGCGACGGCCGGCGTCGCCGAGGCGCGCGCGCGGCTCGCGACACCGCCGTCGAACCTGCTGAACGCGAACGGCTGGAGCTGGATCGGCGACACGGCCGGCAAGTACGGCCAGGACTATGCGCTGCGCGCATACGCGGCCTACACGCAGTTCGGCACCGCGACGCGCGACGACGAGACGCTCGCGCTCGTGCGCGTCGATAGCGACGGCCACACGCTGAACGGCGCGAACCGCTACGTGCTGCACTTCGCGCCGGGCGCGCTACCGCCGGTGCGCGGGTTCTGGACGCTCACGCCGTACACGACGAACGGCGCGCTGCCCGACGTCGGCTCGGCGCGCCGCTCGCTTGGCGACCGCGACCGCTTGCGCCGCAACCACGACGGCTCGATCGACGTGGTCGTGTCGGCGTCGCCGGGCGGCACGCACGCGGCCAACTGGCTGCCGGCGCCGCGCGCCGACTTCGCGCTCGCGCTGCGACTCTACGCGCCGAAGCCGCAGGCGAGCGACGGCTCGTGGATGCCGCCCGTCGTCGTCCGAAAGTGAACCGACGGGCGCCGCCGCTGTCCGACCCGCGGGCGCGGCGGCCTCGCCCGAGCGTCGTTCCGTCACCACCTGAGCCTATACTTTCGGGATAGCGTGCGCGGCCGTGCCGGTTTTCCGGCGCGGCCCGGCATCCATTCCCGAGGCATCCAAGCATGTCAAGCGCAGACAAAGAAACCGTACCCTCGACCTTCCAAGCCCTCGGCAGCGTTGCACGCTCGCGCCGGACCCGACGTATCGGCCTCGGCGTGCTGATCTTCCTCGTTTTATTCGGACTGCTCGGATTCTTCGCGGCGCCGCCGCTGATCCGCCACATCGCCGAACAGCAACTGAGCCAGCAACTCGGCCGGCCGTCCACCGTCCAGCGCATCGCGCTGAACCCGTACACGCTGAACCTCGAAGCCGACGGCGTACACGTCGGCGAGCGCGGCGGCCAGGGCGACTTCATCGACATCGGCAAGCTCGTCGTGCGGCCGTCGTGGTCGTCGCTGTTCCGCGGCGCGCCGATCGTCAACGAAGTGCGCGTCGACTCGCCGCGCTTTCATATCGTCCGCTACGACGCGCAACGCTTCAACTTCACCGACCTGATCGAGAAGTTCTCGACGCCGTCCAAACCCGAAAGCAAGCCGACCCATTTCTCGGTGTCGAACATTCAGGTCAACGACGGGCGGATCGACTTCGACGACCGCCTGCTGAACGAAAAGCACGTGGTCGACAACTGGACGCTCGGCATTCCGTTCATCGCGACGCTGCCGTCGAAGACCGACATCTTCGTGCAGCCGAAGCTGCGCGCGCGATTCGACGGCAGCCCGATCGCGATCGACGGCAAAACGAAACCGTTCGCGCTGTCGCGCGAGTCGGAAGTCGCGCTGAAGTTCGACCGGCTCGACGTGCCGAAGCTGATTTCCTACGCGCCGGCGAAGCTGCCGGTGATCGTCACCAGCGGCCTGCTGAGCAGCGACCTCACGCTGAACTTCGTGATGAGCGGCGCCACGCCGTCGCTGCGCGTGTCGGGCACCGTGGACCTCAACGACGCGAAGGTGACCGACCGCGCGTCCGCGCCGCTGTTCGCCGCGCGCGGCGTGCACGTCGCGGCCGCCGGCCTCGAGCCGCTGCGCAACGTGCTGCATTTCGACGAGATCCGGCTCGACCAGCCGGTCGTCGACCTGGCGCGCGACAAGCAGGGCGTGCTGAACGTCGAGAAGCTCGCCGGCACGCCGGCCGCCGCGCCGAAGGCCGACGCGGGCAAGCCGGCCGTGTCGGGCGCCGCCGCATCGACCGCCGCAGCCGCCAACGCCGCGAGCGGCGCGAAGGCCGAAGTCGCCGCGAAGGAAGCGCCGCCGCTCGACCTGACGATCCGTCATTTCGCGATCGACGGCGGCACGATCAACGTCGACGACCGCGTGCCCGCGACGCCGACCGCGCTGTCGCTGACGAAGCTCGCCGCGACACTCGACGGCTTCACGCTGCAGGGCAAGACGCCCGCGAAATACACGCTGTCGACGTCGCTGTCGCGCGGGGGTGACGTGAAGGCCGAAGGCGCGTTCAGCCTGGCCGCGAAGCAGGCCGACACGAAGCTGACGGTCGACGCGCTGGCGTTGCCGGCGCTGCAGCCGTATCTCGGCGAGGCGACCCGCGCGCGCGTGCTCGACGGCACGCTCGGCGCGAGCGTCAACGCGAAGGCCGACTGGGGCAAGACGCCGCTCGACGCGCAGGTCGCCGACAGCACGGTGAGCCTGAAGTCGCTGAAGCTCGCGACGCCGGACGCGAAGGCGCCCGCGATCGTGCTGCCCGACGCGAGCGCGAAGATCGCGAAGGTCGACGTCGCCGCGCGCACCGCGGAAATCGCGAGCGTCGATGCGACCGGGCTCGCGCTCGACGTGAAGCGCCTGAAGGACGGCAAGATCGACCTGGCCGCGCTGGCCGAACCCGCGCAGGCGCCGGTGCCCAGGCGCACGGTCGCGCGCAAGGCCGAGGCGGCCGCGCCGTCGTGGCATTACCGGATCGACGCGCTGAACGTGAAGGAGTCGTCCGCGAACTTCACGGACCTGTCGACGCCGCGTCCGGTGAAGCTCGCGATCAAGCCGCTCGACCTGTCGGTGCAGAAGATCAGCGACGACATGACGAAGCCGCTGCCGGTGCAGCTGAAGGCGACGCTGAACCGCAAGGGCTCGGTGAACGTGTCGGGCGACGTGACCGCGCAGCCGCTGAAGCTCGGCCTGAAGATCAACGGCAACCGCCTCGACGCGGCCGCGTTCGAGCCGTACTTCGGCAGCGCGCTGAACGCGACCATCGCGAGCGCGCTGCTCAACGCGCAGGGCAACCTGACGTTCGCGCAGGTGAAGGACACGCCGCGCGCGACCTATCGCGGCGATGTCGCGCTGGTCGACGTGCGGATGCTCGACAAGGCGACGTCCGACCCGTTCGCGGGCTGGCGCTCGCTCGCGCTGTCGAACCTGAAGGTGAACTACGACGAGAAAGGCACCGACGTCGACGCCGCGCGCGTGACGTTCTCGAACTTCTACGGCCGCGTGCTGCTCGATGCGCAGGGGCGGCTGAACCTGAAGGACGTCGTCGCGAAGGAGACGGGCCCCGCGCAATCGCTCACGCGTGACTCGAGCAAGGGCGAACCCGTGCCGCTGTCGCCGGGCGTGACGCCGCCGGCCGCCGCGCAGGCCGCATCGGCCGCGGCCGTGCAGCAGGCGTCCGCGCCGGCCGCCGCATCGGCGACGGTCGTCGTGAAGGCCGCGCCGCCGCCGCAGAATCCGGTGCGCATGCATTTCGGCCAGCTCCTGCTGCAGAACGGCCGCGTGACCTACACCGACAACTTCATCAAGCCGAACTACACGGCGAATCTGGTCGCGATCAAAGGGACGGTCGGCGCGTTCGGCACGGACTCGACGACGTCCGCGCCGGTCGACGTCGCCGCGAACCTCGCGGGCAACGGGCCGATCTCGATCAAGGGCTCGGTGAACCCGCTGATCGACAAGCCGGCGCTGGACCTCACGGCGACCGCGCACGACATCGAGCTGACCAACCTGACGCCGTATTCGGCGAAGTACGCCGGCTATCCGATCACGAAGGGCAAGCTCAACGTCGACCTGCACTACCAGCTCGCGAACGATCAGCTGCAGGCGAACAACCACATCTTCATCGACCAGCTCACGTTCGGCGATCACGTCGAGAACGACACGGCGACGAAGCTGCCCGTGAAGCTCGCGATCTCGCTCCTGAAGAACACGCGCGGAGAGATCGACGTGAACCTGCCGGTGTCGGGCTCGCTGTCGAATCCGGAGTTCAGCGTCGGCGGGCTGATCTGGCGTGCGGTGCTGAACCTGATCGCAAAGGCCGTCACGTCGCCGTTCACGCTGCTCGCGAACGCGTTCGGCGGCAGCGGCGGCGAGGATCTCGGCTACGTCGAGTTCGCGCCGGGCACGTACGCGCTGACCGACGCGCAGCAGAAGAAGCTCGACACCGTCGTGAAGATGCTGACCGAAAAGCCGTCGATCCGGCTGGACCTGATCGGCCGCGTCGATCCGGCGAAGGACACGCCGGGGCTGCGCGACGCGTACGTCGAGCGCCTGGTGCGTCAGCAGAAGCTGAAGGACGTGGTCGGCCAGGGCGAGAGCATCGACCCGATGTCGGTGAAGGTCGAACCGGCCGAGTACAGCAAGTACCTGACGCGTGCGTACAAGGCCGCCGACTTCAAGAAGCCGCGCAACCTGATCGGCTTGCAGAAGACGCTGCCCGATGCGGACATGAAGCAGGCGCTCGCCGATCACGCGCCGGCCGACGACAATGCGCTGCGCGCGCTCGCGCAGCGGCGCGCGGAGGCCGTGCGCCAATACCTCGACGGCAAGATCGATTCGAGCCGCATGTTCGTCGTGGCGCCGAAGCTCGATGCGAAGGGCATCGAGGACAAGGGCGCGACGACGCGCGTCGACTTCGGCCTGCAGTAAGCCGCGTCACGCCATCATCCGCCGCCGCCGCGCCCGACCGGCAATCGGGCGCGGCGGCGCGCCTTCCTGTCAGCGCTCGGCGATCGCCGGTTCGCGCTTGTCCAGTTCCTTCCTCGCGGCCAGCGGCAGGCGGGCGTCGTCCCACTGCGTCAGCCACTCGACTTCCTTCGCGGTGAACACCTGTCCGTAGTTGCGCAGCGCGTACTGCAGCGCGTCGACGACGTGATGGCGAATGATTTCGGGGGTACGTGCATCGTCCAGCACGAACCGGAGAGCTTCCAGGGTCGACATAGTCGTGCTCCGGGTCAGGGAAAACCCTTTATCACACGCCAATAGTCATGCGCCAAGCACGAAAAAAAATCGCGCGGCGGGCGATGGCGCGCACCCTGCACCGGCCCGGTGCGCGCGTCGCGGCGTGCGCCTGGGGCACCCTGCATTGCGACGGCGTCGTGTCATTTGCGATTGGTTACGTTTGACAGAAAACAGAAAGCCCCGCTTCATCGGAGCGCCGCACGATCCGGCCATATTTTGCGCGCCTGTTGGCAGGTCACGCAGTTCAACGTCAATCGATGAGGTGGGGTGATGATGTCTTTCCTTGGTAAGCAGCGGAAGGTGGTGGCGATGGTGGCGGGCGCGCTGGCGCTCGCAAGCGCGGGTGTCCACGCCGCGCAGCAGGACGGCAACGGTCAGGGCGACGCCGCCGGCCACGGCCGGCGCGTCGTGAAGCACGTGCTGCTGATCAGCGTCGACGGCCTGCACGAGCAGGACCTCGCGCGCTGCATCGGCGCGAACACGTGTCCGAACATCGCGGTGCTCGCGCAAAACGGCGTCACGTACACGAACGCCTATACGCCGGGCCTGTCGGATTCGTTCCCGGGCCTCGCGGCGCTCGTGACGGGCGGCTCGCCGAAGACGGCCGGCCTGTTCTACGACGTGTCGTACGACCGCAATCTGTATGCGCCGAGCGACACGACCTGCTCGGGCAAGCAGGGCTGGAACGTCGTGTTCGACGAGACGACCGGCATCGACGCCATCAACGGCGGCGCGCTCGTGCACCTCGACGGCGGCGGCGCGTTCAATCCGCAGGCGATCCCGCATGCGAAGGTCAATGGCCAGTGCGTGCCGGTCTATCCGCACAACTACGTGAAGACCAACACGGTGTTCGAGGCCGTCAAGGCCGGCGTGCCGAACGCATACACCGCATGGGCCGACAAGCACGCGTGGGGCTACGACTGGCTGAACGGCCCGTCGGGCACCGGCGTCGACGATCTGATGCGCACCGAGATCAACTCGATCGACCCGGCGACGAACACCGCCTACACCGACGTCTATTCGCACACCGCGCGCTTCGACAACCTGCACGTGCAGGCGCTGGTCAACCAGATCGACGGCCGCGATTCGACCGGCACGAAGAACGCGCCGGTGCCGACGCTGTTCGGCGCCAACTTCCAGACGCTCAGCGTCGCGCAGAAGGCGCCGGTCGCGAAGGGCGGCGGCTATCTCGACGCGAACTTCACGCCGAACGGCCAGGTCGCGAACGCGATCACGTACGTCGACAACTCGATCGGCCGCATCGTCAACGAGTTGAAGCAGCGCAACCTGTACACGTCGACGGCGGTGATCGTCACGGCGAAGCACGGCCAGTCGCCGACCGATCACACGAAGCTCGTGAAGAACGGCGACACGCTGACGAAACTGCTCGAAGCGAACAACTATCTCGACCCGAACGGCAACTTCGGCCAGAACAACACGACGACGGGCAACCTGAACGACGGTTCGGGCCTGGTCGGCACGGGCTTCGTGCAGACCGACGACGTCGGCCTGATCTGGCTGCGCGACCGCAGCCAGCGCACGGCCGTGGTGCAGACGCTGAAGGCGAACCTCGGCTGCAACGCGCCGGGGATCTGCGCCGACGGCTCGCAGGCATACATCCTGTACGGCGCGGCGCTGGCCGACCGGTTCGGCGATCCGGCGAACGGCCGCACGCCGGACATCGTCGTCCAGCCGAATCCGGGCGTGATCTACACGTCGAGCACGAAGAAGGACGAGGAGCACGGCGGCAACGCGCCGGACGACAGCCACCTCGGCCTGCTCGTGTCGTATCCGGGCCTCCACCGCGCGCGCACCGTGAGCGATCTCGTCGGCACGAAGCAGGTCGCGCCGACCATCCTCGGGCTGCTCGGCGCCGAACCGAAGCTGCTGCACGCGGTCGTGGCCGAGAACACGCGCGTGCTGCCGGGGCTCGGTATCGACCACTGACGCAACGTGACGGACGGCACGGCGACGTGCCGTCCACGCGTGCCCGGCCCTGTCGGGCACGCTCATCTGTCCGCGCATTCGTCGAGCATCCATTCCCTGAAGCGTCGCAACGCGGCGCTCGTCTCGAGGCGCTCCGGCGCGTAGCACAGGTAGTGCCCCTGCGCGTCGACGTCGACGGGCGCGTCGAACGGTTCGACGAGCGCGCCGCTCGCGAGCGTGTCGACGATCAGGAAGCGCGGCACGAGCGCGAGCCCGAGCCCGGCTTGCGCGGCCTGGATCAGCACCGAATACTGTTCGAAGCGCGGCCCCGCGAGCGCGTTCATCCGGGCGACGCGATGGCGCTCCGCCCAGAGCGACCATGCGATTTCCGCCTGCTCGTGCACGAGCCGCGGCGCGGCGGCCGTGTCGGCGGGCGTGCGCAGCGCATGCCGCGCCGCGAATTCGCCGGAACAGACCGGCACGAACGTGCGGCCGTCCAGGTAATCGCACCGGACGCCCTCCCATGCGCCGTCGCCATAGCGGATCGCCGCGTCGAGCCCGAACGGAAACACGTCGCCGTGCGCGAGATGGCGGCGAAAACTCAGCGTGACCGCTGGCGCGACGGCCAGAAAGCGCGCGAGACGCGGCACCAGCCACTTCGTCGTGAAGGTCGGCACGCTGGCGATCGTCAGCAGGTCGCTGTCCTCGCGCGCGCTCAGCAATTCGATCGATGCGTTGCCGATCTCGCGCAGCGGGCCGATCACGCGCGCGTGATAAACCTGCCCGGCCCGCGTGAGCGCGAGATTGCGCCCCTCGCGCACGAACAGCTTCACGCCGAACAGCGCCTCGAGATTCGCGATCTGCCGGCTGACCGCGCTCGGCGTCAGGCCAAGCTCGCGCGCCGCATACGAGAAGTTCAGGTACTTCACGGAACTCGCGAACGCGTGCAGCTCCGCGACGTTGGGAAACAGGTGCTTCACGGCGAACTATTCCTTGCGCGCACAGATCGATGCGGGCGTTGTACGTTTTTTTCATGACGATGCCATGTCGGATCCGCACACTGCGTCCGTCACGACAACGCGTGCCGGCCCGGCCCGGCGGGCGTTGCGTGACCCGTTCCGTGTCCGTCAGCGAGATTCGCCATGCATTCGCCATCCGCTCCGGCTCTTGCCGAAGCTATTCCGATTCGTCGTAACAAACGGCCGCGCGCGATGGCGGGACACCTGCTGCTGCGGGCGTTCGTCGCGGCGTTCGGGCTGTATCTCGCGCTGCCGATCGTGCTGCTGCTGATCGGCTCGGTCGGCCAGTCGTGGACGAACACGCTGCTGCCGACCGGCATCACGTCGCACTGGTTCGCTGATCTGGCCGCGAATCGCAGCTTCACCCGCGCATTCGGCACGAGCCTCGCGGTCGCGCTCGCTTGCTGCGCGATCAATGCCGTGCTGGCGCTGCCGCTCGCGTATGCGCTGCATCATCGCGCACTGGCCGGCCGCGGCTTCGCGGCGCGCATCGTGATGCTGATGCCGATCGCGGTGCCGGCGCTGACGCTCGGGTTCGGCTACATCGCGATCTTCAGCGGCGATGCGCTGCCGTGGCTCGGCACGCTGCCGCTGATGATCGCCGCGCACGCCGTGCTGACGCTGCCGTACCTGTTGCAGACGCTGCTGAGCGACCTGCGGCACCTGGGCCTCGCGCATCTCGAGGCATGTGCGGCGACGCTCGGCGCGACGCCGCTGCGCCAGTTCGTCACGATCGTGCTGCCGAACTTGCGGCACAGCCTGTTCTCCGGCCTCGTGATGGTCGCCGCGCTGTCGATCGGCGAATTCCAGATCTCGAACCTCATCGCCGGCTTCCGTTACCGCAACTATCCGATCGTGCTGCTGCAGGCGTTCTACGGCGCGTCCGGGATGGCCTGCGCGGCGACCGTCGTGCTGCTCGTCCTCGCCGTGCTCGCGACGCTCGCCTCCGTCTTCACCGTGCAACGCCTGAAGTGAAACCGTCATGAGTCTCGATTTCGAAAACGTCAGCTTCCAGTATCCGGGCGCCCGTCACGGCGTCGACGCGGTCACGCTGTCCGCGGCCCAAGGCGAACTGCTCGCCGTGATGGGCCGCAGCGGCTCCGGCAAATCGACGCTGCTGCGCCTCGCCGCCGGCCTGCTCGACGGCTACCGCGGCCGTATCGCGATCGGCGGCCGCGACATGGCCGGCGTGCCGGTGTGGCAGCGCGAGGTCGGGATGGTGTTTCAGCACTACGCGCTGTTTCCGAACCTGTCGGTCGTCGACAACGTCGCCTATGGCCTGAAGATGCGCGGCATGGCCGCGGCGCCACGCCGCCGCCGCGCGCTCGAGATGCTCGAACGTGTCGGTCTCGCCGCGCAGGCCGGGCGCAGCACGGCGCTGCTGTCCGGGGGGCAGCAGCAGCGCGTCGCGCTGGCCCGCGCGCTCGTGATCGAACCGAAGCTGCTGCTGCTCGACGAGCCGCTCGCGGCGCTCGACGCCGGCATTCGCCACCAGCTGCGCGACGAGATCCGCGCGCTGCAGCGCGCATGCGGCGCGACGACGCTGCTCGTCACGCACGACCAGGACGAAGCGCTCAGCATGGCCGATCGCGTGGCGATCGTCGACGGCGGACGCATGCTGCAGGCCGGCACCCCGCGCGACCTGTACGAGCGTCCGGCGACCGCGCAGGTCGCGCGTTTCGTCGGCCATTCGACGCTGCTGCGCGGCCGTGTGCTCGCACATGGCGCGGTCGACGTGCGGTTCACGACGCTGTGCGCGGATACGGGTGCGCACCGGCCGGGCGACCCGGTCGAGGTGCTGATCCGTCCGGAGCACCTGCAGCCCGATCCCCCCGCGTACGTCGCGAACCGCATCGATGGCCGGGTCGGCGAGGTGCGCTACTTCGGCGCGACACAGCGCTTCGATTTCGTGCCCGCCGGCGCGACCGACGCACTGCTCGGCGAAGGGCGCGAACTGCCCGCGCGCTGCGTGTCGATCGAGCCGCGCCATCTGCTCGTGCTGCCCGCCGCGTGAGCGCGGGCGACCTATTCATTCAACGGAGAATCACGATGTCCGCACGCCGCCACATTCTTCATGCGACGCGCCGCCGCCTGCTGGCGCTCTGCGCGTTCGCGACCCTCGCGCCGGCGCTGGCCCATGCCGCGCCGCTGTATCCGGGCGAGGATGCGCTGTACGAGAAGGCCGCCGACGAAGGGCTCGTCGTGTCGTTCGACACGGGCCCGGAGTGGGCGAACTGGAAGTCGCTGTTCGCCGAATTCCGCAAGCGGTACCCGAAGGTCGAGATCACGTACAACGACATCGGATCGGCGGCCACGGTCGTCGCGCTCGACAAGTCGCGACGTCGCCCGCAGGCCGACACGGCCTACTACTTCGCGGCGTCGGCGCTCGATGCGACGGCCAAGGACGTCGTCGCGCCGTTCAAGCCGGTCAATTTCGACAAGCTGCCCGCGGTGTTTCGCGCGGCCGACGGCCGCTGGTTCGCGGTGCACTCGCTGAACATCGCGTTGCTCGTCAACAAGAAGCTCGTGAAGAACGTGCCGCAGCGCTGGTCCGACCTGCTGAAACCCGAATATCGCAATGCGGTCGTCTATCTCGACCCGCGCTCGACCGGGCAGGGGCAGGTCGCCGTGTTCGCCGCCGCGTATGCGAACGGCGGCAGCGTCGACAACCCGAAGCCGGGCGCGGAGTTCTTCGGCAAGCTGAAGCAGGCGGGCAACGTGCTGCGCGTCGAGGGGACGACGCCGTACGCGAAATTCGTCAAGGGCGAGATTCCGATCCTGATCGGCTACGAGAACGACGGGCTCAAGGCCAAGTACACGGACGGCATGGGCGATGCGGCCGAAGTCGTGATTCCGCAGGACGGCAGCGTATCGGCGCCGTATGCGATGAGTCTCGTGAAGAATGGACCGAATCCGGCCGCCGCGCAGTTGTGGCTCAACCTCGTGATGAGCGACGTCGGGCAGGGGCTGTTCGCGCAGGGCTACGTGCGCCCGGCCGTGCCCGGCACGCCGGTCGCGCAGGATGTCGCCGCGAAGCTGCCGAACGCGCCGCAGGTGCGTCCGCTGGACGTCGCGAAGGCCGCGACGCACAAGGCCGAAGTCGACCAGCTCTGGTCGCAGGCCACGCTCGGCAAGTAAGGGGCGCGCGATGCGGGTTTCGTCCATGCGGGATGGCGTCCTGCGCCGCTACGGCGCGACGCCGGCGGCCGCGCTGTTCGCGGTGTGCTTCGTGCTGCCGCTCGGCGCGCTCGTCGGCGCCGCGTTCGACGGCGGCGGCCGCGCGTTCGCCGCGGTGTTCGGCGATCCGCTCGTCGCCGACGCGATCGTGCATTCGCTGGCGCTCGCGATCGGCGCCGGCACGCTGTCCGTCGCCGTCGGCGTGCCGGTCGCGTTCGTGCTGGCCGGACAGTCGCCGGCGCGGCGCCGCTGGTCGCTGGCGCTGCTCGGCGTGCCGCTCGCCTTCTCCGGCCTCGTGATCGCGTACGGCTTCATCCTCGTGTTCGGCCGCGCCGGTTTCGTCACGATGCTGCTGGCGTCGCTCGGCGCGGACCCGACCGTGGTCGGCGGCGCGATCTACTCGATGCCGGGGCTCGCGTTCGCCTATGCGTATTACCTGATCCCGCGCGTCACGCTGATGCTTTACCCGGCGCTCGCGAATCTCGACCGGCGGCCGCTCGAGGCGGCGCTGACGCTCGGCGCGCGGCCGTGGCGCGCGTGGTTCGACGTCGCGTGGCGCGAGTTGTGGCCGTCGATCGCGTCCGCGTGGTGCCTCGTGGCTGCGATCGCGCTCGGCACGTACGGCACGGCGCTCGCGCTGGCCGGCACGCAGGTCAACATCCTGCCGCTGCTGATGTATCTGAAGCTGTCCGACGGACAGACCGATTTCTCGCAGGCCGCCGTGCTGTCGATCGTGCTGACGGCGCTTTGCACCTGCGTTCTTGCACTGGGGGAAGGACTTGCACGGCAACGACGTCATTGAATGGTCGAACGACACGCGCGACGCGCTGGCGCAACTCGCGCAGCGACAGCGCGGCGCGCAACGGCATCGGATGCCGGTCGGCGTGATCGGGCCGCGCGACGCGACGCACGCGCAGCTCGCCGTCGCCGAGCGGATCGCGCACGGGATCGCGGCGACGGGCCTCGCGATCGTCGGCGGCGGCAAGCAGGGCGTGATGGAGGCCGCCGCGCGCGGCGCGCGGGCCGCGGGCGGATGCGCGATCGGGCTGCTGCCCGAGGATGACGCGCGGGACGCGAATCCGTATCTGACCGTCGCGCTGCCGACCGGGCTCGGCATCACGCGCAATGCGCTGATCGCGCGCGCGTCCGTGTGCCTGATCGCGGTCGGCGGCGGGCTCGGCACGCTGTCGGAAATCGCGCTGGGGCTGCAATGGGGCAAGCCGGTGTTCGGGATCTGCGACGCGCCGCAGGTGGCGGGCGTCGAGCGTTTCGACGAAGCAGACCCGCTCGTCGCGCGTGTTGCGCGATGGCTGTCCGCCTCGGCGTAGCGCGACTTGAAATGGGGCGCATGACGCGCCATATTGGCCGCGTACGGTGTTCGTCAACGATGTGAAAAGGAAATCCGATGCGTCTGCTGCTTGCCCTCTTGCTGCCGTGGTTCCAGTTCTTCACGATCGGCCGCCCGATTGCCGGCGTCATCTGCCTGATCCTGCAGCTCACGATCATCGGCTGGCTGCCGGCCGCGATCTGGTCGGTGTATGCGCTGAGCCAGTACAAGACCGATCGCAAGATCGAGGCGGCGCTGCGCGAGCGGGGGTAGGCGACGGGCGTTTCCCTTCGACCGCTGCTTCTGGCGTTCAAGGGCTCGCTTCCTATTTCGGTAGAAATTTATATAATTCAGCTACGATGAACGGCATGATTTATATAGATTTCTGCTGAAATGAGCGCCTCCTGCACGATCCAGCTTCACGCCGACGGTATTTGGCACGACATCGGCGTCGTCACCCTTTTCGGCGAGCCTGACCAGGGCTGGCGCAGTCGCGCCTATACGGGTTACGACGTCGAATGGGTCGTCCGGCATCAATTCGCCCGCGATGCGCATGCGATGGCGTGCGGCTTTCCGGTCGATCTCGAGCCCCTGATGACGCCCCACTGGCCGATTTTCCTGATCGATTTGTTGCCGCAAGGCTTCGGCCGTCAGGAACTGTTGCGTCGCCTCGATCTGCCGGAAACGGCGGAGGAACGTGCCGACTGGCCGTTGCTGCTCGCGGGGGCAGGCAACTCGATCGGCAATCTGCGCGTCAAGGAAGCCGCGCAGTGGCTTGCCGAGCGCCAGGGGCCGCGACAAGGTTTTACTGACGACGACGTTGCCGCGCGCGGAGACGCATTCAGCGAATATCTCGCCGAACACGGATTCTTTGTCGCGGGCTCCTCGGGGGTGCAGGGCGAGTGGCCGAAACTCCTGCTGACCCGTGCCGACGATGGCCTGCTCTATCTCGATCACACGCTCCCGGACGCGCACGCGGCCGAGCACTATATCGTCAAGTTCGGACGCGGCGCGAACGAGCGTCTGGCACAGATCCTTCGTCACGAAGCGCCCTACATGGCATTGGCTCAGCGGCTTGGGTTGCGCGTGCATGCGGCGCTGACGCTGCGCGATCGGTCGCTATTCATCCCGCGGTTCGACCGCGCGCGCGTCGATGGCCGCGTCGTCAGGTTCGCTCAGGAAAGCATTGCGTCACTGACCGGCAAAGCCGGCTTCGGCGTCGTGCCGAGTCACGACGAGGTGTGCGGGCATCTCGTGCGCCGATGCACCGACCCTCAAACCGAGGTGGCCGAGTATCTGTGCCGCGACGTCGCGAATCTTGCGTTGGGCAACAAGGACAATCATGCACGGAACACCGCATTGCAACGCGACTTCGATGGACGCGTCGCGTTGACGCCGCTTTACGACTTCGCGCCGATGCATCTGCATCCCGACGGCATTGCACGGCGCATCCGCTGGGAAGGCAACGACGGGGGGCGGCCGGACTGGGCGCGGGTACTCGATGCGGTCGTTCGGGCGAGCGAGCCGCAGGCGGGGGAGGCGCATGCCGCGCTCGATCGCGACGCATTGCGGGCACGGCTGCAGGCAATGGCGCCGCGCTTGGCGGAGATCGCAGATCAGGGCGTCGATCTCGGCCTGGAGCACGATGTGCATGCTTTCCTGAAACCGGGCATCGAGCGGCTCGCCCGCGAACTGGATGCACTGCGCTAGGCGGAGGCGACACGATGGACAAACGCTATAACGCGATGTCGCTTCCCGATCAGCTCGCGTTGCGTCGGCAAGCGATCGAGGACGTTCTCGCGCATCCCGAGTGGTCGCTGCGCGAATCCGTGCGTCATCTGAAGCAGACGATGCGGCTGACGAGCGCAGAGATGGCGAAGCTCGCCGGCGTGTCGACGAAGACAATCCAGGATATCGAGCAGGGCCGCAGCGACGGGACGGTACAAACGATGAACCGCATATTCGGCATGCTCGGACTGAAACTCGGCGTCGTGCGGCGGGTGCCGCAATGACGTACGCGGCGGGCGGGACGTTACTTCACCGCGAACAGCGTCAGGTTCATGAAGATCTTGAACGCATAGCCGAGCGTGACGGCGCCGAGCACGCCGCCCGCCCACAACACGACGAACCACATCCAGCCGCGCATCCGCATCCGCGGCGCGTCGGGCTGGCGAGCGGCGGAATCAGTGGTGGTAGTAATGCTGGTCTTCATGGCGCACCTTGCCTCGGAATACCCAGTAACCCATCGTCGTGTAGGCGATGATGATCGGGAGGATAACCGCCGCGCCGACGAGCGTGAAGGTCTGGCTCGAACGCGGTGCCGCGGCTTCCCAGATCGTCATCGTCTGCGGAATCGCATACGGGAACATCGTGACGAGCAGGCCGACGTAGCCGAGCAGCACGAGCGCCAGCGCCAGCACGAACGGCGTCATGTCGTGCCGGTCGCGCACCGCGCGACGCATCCATACCGCGCACCCGGCGACCAGGAACGGCACCGGCAGCAGGCGCCAGAACAGCCCCGAATCGAACCAGCGCTGCGCGATGGCCGGGTCCTGCAGCGGCGTCCACAGGCTGACGACCGCGATGAAGCCGAGCAGCACGACCGTCAGCGGCCACACGACGCGATGGAGGCGCCGCTGCAGGTCGCCTTCCGTCTTCGCGACGAGCCAGCAGCAGCCGAGCAGCGCATAGGTCACGAGCAGGCCGAGGCCGGTCAGCAGGCTGAACGGCGTGAGCCAGTCGAACGCGCCGCCCGCGAACACGCCGTCCTTCACGTCGATGCCCTGCAGGAACGCGCCGAGCGCGATCCCCTGGAACAGCGTCGCGCCGGCCGAGCCGCCGATGAACGCGAGGTCCCACAGCTGCTTCGTGCGCCGCGCCTTCGCGCGGATCTCGAACGACACGCCGCGGAAGATCAGGCACACCAGCATGAAGATCAGCGGCAGGTACAGCGCCGACAGCACCGTCGAATAGACGATCGGGAACACCGCGAACAGCCCGGCGCCGCCGAGTACGAGCCACGTCTCGTTGCCGTCCCACACGGGCGCGACGGTGTTCATCATCAGGTCGCGTTCCTTCTCGTCCGGGAAGAACGGGAAGACGATGCCGATGCCGAGGTCGAAGCCGTCGAGCACGACGTACATGAAGAGGCCCAATGCGATGATCGCGGCCCAGATTACGGTGACGTCCATAGGTTTTCTCGTTTGCGAATATGAAGGGGCTCAGACGGTCTCGATCAGCTCGTCGACGGCCGACATCGGGCGGCGCGCGGTGTGGTCGGGGCGCGTGTCGGGCTCGCCGTGGTGTGCGTCGTGCCCGACGTCGGGCAGCGCGGGGCCGGCCTTCATCAGCTTCAGCATGTAGTACACGCCGGTGCCGAACACGAGGAAATACACGATCACGAACGTCATCATCGACAGGCTGACCTGCTGCACCGACAGCGGCGACACGGCCTGCGCGGTGCGCATCACGCCATAGACGACCCACGGCTGGCGGCCCGCTTCGGTCGTCACCCAGCCCGCGAGCAGCGACACGAAGCCGGTCGGGCCCATCACGAGCGCGAAGCGCTGGAACCACTTCGATTCATACAGGCCGCCGCGGCGGCGCAGCAGCCAGGCGAGCGCGGCGAGACCGATCATCGCGAAGCCGAGGCCGACCATGATCCGGAAGCTCCAGAACACGACCGTCGAATTCGGGCGGTCTTCGGGCGGGAAGTCCTTGAGCCCGCGGATCTCGCCGTCCCAGCTGTGCGTGAGGATCAGGCTGCCGAGGTGCGGCACCTTCACCGCGTAGCGGGTCGTTTCGGCCTTCATGTCCGGAATGCCGAACAGGTTGAGCGCCGTGCCGCCCTTTTCGGTCTCCCACAGCCCTTCGATCGCGGCGATCTTCGCCGGCTGGTGCTTCAGCGTGTTGATGCCGTGCTGGTCGCCGATCACGGCCTGCAGCGGCGCGAGCACCAGCAGCAGCCACAGCGCCATCGAGAACATCTTCTTCACGCCCTTGTCGCGGCGGCCCTTCAGCAGGTGCCATGCACCCGTCGCGGCCACGACCAGCGCGGCGACGATGAACGCGGCGATCGCCATGTGGAACAGGCGGTACGGGAACGACGGGTTGAAGATGATCGCGAACCAGTCGGTCGGCACGACGCGGCCGTCGACGATCTCGAAACCCTGCGGCGTCTGCATCCAGCTGTTCGACGCGAGGATCCAGAACGTCGAGATCAGCGTGCCGATCGCGACCATCAGCGTCGCGCCGAAGTGCGCGCGCGGGCTGACGCGATTCCAGCCGAACAGCATGATGCCGAGGAAGCCGGCTTCGAGGAAGAACGCGGTCATCACCTCGTACATCAGCAGCGGCCCGGTGACGGCGCCGGCGAAGCTCGAAAAGCCCGACCAGTTCGTGCCGAACTGATAGCTCATCACCACGCCGGAGACGACGCCCATCCCGAACGCGACGGCGAAGATCTTCGACCAGAACAGGCAGAGGGTTTTGTAATACTGCTTGCCGGTCTTCAGCCAGCGATATTCGAGCACGGCGATGAAGCTGGCGAGGCCGATGCTCAGCGCCGGGAAGACGATGTGAAAGGAGACGGTGAACGCGAATTGCAGGCGGGCCAGATCGAGGGCCGAAAAAGCGGTGTCCATACCAGTTGACCGAAGCTGACGATACCCGCCGGCGGGGTGCCGGCGGACCCCGGCCGACGGGGCATCGGGGTTGGCTGGAGTATGTGCCGCGATGTTGCGCCGCGAAATGCGCCAACTCGTCGCAGATGTCCAGCCCTTCACGGGCGGTTTCGGGATAAATCGTTGATTCGTATCAAGATCGCGACGCGCGCCGCGAGTGCCGGCAGCGTGGCGGTCTGCCGCATGTGCGGCAATATGGCGCGTCGCATCACGGGAACGACGCGCCGGCGCGGAGTGTGTGCGCCGTGCCGGTCGTGCCCGGATCGGGCGGTGCGATGCATCGGCAAGCGCTGCGCGAATTGCGTACACTCTGAGTCTCGTTTCGGCAGGGCCGGGCGCATCGGTTCCGGTCCGCATTCACTCAGGGCACGAAGATGATCGATTTGCGCAGCGATACCGTGACACGTCCGAGCCAGGCGATGCTGGCCGCGATGACTGCCGCCGAAGTCGGCGACGACGTTTGGGGCGACGACCCGACCGTGCTGCGTCTGCAGGCGGTGACGGCCGAGCGGGCCGGCAAGGAAGCCGGCCTGTTCTTCCCGAGCGGCACGCAGAGCAATCTGGCCGCGCTGATGGCCCATTGCGAACGCGGCGACGAATACATCGTCGGGCAGCTCGCGCACACGTACAAGTACGAAGGCGGCGGTGCGGCCGTGCTCGGCAGCATCCAGCCGCAGCCGATCGAGAACGCGCCCGACGGCACGCTGCCGCTCGCGAAGATCGCCGCCGCGATCAAGCCGCTCGACAATCACTTCGCCCGCACGCGCCTGCTCGCGCTCGAAAACACGATCGGCGGCCAGGTGTTGCCGGACGGCTATGTCCAGGAAGCCGTCGCGCTCGCGCGTGCCCGCGGGCTGGCCACGCACCTCGACGGCGCGCGCGTGTGCAATGCGGCCGTTGCGTCCGGCCGTCCGATCGCGGAACTGTGTGCGCCGTTCGATACCGTGTCGATCTGCTTCTCGAAAGGGCTCGGCGCGCCGGTCGGTTCGGTGCTGGTCGGCAATCGCGCGCTGGTCGAGCGCGCGCAGCGCTGGCGCAAGGTGCTGGGCGGCGGGATGCGCCAGTCGGGCATTCTCGCGGCGGCTTGTCTCTATGCGCTCGACCACAACGTCGAACGGCTGGCCGACGATCACGCGAACGCTGCGCATCTCGCCGCGGGCCTCGCGCGCATCGAGCCGGTGAAGGTGCTGTCGCATGCGACGAACATGGTGTTCGCGCAATTCCCCGAAGCCGATTGCGCGCCGCTCGAGGCGTGGCTCAAGGAACGCGGAATCCTCACGCAGATGCTGTACGCGTCGCGCTTCGTTACGCATTGCGACGTGTCGCGCGCGGACATCGATACCTTCATCGACGCGGTCGGCGCGTATTTCGCGCAGCGGCGCGCGTAAGGCGGCGTGCGCCGGCCGGCGGAGGCGCCGGCGCGGCGCGAAGCGGGAGTGGGGCGGCGACGTGGCGGTAGTGCCGCCCGTCTGTCGATATCTGGCGTGCTGGCGGATTACGCTTGCCGGGGCATGTCGGCGGGCGGCGTGCCGTCGCGGAACAGCGCTTTCAGCTGCGTGCGAAGTTCGGCGCTGTCGGTGTGCTGGTGCACCGAGACCGCGTGCTGCACGGCGGCCTCCAGTAGCTCGTTGTCGGAGTCGGCGGAAATCGCGATCGAGCAGTGCATCGCGCTGGGAAACTCGCGGCAGTCGATATAGCGGCGGGACATGATGTTCTCCTCACCGGACAGGGAACGGCCGGGTGTGCTTGATCGGCCGCGCGGCGCGTTCGCGAGGCCGATGAAAAAAGTATAGGCGGCGCGGCGCGGTTGCTCGCCGTCACACGTACCGCACCGCGTGCCGCGCTGGCGACGTCGGTCGCCCGCGGGTCACGGCAGCGGCGCGAGCAGCCGGCGCGCCGCTTCGACCACCCGCGCGGACAGCGACGCCATCGTCGGCGACTGCACGGTCCATGCGTGCCAGTACAGCGCGATATCGGTCGGATGCATGGGCGCGAGATCGACGAGCCCCTGCGCGTCGAGCGGCGCGCCGCCGATCAGCGGCTCCGGCACCATCGCGTAGCCGAGCCCGTGCCGCACCGCCGCGAAATGCGCGTGCGTGCCCGGCACGTAATGGCACGGATACGCGCCTTGGGGCAACCCGAATTTCTCCTTCAGGAACGTGGACTGCAGCGTGTCGCGCCGCGAATACGCGACGACGGGCGCATGGCGCGCGCTCGTGCGGTTCAGCCCGCGCGGAAACCAGCGCACCGCGAACGCGGCGGCCGCGAGCAGGCGGTAGCGCATCGTGCCGAGCGGCGTCGCGACGCAGCCGCGCATCGGTTTCGGCTCGGTCGTCACGCAACCGACGGCCATCCCGCTTTCGAGCAACGCGAACGTGTGATCCTGGTCTTCGACGATCAGCTCGAACAGGATGCGCTCGCCCGCGAGCACCGACGTCAGGGCGGGCAGGAACCAGGTGCCGAGGCTGTCGGAGTTCAGCGCGATCGTGACGGAGATCGGCGATTCGCGTTCGGCCGCGAGCGTGCTCTGCAGGTCGGCCTGCAGCAGCGCGACGCGGCGCAGGTGCTGCAGCACGCGCTGTCCGGCCACCGTCGGCCGGCATGGCCGCGCGCGCAGCACGAGCGGCGTGCCGAGGCTCGCCTCCAGCGCGCGCACGCGCTGCGTGACGGCGGACGCGGTCACGTGCAGGCGCACGGCGGCCTGCTCGAAGCTGCCGGTGTCGGCGACGGCCAGCAGCGCGGCGGCCTGCTTCGGATCGATCGTCATCGACATGTCGGCGCAATTCCTGTGAACGTAAGACGAGAACAGGCGGTAGTGTAAGGCAGCGCGCGCGACGCTCCGGGCGCGGCATGACGTCTCGCCGCCGGTGGCGCGCGTGTTTTGAACTACGCTGTATGAACGTGCGCCCCGCGCGCCGGCGATACACGCGGGGCGGGTTGTCCGACCCGCACCCTCCATCCAACCGACACGCCCAGCCGACGGAGCGACTTCGCCATGATCTTCCGGCAACTCTTCGACCCGCAATCGTCGACCTACACGTACCTGCTCGCCGACCGCGCATCGGGCGAGGCGCTGCTGATCGATCCCGTGTTCGAGCAGGTGCGCCGCGATGCGGCGCTGCTCGACGAGCTCGGACTGCGGCTCGTCGCCACCATCGATACGCACGTGCACGCCGATCACGTGACGGGTGCGTGGCTGCTGAAGCAGCGCACCGGCAGCGCGATCGCGATTTCGGCCGCGAGCGGCGCGCAGGGCGCCGACCGCTACCTGAACGACGGCGATCGCTGCGCATTCGGCACGCGCTACCTGACCGTGCGCGCGACACCGGGCCATACGAGCGGCTGCATCAGCCTCGTGCTCGACGACGAATCGATGGCGTTCACCGGCGACTGCCTGCTGATTCGCGGCACCGGCCGCACCGATTTCCAGCAGGGCGACCCGCGCGCGCTGTATCGGGCGGTCCACGGTCGGCTCTTCACGCTGCCGGCCGCATGCCTGCTGTACCCCGCACACGACTATCGCGGGTTGACGGTGACGAGCGTCGGCGAGGAGCGGCGCTTCAATCCGCGCCTCGGCGGCGATCTCAGCGAGGACGATTTCGCGGGCTACATGCGCAATCTCGGGCTCGCGCATCCGCGCCAGATCGACGTCGCGGTGCCGGCGAACCTGCAGTGCGGCGTTGCCGCGAACGCGCCCGACGTGCAGGCGGCGCCCGACTGGGCGCCGCTCGTCTATACGTTCGCCGGGTTCTGGGAAATCGATCCGCAGTGGCTCGAGGATCACCTGTCGGCGGTACAGGTGGTCGACGTGCGCGAGCCGGACGAATTCACCGGCCCGCTCGGCCATCTGCCCGGCGCGACGCCGATTCCGCTCGGCGAACTGGCCGCGCGCACCGGCGAGCTTGCGCGCGACCGGCCGATCGTGACCGTATGCCGCGCGGGCGGCCGCTCCGCGCAGGCGACCGTGATTCTGCTGAAAGCCGGTTTCGATGCCGTCGCGAACCTCGGCGGCGGGATGCTGCGCTGGCGCGGCGAAGGCCGCGTCGTGATGGACGGCCGCTCGTAGCGGCGCGGTGCGCGCGGAGCAAAAAAAATCGATCGGTCCGATGTCGAATCGGCCTGGCGCCGTTCGTCGTCAAGGTATCCGATCACGTGGCGCCGCATGACGCGGCGCCGAAACCCTGAGAGACCTCGCGATGATGCCGACGCTATACGCCCATCCCTTTTCCTCCTATTGCCAGAAGGCGCTGACCGCGCTGTACGAGAACGGCACGCCGTTCGCGTACCGCGTGCTCGCACACGACGATCCGAAGCCGATGCAGGAACTGGCCGCGCTGTGGCCGCTGAAGCGCTTTCCGGTGCTCGTCGACGCGGGCCGCACCGTGATCGAGGCGACGATCATCGTCGAGTATCTCGATCTCTATCATCCGGGGCCCGTGCGGCTGGTGCCCGAGGACCGGCGCGCGGCGCTGGAAGTGCGGACGATGGATCGTTTCTTCGACAACTATGTGTCGACGCCGCAGCAGAAGGTCGTGTTCGATGCGCTGCGGCCGCCGCACGAGCGCGATGCGCGGGGCGTCGCCGATGCGCGCGCGATGCTCGAAACGTCGTACGCATGGCTGGATCGAACGATGGCCGATCGCGAATGGGCGGCCGGCGACCGCTTCAGCCTCGCCGACTGCGGCGCGGCGCCGTTCCTGTTCTATGCGGACTGGACGCACCGGATCGACCCGTCGTTCGCGAACGTGATCGCGTATCGCAAGCGGCTGCTTGCGCGGCCGTCGTTTGCGCGTGCGGTCGACGAGGCGCGGCCGTATCGTGCGTTCTTCCCGCTCGGCGCGCCCGATCGCGACTGACGAGCGCGGCCGCGGTTGCCGGCGCGGCGACGACCTGACCGGCGGCGCGCGCGGTGCGCGATGCCGCCGCGCAGGGCCGGCAGCGCGTGCCGGGGCGTCGTGACGACAGCAGCGGATGCATCGCGGCGCCGTCCCGTTACATCGTCGTGTGCTTGACCGACTGCGCGAGCGTCAGCAGTTCGTCGAACTGCGTGATCAGCTCGAAGCACAGCAGGAACGCGAGCGTATAGGCCGGTGCGGGAAAGCGCCGGATCGCCTCCAGCACCTGCGGCGCGAAGCGCGATCGGACCGCATCGCGCGTCAGCAGCCACGCGATCGCGATGCCGATCGCGGCGCCGGCGATCAGGTCGGTCGGATAGTGATAGCCGAGATACGCGCGCGGCACGCAGATGAACACGACCGCGTACAGCAGCGCGAGCACGCCGGCGCGGCGCGCGATGATGAAGATGCCGGTCGCGATCGCCATCCACAGCATCGCGTGATCGCTCGGAAAGGAACTCCAGGCCTGCAGCGTGGCCGCACGCAGCTCCTCGGACGGGAAGTGCAGATGCAGATCGGGGTTGTAGATCGGCCGCACGCGGAACGGCAGGACTTTCGCGAGCAGCCGGCCGAACGCGAGCGCGACGAGCCCGCTCGCGACCGTCGCGATGACCAGTTCGCGTTGCCGTTCGCGTTCCGGTCCCGGCTGGAACCACAGCCAGCACAGCACGGGGATGAGGATGAAGCCCTTGAACGTATAGAGGCCGGCGATCACGCGGATCGCGTGGTTCATCAGCGGTCCGAACGAGATGTGGGTGAGGAAGACCTGGATCGTGGTGTCGAAATTATTCATGTTCTGCGACCCCGGCGGACACGCAGCACATGACACGCGACCGGCGGGGATCAGGAAGCGCGCTCGCACCGGAGCGCAATGGGGGGCAAGTATGTCACCGGTAATTTCGAAGAAAATGGGAAAAAATACCGGGATTCCCCTGAGAAAACGCGATTTTCCGATGGGGCCGGATTGGAGGCGACCGTGCGGCGCGGTCATGTCGAATCATCTGACGGTTGCGCGCGCATTCGCTGCGCATCGTCGAAAATAATCCGTTGAACTGGACAATTCGGCAGGTCACCGAGGATCTTGCATCGGATGACCGAATGCGCATCGCGTCTCGCGCGGATCTCCCGTGCCGCGCCGGGCCGCGCAGCACCGAACGAAAATAAAAATAAAAAGAAAAGGCGGGCAGGCCGTGTGGGCCTGCCCGCTTCGCATTTGCCAACGGCGCTTGCGCCAGGTGCTGCTCGCGGACTTCGTCGCGATGACGCGAAGCCGTGCCGCTGCGCGTCGTCGTGCGTGCCGTCAGCCGCGCCGGATGCCTTCCGGCAGCGCGCTGATGCGGCGCACTTCGGGCGAGTCGAGCCACGCGCGGGACGTCGCGCAGTCGACGAACATGTCGGTCGCATCGTCGCCCCAGAACAGGTCGCCGTCGAGCTCGAAGGTCGGCACGCCGAACACGCCGTGCGCGATCGCCTGATCGGTGTTCGCGCGCAACGCGTCCTTCACCGGTTGAGCCTCGACGGCCGTCACGCCTTCCGGAAAGCCGACCGCCTCGCACAGCGCGGCGAAGCCGTCCGGCGTCGACACGTCCTGGCCGTCGCGCCAGATGTGCCGGAAGATTCGCCGGATCGCATCGGGCGTGTTGCCCATCGCGATCGCGAGACGCAGCGGCCGGATCGGGTTGAACGGATGCGCGGGCGGCATCCGGAACGGGATGCCGAGCTTGTCGGCCCGGTATTGCGCGTGGCGATAGGTGAAGATGCGCTTCGCGGCGATCTCGGCCGGCGCTTTCTGGCCCCAGTGCGTGAGCAGCGCGCCGAGCACGATCGGTTTCGGCTCGTATGCGGCGGCAGGCGGCAATTCGTCGAACCGTTCCTGTTGCAGATACGCGAACGGCGAAACGAAATCGAAATACCAGGTGGCGGTGCGCGCGGTGTTCATCGTGGGGTTCCCTTGCGTGTCCGGACGGCGGTTGCATGTGCGGCGCCGACGGGCGGCGTGCCGCATGCGTCGACGGCCAGTGTCGCATGCGGCCGCCTTTTGCGCTGCCTCGTCGCCGCATGCGCGCGGCCGGCTATGGCTGGGCAGGGCTGTCCGGTATCGCGAATCGGGCGAGACTGTCGCGCACGGCTTGCGCATCGTAGCGCGCGCCCGCGCCACCGAGCGCGACCGTCGCCTTCTGCGCGAGCGGCAACAACATCGCGAGCGCCGCGGCCATCGCCGGCGCGGCGGCCAGCCGCGATATCGGACCGGACACCGTCAGCGCGCCGACGCAGTCGCCGGCCGCGCCGAACACCGGCACGGAGGCCGACGCGGTTTCCGGGTCGCGCTCGCCGTACGACGCAGCCCACAACTGTTCGCGCACGTCGTTCCAGCGCGCATCGTGCGGCTCGGTGAACGCGAGCAGCACCTTCCCCGACGCCCCCTGGTGAACCGGAAACTCCTCGCCGACCCGGATCGACACGCGCACCGTGCGCGTGGGTTCGACGCGATAGAGCACCGAGCGCATGTCGCCATGGCGCACGTAGAACGATGCCGTCTCGCCGAGTTCGCGGCTCAGCGTCTCGAGCAACGGTTCGACGACCGGGCCGACCCGGAACGAGCGCTGATACAGCGCGGCAAGCCGCAACGGCTCGTGTCCGACCGCGTACTGGCCGTCGTCGAGCTTGCGCACGAAGCCGCCGTGCTCCAGCGCGGCGAGCAGGCGCAGGATCGTGCTCTTGTACAGCCCGGTGCGGCGCGACAGTTCCGCGAGCGACAGCCGGTCGTCGGTTTGCCCGAAAGCGTGGAGGATCGCGAACGCGCGATCCAGGACGGCGACGCCGCTGGAGGCTTCGGCCGACGCGTCGGGCATTTCGTCGGTGTGATCTGCGGAAGTCGAGGTCGGGGGCACGGCGCGTGGTTCCTTTGGGTAACGGTCGATCGACTATATCGTTCTGTCTGACAGAACTCAAGTTCCAAAAAATCGCAATTTCACGGGTATACCCCGCTTACAGCCGATTCGACGCGCCTCTAAAGTTCCGTCAAACAGAACGATGTTCTTTTGGATAGAACTATGAGGTGTCGAATGAGCGTTGCCGGGTATTCGAAGGTGCTGGTCAGCGAGGTCGGGCCGCGAGACGGCCTGCAGAGCATCAAGGCCGTGATGCAGACGGCCGACAAGTTGCGCTGGATCACCGCGCTCGCCGCGGCCGGTCTGCGCGAGATCGAGGTCGGGTCGTTCGTGCCCGCGCGGCTGTTGCCGCAGATGGCCGACGTGCAGGCGGTCGTCGCGCATGCGCTGACGATTCCGGGGCTGCACGTCGCCGCGCTCGCGCCGAACCTGCGCGGCGCCGAAAGCGCGTTCGAGACGGGGATCCACAAGTTGACGCTGCCGGTATCGGTGACCGAAGCGCACTCGCTGGCGAACATCCGCAAGACGCCGGCGCAGATGATCGACGAGGTGCGCGCGATCGTCGCGCTGCGCGATGCGCGGTTTCCGTCGGTGCAGATCGAGGCCGGCGTGTCGGTCGCGTTCGGTTGCACGATCGCCGGCGCGGTCTCCGACGACGAGACGATCGCGATGGCGGCCGCGATGGCCGAATGCGGGGTCGACGAGATCGGTCTGTCCGACACGAGCGGCTACGCGAATCCGGCGCAGGTGCGCCGGCTGTTCGTGCGCTTGCAGCGCGAAGTCGGCGACAAGGCCGGCGGCGCGCACTTCCACAACACGCGCGGGCAGGGGCTCGCCAATGTCGTCGCGGCGCTCGACGCCGGCGTGACGACGATCGACGCGAGCCAGGGCGGTCTTGGCGGCTGCCCGTATGCGCCGGGCGCGACCGGCAACATCGTCACCGAGGATCTCGTGTTCCTGCTGGAGTCGATGGGCGTCGACACGGGCGTCGATGCCGACGCGCTGCTCGCCGCGCGCGCGATCCTGCACGCGGCGCTGCCCGGGGAGCCGCTGTATGGCCACGTGCCGGACGCGGGGCTGCCGAAGGGGTTCCGATACGCGGACGGCCGTGCGCCGGCGGCGGCCCAGCCGGAAGGCTGCGTGACGGGAGTTGCGCAATGAACGATCGCCAACCGGCTTCGCCGCTGCCGTACGAAGGCGTGCGCGTGATCGAGATGACGCACATGGTGATGGGCCCGACCTGCGGCATGCTGCTCGCGGATCTCGGCGCGGAAGTCATCAAGATCGAGCCGATCGCGGGCGACAGCACGCGTGCGCTGCGCGGTTCCGGCGCGGGCTTCTTCGGGATGTTCAACCGCAACAAGAAGAGTCTCGCGGTCGACGTGAAGGATCCGCGCGGTCTGGAGATCGTGCGGCGGCTCGTCGCGACGGCGGACGTCTTCAGCGAGAACTTCAAGAGCGGCACGATGGATCGGCTCGGTCTCGGTTATCCGGCGCTGTCGTCGCTGAATCCACGCGTGGTGTACGTGTCGCACAAGGGCTTCCTGCCGGGGCCGTACGAACATCGCACCGCGCTCGACGAAGTGGTGCAGATGATGGGCGGTCTCGCCTACATGACAGGCCCCGAAGGCCGGCCGTTGCGCGCGGGCTCGAGCGTGAACGACATCATGGGCGGGATGTTCGGCGCGATCGGCGCGATGGCCGCGCTCGCGCAGCGCGAACGCACCGGCCGCGGCCAGCAGGTGCAGAGCGCGCTGTTCGAGAACAACGTGTTTCTCGTCGCGCAGCACATGATGCAGTTCGCGGTGACGGGGCAGGCCGCGTCGCCGATGCCGAGTCGCATTTCCGCGTGGGCCGTCTACGACGTGTTTGCCGTCAAGGACAACGAACAAATTTTTCTTGCGGTGGTGTCCGATACGCAGTGGGCGCTGTTCTGCGACGCGTTCGGTTTCGCCGCACTGAAGGACGACGCGCGCCTCGCGACCAACAACCTGCGCGTGCAGGCCCGCGAGTGGCTGCTGCCCGAACTGCGTGCGCGGCTCGCCGTGCATTCGGCTGAGGAGATCGGCGCGATCTTCGAGTCGATCGGCCTGCCGTATGCGCCGATCACGAAGCCGCAGGACCTGTTCGACGATCCTCACCTGCTCGCGACGGGCGGGCTCGAAGCCGTGACGCTGCCGGCCGACGCGAGCAGCGCCGGCCGGCCGGTCGACACGCATACCGCGCTGCTGCCGCTCACGCTCGCGGGCGAGCGCTTGCGGCTGCGTTCGGCGCCGCCCGCGCTCGGTCAGGACACGTGCGCGCTGCTCGGCGAGCTTGGCTATACGCCGGACGAGGCGCGGGCGCTGATCGAAGCCGGCGTCGTCGCCGGGCGGCACGCGCAGTGCGCGGACGGCCAACCGCCGGGTGTGCCGGCCGACACGCCTTCGCCGAACGAAGTGGCGAGCGCGTAGCGCCGCCGCGACCCAACGAACGAACAACGCATCCCGCCCGCGATCGCGCGGGCGCGGAGTGCCGCATCCACGGAGACAACCATGACATCCGCTTCCCCGGCGCTGGACGCCGATCACGAAACCGACGCGTCGATCGAGCAACGGGCCGTGCGCAAGGCCGCATGGCGCTTCATTCCGCTGCTCGCGCTCGCGTACTTCTTCAACTACCTGGACCGCACGAGCGTCGGGTTCGCCGCGCTGACGATGAACCGCGATCTCGGCCTGACCGCGACGCAGTTCGGCTGGGGCGCGGGGATCATGTTCGCGGGCTATTGCGCGTTCGAAGTGCCGAGCAATCTCGCGCTGTACCGCTTCGGTGCGCGGCGCTGGCTCGCGCGCATCATGATCACGTGGGGGCTGATGGCGGCGGCGACCGCGCTCGCGACGGGGCCGACGAGTTTTTATGCGATCCGGCTGCTGCTCGGCATCGGCGAGGCCGGGTTCTTTCCGGGCGTGATCTTCTTCCTCGCGGTGTGGTTTCCGGCGAGTTACCGCACGCGCGTGCTTGCCTGGTTTACCGTGTCGACACCGCTGTCGTCGCTGATCGGCGGCCCGCTGTCGACCTGGCTGCTGCAGCTCGACGGTGCGCTGGGCCTCGCGGGTTGGAAGTGGATGTTCATCGTCGAAGGGCTGCCCGCGTGCGCGCTCGGCTTTCTCGTCCTGAGGCTGCTGTCGGATTCCCCGGCCACGGCCGCGTGGCTGTCGGACGACGAGCGTGCCGCGCTGCAGCGCGCGTTCGAGCGCGACGGCGCCGCCGCCGGCCGCAAGAAGCGCTTCGGCGTCGCGCTGCGTGACGTGCGCGTCTACGTGCTCGCGCTGATCTCGTTCGGCTTCACGATGGGCTCGTACGGCATCGGCATCTGGCTGCCGCAAATGCTGAAGGCGCACGGGATGTCCACGATGCAGACCGGCTGGCTGTCCGCGGTGCCGTACTTCTTCGCGACGATCGCGTTGCTGTGGTGGGCGAAGCGGGTGGACCGGCGCGGCGGCCCGGTCGCGAACCTGGCGATCGGATTGTTCATCGGCGCGGTGGCGCTCGGCGTGTCGACCCATTTCCTGACGCTCGGGCCCGCGCTCGTCGGCATCACGCTCGCGCTGATCGGCACGATCGCCGGACGCACGATCTTCTATACGCTGCCTTCGCGCTTCCTGTCCGGCCAGGCCGCGGCCGGCGGGCTGGCGCTGATCAATTCGATCGGCGCGCTCGGCGGATTCGCGGGCCCGTATCTCGTCGGCTACCTGAAGGACAGCTTCGGCACCTTCACGGCCGGGATGCTCGGCCTTGCGATCGTCCTGGCGATCACGACGCTGCTCACGCTGTCGCTGTATGCATTCGACCGGAGCGAATGACATGACCATTTCGATCAAACGACGCCGGTTGCTCGGTGCGGCCGCCGCCTCGCTCACGCTGCCCGGGTGCGTCAATACGCGCGCGCCGGCCCAACACGGACCTTCCCGCATGACGACCCAAGGCAACTACCTCGCGGTGCGCAACGACTGGCTCGCATCCGCGCTCGAACCCGCACTCGACCCCGGTCTGCCGATCGTCGATGCGCACCATCACTTCTACGAGCGGCCGGGCTGGATCTACATGCTCGACGACTATCTGCAGGATGCGCGATCCGGCCACAACGTCCAGGCATCCGTCTACATGCAGGCGCTGACGCGCTATCGCGACGCGGGGCCGGCCGAACTGAAGCCGGTCGGCGAGACGGCCTACGTCGCCGGCGTGACGGCGCCGCTGCAACGGAGCGGTCCGGCCGTCGCGAAAGGCATCGTCGGGCATGCCGACCTGCGGCTCGGCGAGCGCGTGCACGACGTGCTCGAAGCGCATGTCGACGCCGGTCGCGGACGCTTTCGCGGCATTCGACACCTGACGACCTGGGATGCCGATCCGTCGCTCGCCAACCCGTTGTCGGCGGTGCCGCGCGGGCTGTTGCTCGATCCCGCGTACCGCGCCGGCGTCGCGCAGCTCGCGCCGCTCGGACTGTCGTACGACGCGTGGCTGTTCTTTCCTCAATTGCCCGAGCTGTTCGATCTGGCGAAGGCGAACCCCGACACGCGGATCGTCGTCAATCACTGCGGCGGCGTCGTGCGGATCGCGAGCTATGCGGACCAGCGGCCGGAAGTGTTCAAGCGATGGTCTGCGTCGATGCGCGAACTGGCGCGGCTGCCGAACGTATTCGTGAAGGTTGGCGGCCTCGGCATGCGGATCAATGGCTTCGAGTTCGAGAAGGGCGCGCGGCCGCCGTCGTCCGAACAGCTCGCCGACGCATGGAAGCCGTGGATGCTCACGTGCATCGAGGCGTTCGGCGCCGAGCGCTGCATGTTCGAGAGCAATTTCCCGGTCGACAAGGGCTCGTATTCGTACGTGAACGGCTGGAACGCGTTCAAGCGGCTGACCGCGCACGCGAGCCCGAGCGAGCGCGATGCGCTGTTCCGCGGGACCGTCACGCACGCGTACCGGCTCGGCTGACGCGTATTGCGTGGTCGCCTCGGGCTAGCCCGTCTCGACCAGCGCGGCCAGCCGGGCGAGCGCCATTTGCCAGCCGGCCTCGTTGTCGGCGGCCGGCACGCCGGGCGGCACACCGTCGTGCACTGCATCGACGCGTGTGCCGCCTGCTTCGTCGGACAGCGTGATCGTGACCGTCATCGCGCCGCGCAGCATCGGATCGTCGGTTTCGAATACGTCGATTTCGACGATCTGCTGGTCCGGCACGAGCGTCACGAAGCGGCCGTGATAGGTGTCGGTGTGCGCGGTGGTCTTGCCGGTGCCGTCCGACGGTTCGTCGTAGCTCAGCGACACGCGCAGCGCGCCGCCTTCGCGCGTGTCGTATGCGTGCACGCGGCACGTCATGCCGTCGGGCACCTTCCATTGTTCGACGGCGTGCGGATCGAGCAGCGCGCGATAGACGCGCCCGCGCGGCGCGTTCAGGTGCCGGCTGACCCGGGTCGAATGCGTGTGCATGTGCAGCATGTGGCCTCCCGCGGAACGCGCACGACGGTGCACGCCGGATGCCGGCGTGTCGTCATGCTTCCTTCAGGAATCCTAGGCGCGCGCGAGGCCGCATGCAATGGCCCGCGCATGCGGCCGCATTCAGCGCAACGCGGCCGCGAATTCGTCGAGCTGCGTGATGCAGATGTTCCAGCCCTCGAAAAAGCCGAGGGCCTCGTGGCGCTCGCGCGTCGCGGCATCAGGATGCATCACGCGCGCTTCGTAGCGGCAGCCGGCGGGGTCGTCGGCCATCGTGATGACGGCCGTGAAGCCCAGCCACGGCACCTGCGGCCGCCAGCCGCCCGTGAGCATCGACGTGAATGCGATTCGCGCTTCCGGCACGATTTCGAGGAAGCAGCCGGGGTTGTCGCTCGTGCCGCCGTCGGGGCCGCGCATGAACGTGTGGAAGGCGCCGCCCGGGCGCAGGTCGAACGCGCGCACTTCGGTGGTCCACGGTTTCGGGCACCACCATTCCTTCAGCAATTCCGGGTCGGTCCATGCGCGCCAGAGTGCCTGGCGCGGCGCGCGCAGCGTGCGCGTGATGACGAGGTCATGGGCTTCGGCGGGGTCGACGTGGCTGGTTGACATGCGCTTGCTCCTCCTGGTGACGGCGTTCGACGAATGCCACGAGGCGATCGGAGCGCGCTTCCCACTGCGCGCGCTGCGCGGCAAGCCACTGTTCGGCTTCCGCCAGCCGGCTGCCGACCAGCTCGCAGGTGCGCGAGCGGCCGGTTTTCCGGGTCGTGACGAGGCCGCTGCGCTCGAGCACCGCGAGATGCTTCATGAACGACGGCAGCGCCATGCCGAACGGCGCGGCCAGTTCCGAAACGGTTCGCCCGCCATTGCCGAGCGCGCCGACGATCGCGCAGCGTGTCGGATCGGCGAGGGCGTGGAATACGTCGCTGATGCCGGGTTGAAAGTTAGCCATGTGGCTAAGCATAGGCGATGCAGCGGGATTTTTCATCGCGTAGCATGATGGGGCGGGAACGCGCGCCGATCGGGCTGGGCGCCGTGTTGCCCGACACCGGCCGGCCGCCGTTGCGCATGCATTGACCGCACGCCGGCATTCCATTCGATCCGGGCGCACGCCGACCGAACGCGTGCCCCACCTGACATACCGGAGAGGGTATGACCGAACCCGTGACCGTGCGCCGCCTCGATGCGGGCGAAGCGCATGCGTGCATCGACGCGCTGGCCGATGTGCTGATCGATTGCGTCGAGGGTGGCGCGTCCGTCAGCTTCATGTTGCCGATCGAGCGCTCGACCGCCGTGGCGTTCTGGACGCGCGTCGCCGACGGCGTCGCGAGCGGCGAGCGCATCCTGCTGGTGGCCGAGGACGCCGCCGGCCGGATCGTCGGCACCGTCCAGGTCGTGACCGCGCAGCCGGAGAACCAGCCGCATCGCGCGGACATCGCGAAGATGCTCGTGTCCCGTCATGCACGCCGGCAGGGGATCGCGGCGCGGCTGATGACGGCTGCCGACGAAGCCGCGCGCGATGCCGGCAAGACCGTGCTCGTGCTCGACACGGTGACGGGCGGCGATGCCGAGCGTCTGTACGAGCGGGCCGGCTGGCAGCGCGTCGGCGTCGTGCCGAACTTCGCGCTGATGCCCGACGGCGCATTGTGCGCGACGACGTATTTTCACAAGCAGCTCGCGTAACCGGGCTGGATGCGATCGCAAGCCGGTTCGCGATCGGCGTGCCTTGCGGCGGAGCGGGCCGCGGGCAGGACGCCGGGCGGACACGAAAATCCGGCCGGCGACGGCGCCGCTCCGATATATTCGTGCTGGAACACGCCACGACCATGCCAACGGAAGGAATCGCCGCCTCGATGAAACGCTCCCATGTCGCCTTCGCCCTCACGGGCCTGCTGGTCGCGGTGCCGATTGCCGCCTACGCGCTCGTCAAGCCGCTGCGCGTCGTCGCGCCCGCGCTGCTTCCCGGCGTGTCGTGCCCCAGCGCGGACATCTGCACGGACGATGCCTCGACGTTCAGCGCAGCGCAGCAGCTCTATCGCGACGGTTATGCGCGCGCGGCGGCGGCCGTGGGCGCGTTTCGCGAGGCCCCGCGCGTCGTGTTCTGCTCGACGCGCGAGTGTGCCGACAAGTTCGGTCTCGGCGAACGCGCGGCACTGACGCTGGGGGATTTCGGCGTGGTCATCGCGCCGCGCGGCTGGCAGACCTACTTTCTCGCGCACGAACTGATTCATCACCGTCAGGCCGAAGTGCTCGGCAACCTCGCGGTCGCGACCAAGCCGCGCTGGCTGATCGAGGGGATGGCGTACGCGCTCAGCGACGATCCGCGTCATCCGCTGACGGAGCCGTTCGAGTCGTGGCGCGCGCGTTTCGGCGCGTGGCATGCGGCGCTGGGCGGAAAGCCGATGTGGGATGCCGCAAGGGCGGTGGAATAGCGCGGGACGCGCGCGCACGGCGGGCGAGCGCGAACCGCGTTGTCGGCGGATGTGTGAAGAGGGGGCGACGCCGCTTGTGCTTCGCCCCTGGAGAGTCAGCCCGTCGCCGCGCGTCGTGCGCGGCGGGCCCGGTCGTCAGACCGTGGTGTCGATGATGCCCGGGATCTTCACGTCCGGGTTCACGTCCGCGTCGTAGTCGACGCCGGCGATCTCGAAGCCGAACAGGCGCAGGAACTCGGTCTTGTAGCCGGCGAAGTCGGTCATCTCGTACAGATTCTCGTTCGTCACCTTGTCCCACATGGCGACGACCTTGGCCTGCACTTGCGGATCGAGCTCCTTGTAGTCCGCGCGCAGGCGGCCTTCGTCGTCGATGTGCGGCGTCGCGCCGTACATGCTGTCCTTCAGGAGCCCGTACACCTGCTCGATGCAGCCTTCGTGCGTGCCCTTTTCCTTCATCACCTTGAACAGCAGCGACAGGTAGAGCGGCATCATCGGGATCGCCGAGCTCGCCTGCGTGACGACGGCCTTCAGCACCGACACGCGGGCATCGCCGCCGTGCGCGGCGAGCTTGTCGCGGATCGACAGCACCTTCTTGTCGAGATCCTTCTTCGCTTCGCCGATCGAGCCGTTCCAGTAGATGTCGTGCGTGATCTGCTCGCCGAGATACGTGAACGCGGTCGTCTTCGCGCCGTCGGCCAGCACGCCGGCTTCAGCGAGCGCGTCGATCCACATCTGCCAGTCCTCGCCGCCCATCACGGCGACGGTGCCGTCGATCTCTTCCTGCGTCGCCGGCTCGAGCGAGACTTCGCGGATCACTTCCTTGTCGGTGTCGAGGCCGCGGAACGTGACCGACTTGCCGACCGGCTTCAGCGTCGAGCTGATCGTTTCGCCCGTCTTCGGATGCGTGCGGCGCGGTGCCGCGAGGCTGTAGACGACCAGGTCGACCTTGCCGAGATCCTGCTTGATGGTGTCGATCGTGATCTGCTTGACCTTGTCGGAGAATGCGTCGCCGTTGATGCTGCGCGCATAGAGCCCCTTTTCCGCGGCGAATTTCTCGAACGCGGCGCTGTTGTACCAGCCGGCGGTGCCCGGCTTCGTTTCGCTGCCGGCACGCTCGAAGAACACGCCCAGCGTGTCCGCGCCCGAGCCGAACGCGGCCGAGATCCGGGCGGCGAGGCCGTAGCCCGTCGACGCGCCGATCACGAGCACCTTCTTCGGGCCGTTGGCGATCGGGCCGTGCGAAGTCACGTAGTCGATCTGTTCCTTGACGTTGGCTTCGCAGCCGACCGGATGTGTCGTCACGCAGATGAAGCCACGCACGCGCGGTTTGATGATCATGAAAACCTCTAGTCAGAAAGGCGCGGACGGCCTGAAATCGGAAAAATCCCGCGCATTGTAATGGAAGCGGGCGGTCAGGGCGGGAAAGGCGGGCGGCGGTGGCATTCGCGGTGGCCCGGGGTCGGATCATCGAGGGCGGCGATTGACGTCGCCGCCAGTTATTTCTCTCTTGACAGAAATAACTGAAAAAAACTAAATTTCCGGACATGGAACTCACACCGATTGCCGAACGATTCATTCTCCACTGGGGCGAAATGGGCTCGCGGTGGGGCGTCAACCGCACCGTCTCGCAGATTCATGCGCTGCTGTACCTGGCCGGAAGGCCGGTCGCGGCCGACGAGATCGCCGAGACGCTCAACGTCGCGCGCTCCAACGTCAGCACGAGCCTGAAGGAACTGCAGGCGTGGCGGCTCGCGAAGGTCGTGCACGTGCTGGGCGATCGCCGCGACCACTTCGAGACGTCGACCGACATCTGGGAACTGTTCAAGCTGATCGTCGAAGGGCGGCGGCAGCGCGAGATCGAACCGACGCTCACGGTGCTGCGCGATTGCCTGACGAGCCCCGAGATCGCCAACGAGAGCCGCGAAACCGAACAGCGCATTCGCGACACGCTGCAGTTCGTCGAGACGCTCACGACCTGGTCGGACGAGATGCTGCGGCTCAAGCCCGACACGCTGATGAAGGCGCTCGGGATCGGCGCGAAGATCAGCCAGACGGTCAGGCGCAAGTCGTCGAAGTAGGCGGCACCGGACATGCGGGCACGCAGCCCGCTTTTTTTGGAATCTGTATTTCTGTCATTACAGAAATAACTGTATATAGAGGATGAAACAATGAACGAAATCGCGCTGTCGATCCGCCGGCATCGAGCATCGCGGAGCGCGACATGAACATCCTCGTCTGCGGCGCGAACGGCTTCATCGGGCGGGCGCTGGGCGCGCGGCTCGAGGCCGGCGGCCATCGCGTGCTGCGCGGCGTGCGGCATGCGGTCGGCCCGCACGACGTCGCGATCGACTTCGCGAAGGATGTCGATGCCGACGCGTGGCTCGCCCGGCTGGATGGCGTCGACGTGGTGATCAATGCGGTCGGGATCCTCGCCGGCCGGCGTGACGAGACGTTCGACACCGTGCATCGCGCGGCGCCCTGCGCGCTCTTCACCGCATGCTGCCGTGCCCGCGTGCGACGCGTGATCCAGATCTCGGCGCTGGGCGTCGAGCGCGGCGACACGCCGTATTTCGCCAGCAAGTACGCGGCCGACACCTTCCTGCAGACGCTGCCGCTCGATTACCGGATCGTGCGTCCGGCGCTCGTCTACGGCACCGCCGGCACGTCCGCCCGGTTCTTCCGGATGCTCGCGAGCCTGCCCGTGCACGTGTTACCTGCGGGCGGCCATCAGCGGCTGCGCCCCGTGCACGTCGACGATCTCGCCGAACTCGTCGCGCGGCTCGTCGATGCGCCGGCGGCCGGCCGCGCCGTCATCGACGCGGTCGGCGGCGATGAAGTCGAGTATCGCGAGATGTTGAGCGTCTATCGCGCCGCGCTGGGCTTTCCGCCGGCGGCGCGCGTGACGCTGCCGGGCCCGCTGGTCGGCGCGGCGGCCGCGCTGCTCGGCACGATGCCGGGCGCGATGCTGACCCGCGACACATGGACGATGCTGCGCGGCGGCAACACCGGCGATCCCGCCGCGCTCGCGGCCGTGCTCGGCCGGCCGCCGCTCGGCCTGCGGGATTTCATCGGCGCGAACGCGAACGCGGCCGCGCTGCGCGGCGATGCGCTCGCGATGTGGCGGCGGCCGCTGCTGCTCGGCGCGCTCGCGATCGTCTGGATCTGGACGGCCATCGTCAGCGCGTTCATTCATCCGCGGCACGACAGCCTCGCGATGCTCGCCCGCGTCCACCTGAGCGGACTGCCCGCGCTGATCGCGCTCTACGGCGCATGCGCGCTGGACTTCGCGTTCGGCGTGGCGACCGTCGCCGCGCCGTCCCGCCGTCTGTGGGCCGCGCAAGGCGCGCTGATCGTCGCGTATTCGGCCGTCATCGCGGTCACGATGCCCGGGCTGCTCGCCGAGCCGTTCGGCCCCGTGCTGAAGAACGTGCCGATTCTCGCGATCCTGTTGATCCTTTTTTCAGAAGAAGAACACGCATGAACATCTATCTCGTGATCAAGACGCTGCATATCCTGTCCTCGGTGCTGATGGTCGGCACGGGCTTCGGCACCGCGTTCTACTTGTTCTTCGCGAACCGCACGCGCTCGGTGCCGGCGATCGCCGCCGTGTCGCGCCTCGTGGTGCGCGCGGACTGGTGGTTCACGACGCCGGCCGTGCTGTTCCAGCCCGCGTCCGGGCTGTGGCTCGCGCACACGGCCGGCTGGCCGTTGACGACGCCGTGGCTCATGGCGTCGATCGTGCTGTATGCGGTCGCGGGCGCGTGCTGGCTGCCGGTCGTGTGGCTGCAGATCGAGCTGGCCGCGATGGCGAAGCTCGCGCATGCGAATGGCGATGCGGAGCTGCCGGCACGCTACTGGCGTTATGCGAAGCGCTGGGAGTTGCTCGGCTATCCGGCGTTCTTCGCTATGTTGAGCGTGTATTTCCTGATGGTGGTCAAGCCGATGTAAGCGCGTTGCCGGCGCACGGGAAAGCAGTCGATCGATTCATGATGCACGCGAAAACACAAGGAGTGCGAATCATGGACTCAGGTGAACTGGTGCTGTACTTCGACGGGCGATGTCCGTTATGTGTCGCGTCGATACAGCGTCTTCGGGCCCGCGACGCGCGACAGCAGCTGGCTTTCGTCGATATCGCCGGGCCGGGCTTCG
Source organism: Burkholderia sp. RF7-non_BP4 (assembly GCF_001521935.1). Lineage (NCBI taxonomy): Bacteria > Pseudomonadati > Pseudomonadota > Betaproteobacteria > Burkholderiales > Burkholderiaceae > Burkholderia > Burkholderia sp. RF7-non_BP4. Next base: position 128,235 of record NZ_LOTA01000031.1, on the reverse strand, counting down.
ATCCCGCTCCGCTGGGCGTCGACCTGCCCGCGCTGAATCGGGAGCTGCACGTGCGCCTGCCGGACGGACGCATGCTGACCGGTGTGGACGGCATCCTGGCCGCCCATGCGCTGACCGGGCGAAGCCGGCTCGTCCGGCTGCTTCGCGTGCCGGTCGTGCGCACTGCGCTGGCGCTGCTGTATCGCCGCGTCTCGCGCAACCGGCTTGCCGTCTCGCGCTGGCTCGGCTATCGCGCCGAAGCACCGTGCGACGGGGTGGCGTGCGGTATCGACCGAGCCGCCGAATCCGCAGCGGATCGTCCCGCACGTGATGACGTGCGCCGCATCGTGTTGGCCTGGATGTACGGCGCGGCGATCGCACATCTGCTCGTCGGCATTGCCGTTCCGTGGGTAGCCGGCACGCCATGGTTCGACGCGTATCACAGCGTCATCGAGCGGCATTTCTGGGCGGGAATGGCGCCCGAACCGGCGCGCGCGCAGCAGATCTGGTGGATGGCGCTGATCGGTGCGACGGTGCAATGCGCGTCGGTCTGGATGCTGGCGCTCGTCCACCTCGGTAACCGGCTGCGCCGGCGGGAAGTGTGGGGGTGGCTGCTGGCCGGCCTGTTGATCTGGGCGCCGCAGGACATGCTGTTTTCATTGCAGGCACATGTATGGGGCCACGTCGCGATCGACGCGGCGGCACTCGTCGCGATGGTGCCGCCACTCGTCTGGCTCTGGAGGAGGGACAGCGTATGAACACCTTGCCCGCTTTCGATTGGGCGCTCATCCTGTTGATCGTGCAGGGCGCGATGGGCGCATTCGATACGCTCTATCACCACGAGCTCACGCAGGATCTGCCGCACCGCCCGCGCGCGCGGCTCGAGCTGACGATTCACGCGGTGCGCTCCGTGCTTTACGGTCTCGTGTTCGCGTCGATCGCGAACGTGGCCTTTCACGGTGCCTGGGTCGCGGCCATCGCGGCGGTGGTGGTCGTCGAGGTGGTGCTGACGTTGTGGGATTTCGTCGTCGAGGATCGGAGCCGCAAGCTGCCGGCGACCGAGCGCGTGCTGCACACGCTGCTGGCCGTCAACGGCGGTGCGCTGTTCGGGATGGTCGCGATACAGCTGGCCGCCTGGGCGCACGAGCCGACCGCGCTGCAGGCGCTCGATCTCGGCTGGCGCGGCGGGTTGCTGAGCTTGTTTGCCGTCGGCGTGACGGTATCGGGAATCCGCGACGGGATCGCGGCCTGCCGGATCGCGCGACGCGCGCCGGCCGCCAATCCGTTCGCGGGGCACCCGCCGGGGAACGTGCTCGTCACCGGCGGGACCGGCTTCATCGGCGAAACCCTCGTGAACGGGCTGCTCGATGCAGGGCATACGGTCACGTTGCTGGCACGTGATCCGCTGCGCGCGGCCTACCAGTTTCACGGCCGTGTGCGCAGCGTGACGTCCGTCGAGCAGTTGCAGCCGCATGAGCGTTTCGACACGATCATCAATCTCGCGGGGGCGCCGGTGCTCGGCGCGCGCTGGAGCAAACGCCGGCGGGCATTGCTGCTCGCCAGCCGGGTTGGCGTCACGGAATCGCTGATGCGCTGGGTCGAGACCGCCGAGGTCAAGCCGCGCACGTGGATCCAGGCGTCGGCGATCGGCTACTACGGCGTGCGTCCTTCCGACGAGCCGCTCGACGAGAGCAGCAGCGCCGGCACCGGCTTCATGTCCGAGCTGTGCCGGCAGTGGGAGCAGTCCGCGCAGGCGCTCGAGCGTCACGGCGTTCGCTCGGTGGTGCTGCGGCTGGGCCTCGTGTTCGGCCCCGGCGGCGCGTTGCGCGCGATGCTGCTGCCGCATTACTTCGGGGTGGGCGGGCGATTCGGCGACGGCACGCAGGTAATGAGCTGGATCCACCGGGACGACGTGCTGCGAATCATCGCGCGCGCGATGGGGAATTCGGGCATGCACGGCGTCTACAACGCGGTCGCACCCGCGCCGTTGACCCAGCGCGAGTTCGTGCAGGTCGTGTCGAAGGTGCTGCACCGCCCGGCCTGGCTGCACGTGCCGGCCGCGCCGCTGCGCGTCGCGATGGGAGAGATGGCCGCGCTGCTGCTGGATGGGCAGCGGGTGATGTCGGCGCGGCTGTATCAGGACGGATTCGTGTTCCGGTTCCCGACGGCCGAGCATGCGCTGCGTGACCTGACGGATCGGCCGCACGCGGATTTTCCGCGTACGGCATGTCGTTTGCCGGGTGGTCGTGTATAAACTCGACGGGAGCGCGTTCGGGCCGTTTCGCGCGTTCCGAACGCTTCGCATTCGACCTCACAAGGAGCCTGCATGCTGCACATCCTCGGCAAGATCCCGTCCATCAACGTCCGCAAGGTGCTGTGGCTGTGCACCGAACTCAACCTGCCGTTCGAACAGGAAGACTGGGGCGCGGGCTTTCGCACGACCAACGATCCGACCTACCTCGCGCTGAATCCGAACGGCCTCGTGCCGGTGATCAAGGACGACGACTTCGTGCTGTGGGAGTCGAACACGATCATCCGCTATCTCGCGAACCGCTATGGCGGCGACGCGCTCTATCCGGCCGAGCCGCGCGCACGTGCGCGGGTCGATCAGTGGATCGACTGGCAGGGCACGGACCTGAACCGTTCGTGGGTCGGCGCGTTCCTCGGCCTCGTACGCAAGTCGCCCGATCACCAGGACCCGGCGGCGATCGCGCAGTCGATCGCGGGCTGGACGAAGCACATGCAGATCCTGAACGCGCAGCTCGAAGCGACCGGCGCGTTCGTGGCCGGCGACCACTTCACGCTCGCCGACATTCCGATCGGCCTGTCGGTGAACCGCTGGTTCGGCACGCCGTTCGAGCACCCGGATTTCCCGGCGGTGAAGCGCTACATCGAGCGTCTGGCGACGCGCGAGGGCTTCAAGCAGTATGCGGGCAGCGCGAACCCGTAACGCATTGCATGTCGCGCGCGATGCGGCGGCTTGATCGCAGCCGCATCGCTGTCTCCCCGCGGCACGTCACGTGCCGGACGCCGGTACGGCCTCGAGCACGCGCGCGAGAAACGCCTCGTGATTCCATGCGGATTCCGGCCGCGACACGCCGAGCCGCACGACCACCAGCTCGCGGCTCGGCACCACGCTCACGAACTGGCCTTCATGGCCGACCGCATGAAACGCATCGGCGGGCAGCGTGCGCGCGTGCGGATCGCGATCGTTGAACGGCTCCGGCACCTTGACCCACAGATGCGCGCCGAATTCTCCGCGCGTCGACAGCGGCGTCGCGCGCGTCAGGTAGCGCACCCAGCCTTCCGGCAGCCGCCGCTGCCCGTCCCACACCCCGTCCTGCAGCAGAAGCTGCCCGAAGCGCGCCCAGTCGCGCGCGCTCGCATACATGAACGACGCGCTGCCGAGCGTGCCGGCCGCATCCGGCTCGAACACCGCGCTGCGCATCCCGAGCGGCGCGAACAGCGCGCGGCGCGGAAACGCGAGGTAGTCGCTCTCGGTGCCGCCCATCGCCTCGCGCATCACGCGCGCGACGATCGCGCTCGTGCCGCTCGAGTAGTACCACTGCGTGCCGGGCTGCGCGGCGAGCGGCTTGGCCGACGCGAAGCGCGCGGTGTCCGGCTGCGTGAATAGCATCACGGCGACGTCGGACAGCGGGTCGTCGTAGTCCTCGTTGAATTGCAGGCCGCTCGTCATCCGCAGCAGCTCGTCGAACGTGATCGCCGCGCGCGGGTCGCCGCCGTCGCGCCATTCGGGCAGCAGCGCCGACGCGTCCGGCGACAGCTTGTGCTGCGCGACGAGCACGCCGGCCAGCGCGGCCGTCACGGTCTTCGTCATCGACCAGCCGGGTAGCGGCGTATCGGCGGTGAAGCCGGGCGCATAGCGTTCGGCGACGATCTGGCCGCGCCACATCACGACGACCGCGCGGGTCCGCCGCGGCCGCGCCGGATCGGGTTCGTCGAACGCGCGGTCGAGCGCGGTCTGCAGCTTGCGAGCGTCGATGCCGGCGGGCGGTGCGGCCGGCGCCGCCGCCTGCGCGGGTGGCGGATCGGAGACGGGCGGCAGCGCGGCCGGCAGCACGCCGGGCGACGGCCCGAGCGCGAGCGTGCAGCCGAGCCCGGGGCGAAAGTCCGCCTCGCGTTGCGCGAACCCGGCGAACGTTGCGACGGCGCGATGATGCTCCGGATCGATCGACGGGCGCACCAGTTTCAGCAGCGGGTGCACGCCGGCCATGATGTCGACGTCGATCACCGACGCGGCCGGGCGTCCCGACACGAACACGCCGGAACACAGCGCCTTCGCGGCATAACCCGTCGCGATCGGGGCCAGCCGCGACAGCATGTAGCCGGTGTAGCCGGCCGCGGCGACGAGCGCGACGGCGGTACCGCGCAGGATCAGCGATTTGAAGGGGATCGTCATGCGCGAGCGTCCTCGGTGGCGTGCCGGCCGGCAACGATCCGGCAGTGTCGCAGGTTCGGGCGAGCGGTGGCAATCGCGGGGGTGGCGACGCCGGGCGGCGTCGATCAGGCGGCATGGTGCCCGGCGTGTGCGAATCGCATGTGTCGATCGCGCAGGGGCGAACGGGCCGCAGTCGGCCCGTCCACGCGGTGCGTCATTGCGCGTTGTCGTTGTCCGAACGCAGTGTCCAGATCGTCGCGGTATTCGTGTTGTCGTCGACGGCCGCGAATTCCGGCTGGCCCTTGCTGCCGTGCCCGAACGCGAGGCCGAAGGCCGCTCCCGGCACGGTGTCGACCTGCATCTGCGCGACGAAGTGTCCGGTCACCGTGAATTCGACGATCTCGCTCGGTTGCAGCGGGTCGGGATTGACCGCGTCGCCGTTGGCGGTCACGAGATGGCCGTTCGGCGCGAGCGCCAGTGCGAGCGGGCCGTGCAGGTGCGCCGCGTCGAAGTAGATCATCCGTCCGACGCCGGCGTTGCGATTCGTCGACGCGGCGTTCTGGATCGCGAACACCGCGTTGTCGCCGGTGGACGCGACGTACAGCACGTCGATGTTCGGATCGTACGCGAGGCCGGTCGGGCCGACCACCAGCGCGTTGGGATCGGTCCGGTTCACGTAGCCCGACGCGATGATGCGCGAGCCCGGCAGCATCCTGACGCCGTTGTTGTCGATCGCCAGTTCGATCCGCGCGACGGTCCCGTTCAGCACGTTCGACACGAACGCGGTCACGCGCTGTCCGCGGTCGATCACGGTCATGTCCCACGGTCCGTCGAGCAGCGTGCTGCTCGACAGTTGCGTGACGAGATTGCCTTGCGGACCGATGACGAGCAGCGAGCCCGGGGGCACGACCGTCTTGCCGTCCGGCGCGGGGACGTTGCCGACCAGCACGAAGCCGCTGCGCAGCACCGCGAGCGCGGTCGTCAGGCCGAGATTGCTGCCCTGGAAGAAGGTCGTCGGCGTCTTGCCGGGCGACAGCTTCACGACCGTCGTGCCGGTGCCTTGCGCGTTCGACGCCGCGTTGAAGTTGGACACGACGACGTCGCCCGGTTTGAGCGTGCTCCAGCTCGGCACGCCGCGCGGCACGAAGGCGATGCCGTACGGATTGACGTCGCCGTTGGCGGGCACGGTCGACGCGGTGACCGACGAGACCGGCAGGATGACGTCGTTGCCGCCGGCCCACGCGAACGCCGACGACAACGCGACGAGCCCGGCGCCGCAAGCCGCGCGGCATAGCGTGCGCGCCATCGTGCGGCAGGCGTGGGCGAGGAGCGGCGGGTGAATGGCGAGGGCGGGGGAACGACAGGAGGGGAGAGGATCCATGGCATGACTCCGGTTGGTGATCGCGAGCAGTCATCCCGGCTGCCGGCCCTGCGCAGCTGGCGGATGTCCGGTGCGGATCCGCAGTCTTGCCGTGCGAATCCGCACTCGGAATAAACGAATGGCGACGGCCGGATATTCCATCCGGCGAGCGACACGACGTGCGAGCCGGCGTGCATTGTTCACCGCGATCGCGACACGGCCTGACAAGTTGAAATCCGACCCGCCGTCGGCCGATAATCGTCCGGCATCGTTCCCAGTCAAACCGCAATCGCCAAATCGGAAAACGCCATGTCCTACGACAACAACAACCCGTTCGCCCGGATCCTGCGCGGCGAACTGCCGTGCGTGAAGGTCGCCGAAGACGACGCCACGCTCGCGATCATGGATCTCATGCCGCAGGCCGACGGTCACGTGCTCGTGATCCCGAAGGAGCCGGGCGCGCAGATCTTCGAGCTGTCCGGCGACGCGGCGGCGGCCGGCATCCGCATGACGCAGCGCGTCGCGGCGGCCGTGCGCGCGGCGCTCGGGCCGGACGGCGTGTTCATCGGTCAGTTCAACGGCGCGGCGGCGGGCCAGACGGTCCCGCACGTGCATTTCCACGTGATTCCGCGCTGGGAAGGCGTCGACCTGCGGATGCACGCGCGCGACATCGCCGACGCGGCCACGCTCGAATCGCTCGCCGAGCGCATCCGCGCGCATTTCGTGTAACGCCTGTACGGCTCGTGATTCGGGCGGCGCCAGCGGGCGCGTGCGGCGACGCCGTTCGCGCCTGTTTCAGCGGTCACACCACGTAACACGTGTAACCGCTCGCGAAACTCGTCCTGGCGGCGCCGGCGCTAGACTCCGCGCATTCGCATTGCCGCATCGAGCGACAGGAAAGGCCGGTCGCCTCTTCTTCGTGCCAGCCGTTACGGGTTGCGACGGCACGGCTTTCGCGCGATGCGACGTGTCCTCTTCGCCGGGAATCGAGCCATGTACAAAGTTCTCATCACGTTTGCGCTGATCGGCGGCCTGTCCGGCTGCTATGTCGCGCCGCCTTACGGCTACGCGCCCGCGCCGGTCTATTACGGCTATGCGCCGGCCTATTACGCACCGCCCGTCAGCGTCGGGATCGGCGGCAACTTCCGCATTCGCTGACCGGACGGCGGTCGCGGGCACAGCCCGCGCGCCGATCGAGCGCGTCGTTCGACGCGCCGCCGCCGCTTCTCGCAGGGAAAACGCGCGCGCCGCATGACGGTGCGCGTGCGCATCGCCCGCCCGGGTTCCTATACTTCACAGGAAAGCCCACTCCGGCGAGGCAAGCCATGGCCGTTACGCGCAAGTTCGCAATCGTTGCGAGCGTCTCCACGCTCGTCTATCTCGGGCTTGCCGTGCTCGGCATCGGCGGGTTCGCCGCCTTCTTCTCGCATCCGCCACTGATCGCCATTGCCGTCGCGACGCTCGCGCTTGCCGTCGTCGCGATGTTTACCGAAGGCAACCTGAGCGCCGGCGAACGCGAGAACCGCGACAACCGCTGGGTGCTCGCGGCCTTCGGCGCGAGCGGATTCCTGCTCGCGTATTTGCCGGCGCTGACCGACCGGCTCGACGTGTGGACCTTCGGCGGCGACACGGTGCGCTGGATCGGCGTCGCGCTGTACGTCGCGGGCGGCGTGCTGCGTCTCTGGCCCGTGTTCGTGCTCGGCAAGCGCTTCAGCGGGCTCGTCGCGATCCAGCCGGGCCACACGCTGGTGACGGACGGCATCTACAGCAGGATCCGCAACCCGAGCTATCTCGGCCTGCTCGTCAATGCGGCCGGCTGGGCGTTGGCGTTCCGCTCGGGCGTCGGGCTGCTGCTCGTCGCGTTGACGTTGATTCCGCTCGTCGCGCGGATCCGTTCCGAGGAAGCGCTGCTGCGCACGCAATTCGGCGCCGAATACGACGCGTACTGCGCGCACACCTGGCGGCTGATTCCGGGCGTGTACTGACCCTCGTCTGGCCCGAACGAACAAGCCAAATTCCACCGGCTCGCGGCATGCCGCCGATGTGTTGCCACGTGTGTCCGAACCCGCGCGACGGGCACGTTCCGCATCGCCGAAAAACAGAGCTTGACCATGGCCGGAGCCCATGCCGGCGGGCGTTCCCGGCAGTTTCCGGCAAGCTTTTCCGGTCCGCTTTCGGTAAACAACTTGTTACCAGAATGTCGACGGCAAGCAGGCTCGACCGGTGCTATTCTTCGCCGCAAGCTCATTGAAATGAATTGGTCCGGGATTCGGCACAATGCCGGCATCGACGTCGATCGATTCAGATCGTCGTATCGAGCGGACCTTCGATAACCAGATTGCGAACAAGGAAGAATACGGGAATGTGGAAGAAAATCGCCCCCGCTCTCGTCGTCGCCGTGCTGACCGGCGCGACCGCAGTGCCGGCATTGGCCGGTGACATGAACAACGCGCTCGGCGGCGCGCTCGGCGGGGTTGCCGGCGCAGCGGTCGGCGGCGCGGTCGGCGGCAGCACCGGCTCCGTGATCGGTGGCGCGATCGGCGGCGGCGCGGGTGGCGCCGTGACGTCGAACCGTCGCGAGCGCACCGGCGCGATCATCGGCGGCGCACTCGGTGGCGGCGCGGGTACCGCGGCCGGCAACGCGATGGGCGGCCGCACGGGCGGCCTGCTGGGCGCGGCCGTCGGCGGCGGCGCCGGCGCGGCGCTCGGCGGCAACCTGTCGCGCAACTCGTACGATCGCGGCGGCGATTATGGCGATCGCGGCCATCGTCACCGCAAGCATCGTCATCACCGCGACTGGGACTGATCGCCGCGGGCGCGGCACGGTGCGCGGCCTGCGCACCGGCGCGCCCGACGCGTCGGCACCCGATCCGACAGCCGGCCCGGCGGCCTCAGCCGGGCCGCCATCGCCGGCAAGACCGGCGGCCTTCACCCCCTTCGGCAGTTCATGCCCGGCCCCGCTCGACGGGTTGGCACGCTCTCTCCCGCTTCACCTTTCCCGCTTATAGACGACATCGCCAGTTGCATCGACATGCAACCGCGCAGGGTCGGCCCTCCCCATTTCGCCATCGCCGATCGACGGGTTGCCGTCCGGTCATCAGGATTTCCCCGAGGCGCCGACGCGTCCGCGTCACGCGTTCACGGGCCATCGCGCGCAATGGCGGGTAGTGGGAAATCGAATGGATGTCATCGCAACATTTAATTGGTCGATCCGGATCGACTTCGCTATCGTCAACGCTGCCCGCGTACGGAATCGAACCGTGCCGTCCCCCGTGCCCCGCCGCATGACCCCGAGTGTCCGCGGCCCGGCCGCCGGACCCGCAAGCATGGGGCGCCCCGCCCGCTGAACCGGGCGGGCCCGTCGCGAAGCCTGGCCGACCGAACGAAGGCGCCCGCGCTTTCAAGCCACCCCGGCAACGATGTCCCGCCGTCGCATGCGTGCCCCACGCGCGTGCCGCGCCTGCCGTTGCGACCCGGGGCCGGACCAACCCATTGCCTGGATGCTTTATGTCTAAGACAACGTATTACGCGCCGCATGGCGGCCACCCGCCGCAGACCGATCTGCTGACCGATCGCGCGATGTTCACCGAGGCGTATGCGGTCATTCCGAAGGGAGTGATGCGCGACATCGTCACGAGCTGGCTGCCGTTCTGGACCCACACGCGCCTGTGGGTGATCGCGCGTCCGCTGTCGGGTTTCGCCGAAACCTTCTCGCAGTACATCGTCGAAGTGAATCCGGGCGGCGGCAGCGACAAGCCCGAGCAGGACAAGAACGCCGAAGCCGTGCTGTTCGTCGTCGAAGGCGAGGCCGAGCTGACGCTGCAGGGCAAGCAGCACACGCTGAAGCCGGGCGGCTACGCGTTCATCCCGCCGGGCGCCGACTGGACGCTGCACAACGTCAGCGATGCCGCCGTGCGTTTCCACTGGATCCGCAAGCACTATCAGGCCGTCGACGGCATTGCGCTGCCGGAAGCGTTCGTGACCAACGAGCAGGACGTCGAGCCGATCCCGATGCCGGGCACCAACGGCGCATGGGCGACGACGCGCTTCGTCGACATGAGCGACATGCGTCACGACATGCACGTGAACATCGTGACGTTCGAGCCGGGCGGCGTGATTCCGTTCGCGGAGACGCACGTGATGGAGCACGGCCTGTACGTGCTCGAAGGCAAGGCCGTGTATCGCCTGAACCAGGACTGGGTCGAGGTGGAAGCGGGCGACTTCATGTGGCTGCGCGCGTTCTGCCCGCAGGCATGCTATTCGGGCGGCCCCGGCCGCTTCCGTTACCTGCTGTACAAGGATGTGAACCGTCACATGAACCTGACGCTGAATCCGGCGCGCTAAGCGTCGCGCACGTCGGACACGAAAACCCGCCGGTGCATGCCGGCGGGTTTTTTTATTGATGCCGCCGTGCGATGCAGCGGACGTGGCGGCCGGGCCGTCGTCGCACGCTACGCGTCGAGCGCCGAGGCGGCCAGCCTCGCGACCTGCAGCCGCGTATCGGGCGGCAGGCCGTCCTCGATCAGCCAGACCGCCGACAAGCCGGCCCACGCAAGAATCCACTGCAGCAACCGGCGGCGGTCGAGTTGCGCAGCCTCGGCGACGAGCGCGACGCGCCGCGCGAAGCGGGCGGGATCGACGGCGATGTCGTGCGCGGGATTGCAGAACAGGTTCGCGTAATCGAACGCGCGGTCGCCGCGCAAACCCTTCGGGTCGATCGCCAGCCAGCCGCGATCGCCGAAGTGCAGCACGTTGCCGTGATGGATGTCGCCGTGCAGCACGACGTCGTCGACGGGCGGCGCGGCCAGCAGCCGGTGCGCCGTCGCGGCAGAACGCCGCAGCGTGTCATCGCCGGTGTCATGCGACAGCAGCGCGTGGAACCAGTCGGTCAGCGGCACGACCTCGGGCGCTGCCGGTGCGCGATGCGCATGCAGCCGCGCGACCGCGCGGCATGCGATCCGGATCGCATCGTCGTCGTGGCCCGCGCCGGACAGGCCGACGAGCGTCGGCGCCGGCTGCGCGCGTTCGAGCAGCACCGCGTCGCTGTCGTGCAGCCACACGCGCGCGGCGCCATCCCCGTTCCACCAGGTCATCAGCGCATTGCCGCGGCGCTCTTCGTCGCAGGTCGCGACCTTGAGCATCGCGGGGCGCGCGTGCCAGACGACGGGCAGCACGCCGCCGCTCGCGGTCAGGATCGGGCCGCCGTCGGGAACGAGGTCCCACAGGCGCAGGTACGTGTCGAACATGCAGACGATGGTACAGGCGAACCGGCTCGTGCGCCGCGCGGGGCACCCGGCACGGCTGCCGCGCAACCATTCCTAAATAAAATTTAGCCAGCCAAACTTAGGCTAAAGAGTGTTCCGATATCCCGGCATCCCTTCGACAATGCGCGCCTTCCGTGACCGACGGGCGCCTGTTGCGCGCCCGCGTTCGCCGCATTGAAGAAGGAGCCTGCATGACCGACCACACCGCCAACCCTCCAACGCCACCGGCCCCGCCTCCCGCATCGCCGCGCCGCCGCGCATGGCGCATCTTCGCCGGCGCGCTCTTCGGCCTGACGCTCGCGTGCGCGGGCATCGGCGCATGGACGATCGATCGCATCTGGACGCAGTTGCCATCCGTCGAGCACCTGGCCGTCTACCGGCCCGCGCTGCCGCTGCGGATTTTCTCGCGCGATGGCGAGCTGCTGGCCGAGTACGGCGTCGAGCGCCGCGAATTCGTGCCGCTCGAACGCATTCCGCCGCTCATGCGGCACGCGCTGCTCGCGGCCGAGGACGCGAAGTTCTACCAGCACGGCGCGGTCGATATCGGCGGCCTCGCGCGCGCGATGTTCGCGAACGTCGTGACGGGACAGCCGGGGCAGGGCGGCAGCACGATCACGATGCAGGTCGCGCGCAACTTCTACCTGACGCGCGACAAGGTGCTGAGCCGCAAGCTCGCCGAGATCCTGATGGCCATCAAGCTCGAGCGCGAGTACAGCAAGGACAAGCTGCTCGAGCTTTACATGAACCAGATCTATCTCGGCGAGCGCGCGTATGGTTTTGCGGCGGCCGCGAACGTGTATTTCGGCAAGCCGCTCGACGCGCTGAGCGCGGGCGAAGCGGCCGTGCTCGCCGGATTGCCGAAGGCGCCGTCCGCGTTCAATCCGGTCGTCAATCCGGCGCGCGCGACCGCGCGGCGCAACTACGTGCTCGGTCGCATGCATGCGCTCGGCGAACTCGACGAGGCGACCTATCGCGCGGCGGTCGACGCGCCGATCGCGCTGGCGACCACGCCGCCGCCCGGCATCGTCGCGGCGCCGTACGTCGCGGAGCGCGCGCGCCGGATGATGGTCGAGCGCTTTCACGACGACGCCTATACGCTCGGCCTCGACGTGACCACGACGATCTCGATGCGCGACCAGCGCGCGGCCGAAGCTGCGCTCCAGCGCACGCTGAGCCGGCAGCCGCGCGCGAGGCGCGATGCGCGCAACGGGCTCGAAGGCGCGCTCGTGTCGCTGGATGCGGCGACGGGCGACATGCTCGCGCTCGTCGGCGGCGCGGATTTCAACCGCAACGTGTTCGACCACGCATTGCAGGCGTATCGCCAGCCGGGTTCGAGCTTCAAGCCGTTCGTCTATTCGGCGGCGCTGGAGAAGGGCTACTTTCCGGGCGTGCTGGTCGACGACACGCAGCGCACGCTGACCCATGAGGAAACCGGCGCGCGGCCGTGGCGCCCACGCAATTTCGGCAACCGCTACGAGGGCTTCATTCCGGTGCGGCGCGGGCTCGTGCGCTCGAAGAACCTGGTCGCGGTCAGCCTGATGCAGGCCACGGACGCGCGCTACGTGCAGCAGCACGCGGTGCATTTCGGCTTCGACGCGCAGCGCAATCCGGCGTCGCTGCCGCTCGCGCTCGGCGCGGGCGCGGTGACGCCGCTCGAACTCGCGAGCGCGTACAGCGTGTTCGCGAACGGCGGGACGCGGATGGAGCCGCGCCTGATCCTGTCGGTGAAGCAGCGTCACGGCGGCGCGATGTACGAGGCGACGACGCCTGAAGGCGCGCGCGTCGTGTCGGCGCGCAACGCGTTCATGATGGACAGCATGCTGCGCGACGTCGTGAAGGCCGGCACCGCGCGTGGCGCGCTCGCCTTGCGCCGCGACGACGCAGCCGGCAAGACGGGCACGTCGAACGGATCGAAGGATGTCTGGTTCGCCGGCTACTCGTCGGGCATCGTCGCGGTCGCGTGGCTCGGCTACGACACGCCGCGCCCGATGGGGCGCGCGACCGGCGCGACGCTCGCGCTGCCGGTCTGGCTCGACTACATGAAGACGGCCGTCGACGGACGCACGCCGGTCGCCGCGACGCCGCCGCAGGACGTCGCGCTCGTCGACGGCGATTTCGTGTACGCCGAATACACGCGCGGCACGTGCACGGCCGACGTGCCGCCGTACATCCGCAGCCGCTTCGCGTGCGGCGGCGCGCCGGCGGCCGAGGCGCCGGATGCTTCGGGCGAGAAGGGCAGGCCCGACGAGCCGATGCCCGCGGCCGTCGATGCGGCCGAGCGCGAACGCGTGCTCGACCTGTTCCGTACCGAAGACTGAGGCGCGCGATGCATACGCTTTATCTGATCGCGATCGTCGCGGAGGCGATGTCGGGTGCGCTGATGGGCATGCGGCGCGGGATGGACCGCTTCGGGCTCGCGCTCGTCGGCGCGGTGACGGCGCTCGGCGGCGGCACGGTGCGCGACGTGCTGCTCGGCCACTATCCGCTCGGCTGGATCGCGCATCCCGAATATCTGGTGATCACGCTCGTCGCGGCGACCGTCGCGTCGTGGGCCGCGCGGCACGTCGCGCGGATGAAGACGCTGTTCGTCACCGTCGACGCGATCGGTCTTGCGGCGTTCACGATCATCGGCTGCGATATCGGCGCGTCGACGGGCAGCGCGCCGATCATCGTCGTGCTGGCCGGCGCGATCACCGGCGTGTGCGGCGGGATGCTGCGCGACCTGCTGTGCAACGAGATGCCGCTGATCCTGCGCGAGGAACTGTATGCGAGCGTCGCGTTCTTCACGGGCACGCTGTACGTCGGGATCCAGCATCTCGGCATCGATGCCGGGCCGGCGTCGGCGGTCGCGCTGGCGGCGGGCTTCACGACGCGCATGCTCGCCGTGCGGCTCGGATGGAAAATGCGGACGTTCGGCGTCGCGGACGTCGAGCATTGAGCGAGGCCGCCGCACGGATGCGACGGCACGCGTGCGCTACGCCGGCACCATGACCGGTGGCGACCCGTCACCCGTTTCCACCATCTTCACCGCGAATCCGTAGCACTGCGCGATATGGGCGGGCGTCATCACGTCGCGCGGCGCGCCCTGCGCGACGATCGTGCCGTCCGCGAGCATCGCGATCGTATCCGCGTGCCGCGCGGCGAGGTTCGGATCGTGGACGATCGCGAGTACGCCGAGCCGCCATTCGCGCGCAACGGTGCGCACGGTGTCGAGCAGCCGATGCTGATGCGCGAGATCGAGCGCGGCGGTCGGTTCGTCGAGCAGCAGGTAGCGCGGGCCGTTTTCCGTTGCGTCGTCGTCCGGCCACAGCTGCGCGAGCACGCGCGCGAACTGCACGCGTGCGAGCTCGCCGCCGGACAGCGTCGTCACGTCGCGGCCGACGAGCGTCTCGGCGCCCGCGCGTTCAAGCGCCTGCCACGCAATGTCGCGATCGCGATGTGCGATCACGTGTCGCGCGCCGCCGCGTCGTGTATGCGGATAGCGGCCGAGCAGCACGATTTCGTCGACGCTGAACGGAAACGCCGGTTGCGCGGCCTGCGGCAGCACGGCGCGCAGGCACGCGAGCCGCGGCGCGTCGATGCGCGCGAGCGGTTCGCCGTTCAGCGCGATGTCGCCGGTCACGCGCACGCCGTGGGGCGCGACGCTGCCGGTCAGTTCGCCCGCCAGGGTCTTCAGCAATGTGCTCTTGCCTGCGCCGTTGCGGCCGAGCAGCGCGGTCACGCGGCCGGGTTCGATCGACAGCGACAGGTTGTGCAGAACGATGCGGTGCCGGCGGGCGACGTCGAGATGTTGGGCGGTCAGCATGATGAGCGAATGAAGGATCAGCCGCCGAGCGCGCCGCGGCTTTTCCACAGCAGCGCGAGAAAGAACGGCGCGCCGAGCAGCGCGGTGAGCACGCCGAGCGGAATCTCGGCGGGCGCGGCGGCGGTGCGCGCGGCGAGATCGGCGGCGAGCGTGAGCAGCGCGCCGAGCAATGCGGCGCCGGGCAGCACCACGCGCTGGTCGGGGCCGCACGCGAGGCGCACGCAGTGCGGCGCGACGAGGCCGATGAAACCGATGACGCCCGCGCACGACACGAGCGCGCCGACCGTGAGCGCAACCGCGATGAGCACGCGCCGTTTGAGCCGCTGCACGGTCACGCCGAGATGCAACGCCTCGGTTTCGCCGAGCTGAAGTGCATTGAGCGCGCCACGATCGCGCGCGAGCAGCCCGCAGCCGATCGCGACGCACGGCGCGACGGCCGCCAGCGCGGGCCATTGCGCGCCGCCGAGGCTGCCGAGGCTCCAGAAGGTCAGCGAGCGCAGTTGCGCGTCGTCGGCGACGAACGTAAGCAACCCGATCGCCGCGCCGACCAGCGCGTTGATCGCGATGCCGGCGAGCAGCAGCAGCGGCAGCGCGAGCCGGCCGCGCGACGCGGCGAGCCGGTAGACGAGCGCCGCGACCGCGAGCGCGCCCGCGAACGCGGCGACGGGCAGCGCGACCGCGCCTGCATGCGCGGCGAACAGCGCGGGGCCGAGCACGATCGTCGTCGTCGCGCCGAGCGCCGCGCCGCTCGACACGCCGACGAGCCCCGGATCGGCGAGCGGGTTGCGGAACAGCGCCTGCATCGCGGCGCCGGCCGCGCCGAAGCCGCCGCCGACCAGCAGCGCGAGCACGACGCGCGGCGCGCGGATGTCGACCAGCACCGCGCGTGCCTGTTGCGCGGCCGGGTCGCCGCTCAGCGCGGCCCAGGCTTCCGCGAACGGAATGCGATACGCGCCCACGCACAGCGCGACGACGGACATGGCGCACACGAGGACGGCGAGCGCGGCCAGCGCGAAGGGCGCGATGCGGCGTGACGCGCCGACGCGCGCGGCGCCGGTGCGCGATCCGTGCGACCGCGCGGGGAAAGGTGAAGCGTGAGCGGGCATCGTGTCGATCCGGAATCAGGCGAGCGCATCCGACAGGCGCCGGTGCAGGGTCGTGACGGCGAGCGGCAGGCGCGGGCCGAAGCCGAGCAGGAACAGCGCATCGAGCGACACGACGCGCCGCGCGCGGCCGGCCGGCGTCGCGCCGAAGCCGGGTGCGGCGAGCAGCGCGTCGCGGCCGCCGACCGCCGCGAGCCCTTCGTCGGAGATCAGCACGACGTCGGGTGCGGCGGCGGCCAGCGCCTCGGTCGTCAGCGGCTTGTAGTGATCGAAGCCCTGCATCGCGTTGCGCGCGCCCGCGTAGCGGAGCATCGCGTCGGCGGCCGTGTGCTGGCCGGCGACGAGCGCCTGGTTGCCCGTATGGTTCAGCACGAACAGCACGCGCGGCGGCTGCGCGCCGCCGGGCACGCGCGCGGCGACCGCGTCGCGGGCGGCCTGCCAGTCGCGATCGAAGCGCCGCAGCAGCGCGGCGCCCGCGTCGCGCACGTCGAGCGCCTGTGCAACGCCGCTGATCTTCGCGCGCACCGAGTCGACGTCATGCCGCTCGTTGAACGTCGTCACCGCGACACCCGCGCTTTTCACTTGCGCGATCGCGGCAGGCGGGCCGGCTTCCGCCGACGCGAGCACGAGATCGGGGCGCAGCGACAGCAGCCCCTCGGCCGACAATGCGCGCTGATAGCCGACCTTCGGCAGGCGTTTCGCGGCGTCCGGGTACGTGCAGGTCGTGTCGGTGCCGACGAGCCGGTAACCGCGCGCGTCGGCACCGCCGAGCGCGAACGCGGTTTCCGCGAGCGCGCCGCCGATCACGACGACGCGCT
The DNA here is from genome assembly GCF_001521935.1 of Burkholderia sp. RF7-non_BP4. NCBI lineage: Bacteria > Pseudomonadati > Pseudomonadota > Betaproteobacteria > Burkholderiales > Burkholderiaceae > Burkholderia > Burkholderia sp. RF7-non_BP4. The sequence continues at coordinate 111,507 of NZ_LOTA01000031.1, read as the reverse complement.
TTTGCGCGGCTTGCGGGCGTGCCCGGCCGGGCAGCGCGCCCGCGAGCGCACCGGCGACCGCGCTCGCGAGCACGACGCGGCGACGCGGCAGGAACGATCGCGCGCTCACCGTGCGTCTCCGCGCGCCGCCGACGGCAGCGTCGCGACGAGCGCGCGCCAGTCGTCGCGTTCGACCTGACCCGGCTTGCGCTCGCCGAACAGCAGCGCGACGTGGTCGCCCTGCCGGTCGAACAGCTCGAGCGACGTGACGATGCCGTCGCTCGTCGGCTTCTTCACGACCCACGCGGCGGCGATCAGGTCCTCGCGCACATGCAGGTTGAAGCCCGGGTCGAGCACGTTGATCCACGCGCCGACCTCGCGCACGTTCGCGACGGGGCCTGTGTGGATCTGGATCATGCCCGCATTGCCGACGAACACCATGATCGGCTGGCCGCTCGACGCGGCCCGTTCGAGCACGTGACGCAGCGCGTGCGCCGCTTCGACCGGATACGCATATTGCGGATCGGCGAGGCGCAGCGCCTGCATGCGGCTCACGCCGAAGCGCTGCGTGATGCCGAAGAACTGATGCGTGTCGGTCATCGCGTCCCACGCGGCGCGAAAGCCCGCGACGTCGATCCCGGTGTCCGCGCGCTCGGGCGCTTTCGGCGCGGCGGGCGCGACGTCGAGCCCCGGCACCTGCGACGCCGCGCGCCAGCGTTCGACGAACGCGTCGTACGCCGCGTGATCGCTGTGCGCGCGCAGGTAGACCTTGTGGATCGCATGACCTTGCGCGTCGAAGAACTGCAGGCTCTCGAGCGGACCGTGCGCGGTTTCGTCGCGCACCGCGAATGCCGACGCCCAGTGGCGGTAGAAGATGCGCAGGTCGATGTCGCCGAGCGCGAGGCCGACCGGGCCGTCATGGCTCATCTGCGCATATGCGCCGTCTTTCTCGTGGACGGCCGTGTCGTTGCGCGTGAGCGCCATCACGCGGCCGAGGCGCGGCATTTCCTCGAACATCGCCGGAAAGCGCGCGTCGAGCCGCACGACGTGTTCGCCAATGAACGCGGCGAGCGCCTCGCCTTCGCTGACGCCGAGCGCCTGCGCGACGTCGCGGTTGCGCAACTGGCGCTCGGTCTTGAGTTTGATGAACGCGTCGCGCAACGCGGCGGGCGCGCGGGCCGGCGTGGCCGGCTGACCGGGAAGGGCGGATTGCATCATGTCGGACTCCTTCAAGTAACGGTTGGGGTGGCAGCGCGGGCGGCGCGCATCAGAAATCGACCTTCATGCCGACCGCGACGGTGCGGCCGGACGACGTATATGCATCGAGCACCTGCGAATCGGCGGCGATCCCGCGCACGTCCGACCAGTTCCAGTACTTGCGGTCGAACAGGTTGCGGATGCCGATCGTCGCGCTCACGTGCTTGTTGAAGCGGTAGCCGCCGCGCAGGTCGACGACGAACGACGACGGCGGCGAGAAGCACGTCTTGTTCGAACAATCGGACTTGTCGATGTCCTTGTCGCGTTTCGCGGCCTGGAACAGCAGGTCGGTCTGCACGAACCAGCGTTCGCCGGGTTCGTAGCGCACGCCGAACACCGCCGAGAACGGATTGACCGTGTTCAGCGGCTGGCTCGCCGCGCCGTCGTTCTGCGTCGAGCCCTTCGTGAACGCCATCGCCGTCTTCAGCGTGATGCCGTTCGGCATCGCCCATTCGGCGCGGCCTTCGAGGCCGTGGATGCGCGCGTCGGCGAAGTTCACGTACTGGAACACGAACGGATCGGCCGGGCGGCCGCTGCCGGCGATCGTCGTGCGCGAGATGAAGTTGCGGTAGCGGCCCGTGAACGCGGCCGCGCTGTAGCGCACGATGCCGTAGCCGGTGCCGGCCTTGCCGCGCAGGCCGGCTTCGAACGTGTCGCTCGTCTCGGGCTTCAGGTTCGGATTGCCGATCGACGTGTAGCCGTACACGGGGTTCGAGAAGCTGCTGTTCACCTGGTCGGGCGTCGGCGCGCGGAAGCCGTGCGCGTACTGCACGTACGGAATGACCGCGGGCGCGATCTCGTAGAGCACCGCGACGCGCGGCGACACTTCGTTCGCGCTCGTCGACACGGCGGTGCCAGTGAACAGCGGATCGTTCCGCGTCGGGCTCAGGCGGTACGTGTCGAAGCGCAGCCCCGGCGTGACGAGCAGGCGGCCATAGCCGATCCGGTCCTGCACGAACGCGCCGAACAGCGTGTAGTCGGTGTCGGGAAACGCCTTGTTCGGGAACGCCTCGCCGACGCCCGGCACCGTGCCGTCGCGCAGGTTCGTCACGCGCGACACGCTGCCGTCGACGCCATACAGCAGCTTGTGCGCGAACGGGCCGGTCGAGAAGCCGCTTTCGGCGAACGCGGCGCCGCCGAACGTGCGCTCCTTGTACTGGTTGTCGCGGGAACGCGAAGGCTGCCGGCCGCGCGTCTCGAACGCGTACTGGTCCTGCTTCGCGTCCTGGTAGTAAAACTGCGCATGGGCGGTCTGGAACCAGCGGAATGTATCGTCGCGGAAATCGTAGTCGACGCTGAAACGGTTGCGTTCGAGCCGGTCGTGGGTCGTGAGGCCGAGCGTGGCCGGCGGGTTGATCGCGGACAGCACGTCGGTGCTCACGCGGCGCTGCACGGTTTCGGCGGTGAACCTGATCGTGTCGCGCGCGGTGGGCGTCAGCACGAGCTTGCCGAGCAGCGATTCCGAATAGACGTCCTGCGGATTCGACGTGGTGCGCAGCGTGCTCGCCGAGTTGTTGCCGCCGCGCGTGTCGACCTCGTGGCCGCGCCGGCCGTCGGCGATGATCATCCCCTGTACGCGATCGTTGCCGCCCGCGGCCGACACGGTCGCGCCGATGCTGCGGTCGGCCGAGTCGTAGCTCGGCCGGAACGAGAAGTAGGTGGGTTTGCCGTAGACCGACAGCAGGTCGCGCGGATCCTTCGTGATGAAGTTCACCGCGCCGGTCAGCCCGTCGCTGCCGTACAGCGCCGATGCCGGCCCGCGCAGGATCTCGATGCGCTTGAGCATGTCGAGATCGGCGTAGTCGCCGCGGCCGGCTTCGAGCGGGCCGAACGAGAACGCGTTCGGCAGGCGGATGCCGTCTTCCATCAGCAGCACGCGATTGCCTTCGAGGCCGCGGATGTTGATGCTCGAATCGCCGTCGCGGCCGCCGCCGAGCGCGGCGCTGCCGGGGCGGTACGCGGTGCGGCGCACCGTGACGCCCGGCTCGTAGCGCAGCGCATCCTTGATGTTGGTGGCCTGCTGTTCTTCGAGATCGTCGTCGGTGATCACCGACACGGACGCAGCCGTACGGCTCGCGGCGGTGGCGGTGCGGGTGGCCGTGACGGTGACGGGGTCGAGCAGCGCCGCATCGCCGCGCGTGGATGCGGCGGCGGTCAGGACGGCAGGTGGCGGGTTGGCGCCTTGCGGCGGTGAATCGGCATGAGCCGGGGCGGCGGACAGGCCGAACGCGCCGAACAGCGCGGCACAGATCGGCCGCCGCGCGAGTGGATGGCAATGCACAGGTGGTCTCCCATTGACGATGACTAGCCCGAAGGCTGGCTGGGTGACGCGTTCACCTGGCTGGCCCGTTCGCGCGCGACTGGCGGCGAACGGCGAATTGAAAGGGAATTGATAATTTCGCCAGTGTAAATGAGAATTATTATCAATACAAGGACGAAAGGCGGCGCGTGCGGACGCGCGCCGTCGGCGCGGATCGGGCGATCCGCGCGCGGCGAGACATGCGGTGAAAGCAGGCTGGCCCTAGGCCAGCGATTCGATACGAATCAGCAGGTTGCGCGCATGCGCGATGAACGCATCGTGCGTCGCGCGATCGCCGTGGCCTTCGAAGCCGGCCTGTTCGGCGAACGCGAGCTGTTCGGCGTAGAGGTCGACGAGCGCGCTGCGTGTGTCGGGCGGCAGCGCTCGGATCATCGAGACGAGCAGCAGTTCCTGCGCGCGCAGCATGCCGGACAGCGATTGGGCGTTCATGCCGACCTCCTCGAACGACGCGGCGGCGTGCCGCTCATTTCATAGTAGGTGGTCGGCGCGCGCAGCGGAAATCAGCCGGCGGCCGTCGCCGTCCGTGCATCGCGCACGACCTGCGCGACGCGCTCGACGAATTCGGCGTCGACGCTCGACAGCGCTTCGCGCTTGCCGTCGGGCATTTCGACCATCAGGCGGTAGGTGATGTCCTGCGTGGTCCAGGCGAGATAGCCGACGACCGCGAGCATCACGCCGACAACCAGCGCGGCGCTCGATGCGCCGATGCCGCCTGCGACGGCGGTGGCCACGCCGATCAGCGAGATCAGCCAGGGCACGAGGCGATTTTTCGGGATCTTGACGACATCGACGTTGCGGATGTCACGCAGCGGGAAGACCTGCCCGGCGGCCGACAGGCCGTTGCGGGTGACCATCACGCCGCGTTCGTTGAATGCGTTTTCCATCGTGTGTTGCGTGGACGAAAACGCGCAGCGTAGCAGACTTCGTTGCCGCGTCAAACGAGACCGAGTGCCGCACGATGCGTGCGGGCCGGCCGCGATGCGGGCAACGGCGGGTAATGGCGGGTAACGGGGGGAATCAGAACTGCAGCCGGCCGTCGCCGTACAGGCGGCCCGGCACGTGCGACGCCACGACCTCGGCGATTTCTTCGTCGGTCGATTCGGCCGGCACGATCTGGCGCCGCGCGGGTGCGTCGAGATGCATCGTCCATTCGACGAGCCGGTACGGGCGGCCCCACGGGCGCTGCATTTCGACCGACACGCGGCAGCTCTGGACCGGCAGCGAATGCCGGCGCGTCAGAATCGCGTGCAGATGGCTGAAAACGGTATCTTCGATCATCTTGGGCTCCGATCCTGTCTTGTGGGCAGTTGATGGCGGTGCCGTAGTGGGTCTCAAAAAAAAAGCCGCCGATGCTCAGGCGGCCAACAGGGGGGGTGAGAGCATCCTCTCAGCCCAGAATTAAGCGAAACTTAAAAGCCCATAAAAAAGCGCCCCGCGTGGAGCGGGGCGCTTCTTGCCGTCGTCGTCCGCGACATGCGCGGACGAGTTAAGCGGATGCTTTAGAACTTGTGACGGATACCGACGCGAGCGGCCAGCTGGTTCGACGAACCGTTGCCCGACGTGCTGAAGTAGCTCGTGCTCGAACCGATCTGCGCTTGCACGCCGTTGCCCGACGCCTTCTGGTAGACGACCAGGCCGTACACGTCCGTACGCTTGCTGAGCGCGTAGTCGAGGCCCAGGTTGCCCTGGTTCCAGTGCGCCGAGTTGCCGCTTTGCGTGGCGTTCGTGTACGTGTAGCCCGCTGCTGCCGACAGGGCCGGCGTGATCGCGTACTTCACGCCTGCTTCATACGCGTTGTAGAACGTGCCCGACGCGCCAGCCGCGATCGGGGTGAACTGCGTGCGCGTCCAGAGCAGCCATGCCGTTGCCGGGCCGAAGATGTAGCGGCCGCCGACGCCGTACGTGCGCAGGTCGCGGATGTTCGTCAGCGCGATGTTCGCGATCGACGTCGAGAATGCCGGCGTCGACTGGCTCGGGAAGCGGATGTCCGTGTATGCGGCGCCGAGTGCGAACGGGCCGTTCGCGTAGTTCAGGCCGAAGCTGTATGCGCGCGACGAACCGGCCGTCGTCGTGGTGCCCGTCGTCGTCGACGGTGCGCCGGCGAAGTCGGTCGAGTTCGAGAAGCCGTACAACGCGCCGAACGTGAAGCCGGCGTAGTTCGCGCTCTGGAACTTCACCGAGTTGTTGATGCGGCTCGACGTGAGCTGGTCGATGTCGTTCACGTGGTACGCGTAGTTACCCGCGACCGTGTTGCCGCCCGTCGAGTAGTTCGAACCGAGGATGTCGGTCGAGAACGAGTACTGGCGGCCGAACGTGACCGTGCCGTATTGCGACTGGCTCAGGCCGACGTAGGCTTGACGGCCGAAGATCGCGCCGCCCTGGCCGATCGTGCCGTTGCCGCTGTTGAAGCCGTTTTCGAGCACGAAGATCGCCTTCAGGCCGCCACCGAGGTCTTCGGTGCCGCGCAGGCCCCAACGGCTGCCCTGGGCCACGCCGTCGTCGTACTTGAACAGCTTGCCGCTGCCGCCGTTCGCGGTCTTGCTGTGGTTCACGTAGCTGATACCGGCATCGATGACGCCATACAGGGTCACGCTGCTTTGTGCGTGTGCCGCGCCGGCCGTTGCTGCGAGGACGGCGATGGTCAACAGTTTCTTGTTCAAAGGATTCTCCGAGCGAATAAATGGCGTGTCCAGTTGCGGTTCCGGCGCTCTCTATGGGCGCTTTCACGGACCGGTCGCAACTTTATCGGCGGGCCACGTAATGAATGTGACAGGCTTTGTCATATGACGAATCTGTGGTGCCGAAGCGACACTGGATTCTGCCCGGTTGTACAGCGGGGAGTTATACCGATTTCGGCTGAGATTCGATCGGGATCCGGAATATGCACATGAAATAAGCTTGGTTGGTGCCGTTCCGGCCCCGTGTCACGATGCGCGCTTCAACAACGACACGGGACAAGAGGACACCATGCGACGTTCGATCCTGACCGGCCTCGGCGCGCTTGCCGCGGCGCTGGCCTTTGCCACGCCCGGCGCGCACGCCGACTCCCAGACGCTGAAGATCGGCACGATGAGCGGCCCCGACGCGCAGATCTGGACCGAGGTGACGAAAGTCGCCGCACGCGAAGGCCTCGCGATCAAGGTGATCGAATTCAACGACTACGTGCAGCCGAACGCGGCGCTCGACGCGGGCGATCTCGACGCGAATGGATTCCAGCACCAGCCGTTTCTCGACAGCCAGATCAAGCAGCGCGGCTACCGGATCGTCAACGTCGGGCTGACCTATACGGCGCCGATGGGCTTCTATTCGAAGAAGCTCAAGTCGCTGAAGGATCTGCCGACCGGCGCGAAGGTCGGGATCCAGAACGATCCGTCGAACGGCAACCGCGCGCTGCTGCTGCTGCAGAAATACGGCGTGATCAAGCTGAAGGCGGGCGCCGGCACGAACGGCGTGAACGCGACGCCGCTCGACGTCGCCGAGAATCCGAAGAAGATCAGGATCGTCGAGCTCGACGCCGCGCAACTGCCGCGCGCGCTGCCCGACCTCGACGCCGCGTCGATCAACACCGACTACGCGGTGAAGGCCGGGCTCACGCCGGTGAAGGATGCGATCGCGATCGAGGATCTGCGCGGGCCGTACGCGAACCTGATCGCGGTGCGCGCGCAGGACAAGGACAAGCCGTGGGTGAAGAAGCTCGTCGCGGCCTATGAATCGGACGACGTGCGCAAGTTCATCGACCAGAAGTTCGGCGGCGCGATCGTGCCGGCGTTCTGAACGTCGGCCGATGCCCGGCCGCGTCGCCGGGCATCGCGCCGGACCGAAAAGCAAATCGCCCGCGCAAGCGGGCGATTTCGTTGGCGCGCCGCGATGCGGCGCACGGGCCGGCCGCTGGGCGGCCCGGGGGCTCAGGCCGACAGCAGCGACCCGGTGCGGATCGGCGTCGCGCCGGCGATCCGAGCGACTTCCATCCCGGCGGTCGCGAAGCGCACGACCTGGCGCGCGTACAGCACGCCGGACACGCTGCTCTTCAGCGTGATCACGCGATCGGTCAGCGGATCGACGATGTCGGCGACGTCCTGGCCGGCTTCGATCCACGCGCCGACCGGCGTGCGGAACACGATCACGCCCGACACCGGCGCGACGAGCGGATCGGTGCCCGCGAGCGGCGTGGCCGGATGCGCGAGCGGCGGCAGCGGCGCCGGCGTGCCGTCGATGACGCCGCGCGCGGTCAGGTATTCGACGATCGCTTGCGAATCTTTCTCCGCGAACTCGTACGACACGTCGCGCTCGCTGCGCAGTTCGACGGTGACGGAAATCGCGCCGTTCGGGATCGGGAAGCGATCGCCGAACCGGCTGCGCAGATCGGACCAGCAGAAGCTGTGGATCTCGTCGAACGGATTGCCGACCGAATTCAGCGCGAGCAGCGACGCCTGCGCGTCCAGATAGCGCGCCAGCGGCTCGACGTCTTCCCACAGATCGGGGTTCGTATACAGATGCATCACCGCGTCGTTGTCGCAATGCAGGTCGAGCACGATGTCGGCGTCGAACGACAGTTTCTGCAGCGCGAGGCGCTGCGATTCGAGCTCGGTGCGCGGCTTCTGTTCGTCGAGCGCCTCGCGCATCGCGGCGCGTACCGCGGCGACGTTGCGCTGCGCGTCGTTCGTCAGCCGGCCTTCGATGCGCGGCATCACGAGCGCCGCGAGATCGTGGAAATTGCGGTTGAAGTTCTGCATCGAGCCGAGCTCGAAGCGGCCGAGGTGATCGCCGAACACGTGCTGCGACAGGCCGATCGGGTTAGGCACGGGGACGATGACCACCTCGCCGCGCAGCTTGCCGGCCGTCTCGAGCGCGGCGATCTTGCGGCGCAGCAGCGTGGCGACCAGCATGCCGGGCAGTTCGTCCGCGTGCAGCGACGACTGGATGTAGACCTTCTTCCCGCCGCGCGGGCCGTAGTGGAAGCTCGTGATCTGGCGTTCGGTGCCGACGGCGGGGGAAATCAGCGGATGGGTCTGCGTTTGCATGATGAGGGGAGGGCGGCGCAGCCGCGAGTGATCCGGTATGCGTGGAAGATCGATTGTACGTTGCCTTCCGCGAACCTATCAAACCGCGTACATGGCAAGTCGATTTCCCTTACGAATCATCGGGTTGTTGCGTAAAAAATAACGTCGCCGCGGCCCTTCGCTCATGCGTGCCTCGCGGTCTTTCGGCGCGCGCGGGCAAAAAAACGGGCTCCTTGCGGAGCCCGTCTGCGCGGATGCGAAGTGCGCGTTGCGCGGTGTTACTTGCCGTACACGTCGAAATCGAAGTACTTCTTCGCGATCTTGTCGTACGTGCCGTCCTTGCGCATGCCGGCGATCGCGCCGTCGATCTTCGCCTTCAGGTCGGTGTCTTCCTTGCGCAGGCCGATACCGGCGCCGTTGCCGAGCGTCTTCGGATCGTCGATGTCCTTGCCGGCGAAATCGAAGCTCGCGCCGCGCGGCGTCTTCAGGAAGCCGATTTCAGCCTGCACCGCGTCCTGCAGCGCGCCGTCCAGACGGCCGGAGATCAGGTCCGCGTAGACCTGGTCCTGGTTCTGGTAAGGCACGACGTTCACGCCCTTCGGGGCCCAGTACGTCTTCGCGTAGGTTTCCTGAATCGTGCCCTGCTCGACGCCGACCGACTTGCCCTTCAGCGATTCGGCCGTCGGCATCAGGCCGGCGCCCTTCTTCGCGACGAGGCGCGTCGGCGTGTTGAACAGCTTCGACGAGAACGCGATCTGTTCCTGGCGCGCCGGCGTCATCGACATCGACGACAGGACGCCGTCGAACTTGCGTGCCTTCAGCGCCGGGATCATCCCGTCGAAGTCGTTTTCGATCCACACGCACTTCGCGTTCATGCGGCGGCAGATTTCGTTGCCGAGGTCGACGTCGAAGCCGACCACCTTGCCGTCGGCGCCTTTCGATTCGAAAGGCGGGTAGCTTGCATCGACGCCGAAGCGCACGGTCGTCCAGTCCTTCGCGTATGCAGTGCCGGCCGATACGGCGAGCAGGGCTACGGTCACAGCCGCAAGAATCTTTTTCACTCGGTGACTCCTCGTTTTGTTCGATGGGTGCGCGGTTGTGCCGCGCCGTAAGCCTTCGGTCCGGCGCGGCTTCGCGTCGGACTGTCCGTTTCGCTGCCCGATGCGGGCGCGCGACGTGCGCAAGATTACCAAGACAAAATACCGGGAGGGCGCCTAGGACATGCCCCGATACCGGACCCGACGGCCGCGCATGCCGCGCGCGACCGTTTCAGACGAAGGAACGATTCAACCGAGCGTTTCGTTGACCGCGCGCTGCAGACAGGCGACGAATTGCGACACGGCCGGCGTCGGCAGCAGGTCGCGGCGCGCGATGATCGACAGGTCGAAGCGCGGCATGCTTTCGTCGAGGTCGGCCGTGCGAACCCCGAGCGGCGCCACCATCGCGGCCAGCGGGCGCGTGAAGCAGCCGATCACGTCGGAGCGCGCGACGAGCCCGAGCGTCACCGCGAACGACATCGGCGAGCGCAGCAGGCGCTTCGGCAGCGGCAGCCCGCGCGCCTCGAACATGCCGACCATGACGCTGTGCGGGAATTGCTCGGCCCCGACCGTGACGATCCATTCGGCGTCGAGCAATTCCTCTAACCGGCGCGCGTGCGCGAGCGGGTGGCCTTCGCGCATCACGACGGTGAACTCGGTCGACAGCAGCGGCACCTGCGTGAGATCGCGGTCGAGCGCGGGCACATGGTGCATCGCAGCGATGTCGAGCGTGCCGTTGCGCAATTGCGCGAGCGCGTCCGGCACCGTCACTTCCTCCAGATGCAGGCTCACGTTCGGCATCGACCGGCGGAAGGCGGTGACCGCGTGCGGCAGCGCGGTCAGCGCGATCGACGGCATCGTGCCGACCGCGACCCGTCCGGACATTTCCCCTTTCACCTGCTCGACGGCCTCGACGGTGCGGCGCATGTCGCCGAGCAACTGCTCGGCGCGCGGCAGCAGCGCATGGCCGCACGCGGTCAGCTCGACGCCGCGCACGCTGCGCGCGAGCAGTTCCGCGTTCAGCGCCGTTTCCAGTTCGCGGATCGTATGCGTGATCGCGGGCTGCGTGACGCCGAGTTCGCGCGCGGCGGCGCGCAGGCTCTTGTGATGCGCGGCGGAGACGAACGCCTGGAGCTGCGCGATGTTCAGGTGGTTTCGGATGCGGGTCATCGATCGGTTCGGATCTGGCGGCGGGCGGGGGCGCCGGCGCGAAGATCGATAGGGTAGCGCGCCGCGACGGCGAACGCCGGGCGGAACAAAAACCGCGAGGCGCGGCGCGGCATTCTCTCGCCGCGACCGACGGCGAGGCGATCAGGATTGCAGATGACGGTGCGTGACGTTGCCGAGATGCGCCGCGCGCGACGACACACCGCGTGACGTTTTCGTGGCGGCCCGGTGTGTCAGGCAAGCGCCAGTTCGACGGCCGCGAGCGTGCGGCGGCGGATCCAGCCGCTCGCGAGCCGGATCGCGAGCCAGTACGGCAGAAACAGCAGGCGCGTGCGCGTGCTCGGACAGTGCACGAAGGTTTCGGTGCGCAGCAGGCGCGTGCCGGACGACAGTCCGACGACCTCGAACCGCAGCACCAGCTTCGCGTCGCGCGGATCGTCGTGCCGGACGAAGGCCGCGGCGTCGTCGATCGTCCGCACGTCGGGCGTCGGGCGCCAGAAGCGTCCGATGAGCCCCAGCGACAGCGACGTGTCGTCGCGATGCAGCAGCGTGAACGTATCGAAGCCGAAGCGTTCGCGTGCGGCTTCGGCGGGGCGGTTGCCCAGCGCACGCGCGATGGCCGCCGGCGATTCGCGCACGGCAAGCAGCGCGTCGATGACCGGATCGGCGCGCATGTCGAGCGCGGCCACGGCGTCGATGATGCGCGACGGCGGCGCGTCGATCGGCCGCGATTCATGAACCTCGACGAAGCCGAACGACGGGATGAACGGCGGTTTGCTCGCCGCGGTTCGCGTGTCTGATTCAGAGACGATGCCGAACGGATTCATGGTCGTTCCGGAGGACAAAATGTGATCGTAGCACCGCGTTCGGACTCGCGGTGCGCCGCGCCGCAACGCCGGCCGCATCGACAAAAAAGGCCCGGAAACATGCGTTTCCAGGCCGGAGGCCATCGACGACGATGGTGGAGGAGACGGTGTCGTCCCGATGCGCGCCGTGCTTCTGCCGGCGACGTCGCGCACGATGCGCGGTCAGATCGCCCAGCCGCCGAGATAGAACGTGACGAGCACGGCCGCGATGAGCACGGTGCCGACGTTGAGCTTGCGGAATTCGCCGCTGGCGATGCGGCCGATCACGAGCGTCGAGAAGCCGAGCATGATGCCGGTCACGATGTTCGCGGTCAGCACGATGAACACCGCGCACACGAGGCCCGACATCGCATCGACCATGTCGTCCATGTGCAGCTTGCTCACGCTGCCGAGCATCAGCAGGCCGACGTACATCAGCGCCGGGGCCGTCGCGTACGACGGCACGAGGCCCGCGAGCGGCGAGAAGAACATCACGACCAGGAACAGCACGCCGACCACCGCGGCCGCGAGGCCCGTCTTCGCACCGGCGGCCACGCCGACGCTGGACTCGATGTAGGCCGCGGCCGGTGCACCGCCGAGGAAGCCGGAGAAGATCGAGCTGATCGAATCGGCGGTCAGCGCGCGGCCGCCGTTGATGATGCGGCCGTTCTCGTCGAGCTGGCCCGCCTGGCCCGCGACCGCGCGGATCGTGCCGGTCGCGTCGAACACGGCGGTCATCACGAGCGCGAGCACGCTCGGCAGCACGGCCATCGACAGCGCGCCCTTGATGTCCATCGCGCCGATCAGCGATGCGTGGCCCGGTGCGCTCAGCGACGGCAGCGCGAAGATGCCGCGATACTTCACGGCCGGATCGAACACGAGGCCGATCAGCGAGATCGCGACCACGACGAGCAGGATGCCGCCGGGCACGCGACGCTTTTCGAGCCCGAAGATCGCGGCCAGGCCGACGACCGACATGATGACCGGGAACGCGGTGATCTGGCCGAGCGAGACCGGCAGGCCGGCGCCCGGATTCTTGATCACGAGGCCGACGTCGTTCGACGCGATCAGCAGCAGGAACAGGCCGATGCCGATCCCGGTGCCGTGCGCGACGCCCGCGGGCAGGTTGCGCAGGATCCACGAACGCACGCCGGTGACCGAGATGCCCGTGAACACGAGGCCCATCAGGAACACGGCGCCGAGCGCGACGCTCGGATGCAGGCCCTTGCCGAGCACGAGGCCGAACGCGGTGAACGCCGTCAGCGAGATCGCGCAGCCGATCGCGATCGGCAGCTTCGCCCACAGGCCCATCAGCAGCGAACCGAAGGCGGTGGTGAGGCAGACCGCGACGAATACCGCGCTCGTGTCGAAGCCGGCCTTGCCGAACATGCCGGGCACGACGAACACGGAATAGACCATCGCGAGGAAAGTGGTCACGCCCGCGACGATTTCGCGTCGCTGCGTGCTGCCGCGCGACGAAATGCCGAAGTACCGGTCGATGACTCCCTTGGTGCCGAAGTCCGTTTCTTCCGCGCCGACGCCGACCGTGGGCTGCACCGGGGTATCACTCATGAGCTTGCTCCTTTATCAGCATGCTGAAACGGCCTGTGGCAGGCCGTCGTCAGGGTGTCTCGTATCTGGTTGAAATTATCGGCAGCGTCGTGGGGACGCATCACGCGTGCTTCGTGTCGTCGTCCGCGCGTCGAAGGGCGCGCGTGTGCCGCGTCGTACGACGCGTGGCGTGGTCGACCCCGTCACGTGTGCTTTGCCGTAGCGAAGGTTAGGCGAACGGCCCATCACGTCCCATTGGGGGAAGAGCATGCAGCGCATGTCGCAGCGCTTATATCGGCGTGCAACGGGGCTTCGTCGTCGCGGAACGCGTGTATACGCCTAGTTCGAATCCGTTAAGGCGATTATTTGAACGCCGGGTCGGCGGGCAGGGCGGGAGCGGGTGACGCATCGGGGATTACGAATGTCTTTCATCGAGGCCGCGCAGGTGCGTGAATGCGGCCGCGCGTGACGCGCCCCGCCGCCGTGCGCAACGTGAGTCCGGATGATACCGGGGCCGCGCGCGTGACCGGATCGATGACGATGCATGCGTCGGGCATCCGATCGGTAAATGCAGGATAGCTGATCAAATGGACCTGGCTGTTAGCACGCCGACGGCGGCGTCCGCGCTTCGCGATGCCGCCGCGCGTTACTTCAGGAACACGTATCGCGCGAAATACGGAAAGCGGCCGATTGCATGCTCGGTCGCACACGTCGCCTCCGGCGGTGTGCCGCCCACGGTATCGAGCCGCTGGACGAAGCGCACGCCGGCGAGCGTGCCGGTTGCGGCCGGCGTCGCGGCGAGCAGGAGCTGCGGAATGCTGCCCGGGCGCGCGCCGGGCGCTTCCGCGAGCTTCCTGCCGGTGATGCGGCTGCCGTCGAGCGTTTCCCACGACGGCCCCGCGCCGTGCCGGACGACGAGCGCGCCGGTGGCGTCGAACAGCATCGCCTCCGGGCGCTGGAATGCCCACGCGAGCCGGTGTCCGGCGTCGTATTCGCATGCGTAGATCTGCACGCCGGTCGCGGTCGTCGACAGCACGGGCGACGCCGGCTGGGGCGGCACGAGACCGGTTGCATCGTCGGCGTAGGCCGGCAAGGTGCAGGCCGCGAACGAAAGGCCGGCCGCGAGGGCCCGCAGCATGTCGCGTGTCGGAAAGCGGCTTGGCATGGCGGGGCGTCCTTTCAGGTCGGGTGACGGTCGTGCGGCGTCGATCGTGTAAACGTTAGGCGGCGATTGCGCAGGCGGCAATTCGGAAATGGCAATCGCGGCGATAGTCGCCGCGATTGCAAGGGAAGGGACGTGCGCAGCCGCTCGTCGCGGCGGTCGCGCGGAAGCGGCTCAAGTCGCGCCGGCCGGCGTCGGCGCGTGTTCCGCGATCAGGCGCTCGGCCTTCAGGGCGTCCCACAGGCTTGCCGGAATCGGCGCCGCCGCGAGCCGCAGGTTCTCGTCGATGCGATCGGGCTGGCTCGCGCCGGGGATCACGGCCGCGACGGCCGGATGCGCGAGCGAGAACTGCAGCGCCACCGCGCGGACGTCGACGCCGAACTGCTCGCCGATCTGCCGGATGCGCGCGACGCGGTCGAGCATCTCCTGCGTGGCCGGCTGGTATTCGAAGTGCGTGCCGCCCGCGAGCACGCCGGAGTTGTACGGGCCGCCGACGATGATGCCGAGGCCGCGCGCCGCGCTTTCCGGCATCAGCCGTTCGAGCGCGCCCGCATGGTCGAGCAGCGTGTAGCGGCCGGCGAGCAGGAAGCCGTCCGGGTCCGAGCGGTCGAGCGCGAGCTCGCACGGCTCGATCCGGTTCACGCCGAGGCCCCAGCCCTTGATGACCTTCTCGTCGCGCAGCCGCGTGAGTGCCTTGGCCGCACCCGACATCGCGACGTCGAACACCTCGAGCCAGCGCTCGCCGTGGAAGTCGATCGCCGGATCGTGAATCCACACGGTGTCGAGGCGGTCGGTGCGCAGCCGCGCGAGGCTCGCCTCGATCGAGCGCAGCGTGCCGTCTTCCGTGTAGTCGTAGACGACCTTGTTCGGCAGCCCATGGCGGAACAGCCCGCCCTTCTCGCCGAGATCGCGCTGCGACGCATCCTCGTGCTCGTCGAGCACGAGGCGGCCGACCTTCGTGCCGAGCGAATATTCGTCGCGCGGGCGGCCGGCGAGCGCTTCACCGAGGCGCAGCTCGGCGAGGCCGGCGCCGTACAGCGGCGCCGCGTCGAAGTAGCGGATACCGCTTTCCCAAGCCGCGTCGACGGTCGCCAGCGCTTCCTCGTTCGGGATGTCCCGATACATGTTGCCCAGCGGCGCGGTGCCGAAACCCACGCGGGAAGGGGACGTGATTCTCATGTCGGACTCCTGTCGATCGCTCAGGCCGCGGCTTGCGCGAGCGTCGGATAGTCGGTCAGGCCGCGTGCGCCGCCGCCGAACAGCGTGTTGCGGTCGTGCGGCGTGAGCGCGGCGCCGGTACGCAGGCGCTCGGGCAGGTCGGGGTTCGCGACGAACGGGCGGCCGAAGGCGACGAGGTCGGCCCAACCGGCGGCGATCGCTTCGCGCGCGCGCTCGGCGGTGTACGCGCCGGCGTAGATCAGCACGCCCGGATACGCGGCACGCAGCTGCTGCTTGAATTCGACCGGCATCAGCGGCGCGTCGTCCCAGTCGGCTTCCGCGATGTGCAGGTAGCCGACGCCGAGTTCGCCGAGCAGCTTCGCGGCGGCGAGGTAGGTCGTCTCGGGATCGTCGTCGACGCAGCCGTTCAGCGTAGTCAGCGGCGCGAGGCGGATGCCGACGCGCGACGCGTCGCCGGTGCCTTCGATCAGCGCCTGCGCGACTTCGCGCAGGAAGCGCAGCCGGTTTTCGAGCGAGCCGCCGTACGCGTCGGTGCGCGTGTTCGCGTTCGAGTCGATGAACTGGTTCACGAGATAGCCGTTCGCGCCGTGCAGCTCGACGCCGTCGAAGCCGGCTTCGATCGCGTTGCGCGCGGCGGCGCGGTATTGATCGACGATCTCGCGGATTTCGTCGACGGACAACGCGCGCGGCTCGGAGGCCTGCACGAAGCCCGGCGTGGTGCCGTCTTCACCGGCGACGAACACGTTCACGCCCTTCGCCTGGAGCGGCGACGACGACACGGGTTGCCGGCCGCCGAGCAGGCTCGTGTGGCTCAGCCGGCCGACGTGCCAGAGCTGCGCGAAGATGCGGCCGTGCGCGGCGTGGACGGCGTCCGTCACCTTGCGCCAGCCGGCGACCTGCGACGGCGTGTGGATGCCGGGCGTCCATGCGTAGCCCTTGCCGAGCGGCGCGATGTAGGTGCCTTCGCTGACGATCAGGCCCGCGCTCGCGCGCTGCGCGTAATACGCGGCCATCAGTTCGTTGGCTTCGTCGCCGGGCTGGCTGGCGCGCGAACGCGTCATCGGCGGCATCACGATGCGGTTCGGCAGTGTCAGCGAACCGAATTGCAGCGGTTGGAAAAGCGGGTCCTGGGTCATGATGGATTCCTGTCGGTGCCGCGGCCGGCTGGCCGCGGACGGTTCGATTGAGGGGGCGGTGCGTTCAGTCCCACGTCGGCGCGAGGCCGACCGGGTCGACTTCGCGGCCGTTGCGCTCGAGCGCGGCGATCTGCGCCATGTCCTCGTCGGTCAGGCGCAGCGTCTGCGCGAGCAGGTTGCTTGCGAGGTTTTCGCGCTTCGTCGACGACGGGATCACCGAGTAGCCGAGCTGCAGCGCCCAGGCCAGCGCGACCTGCGCCGGCGTCGCGTCGTGACGTTGCGCGATCGCGCCGATCACCGGGTCGCCGAGCACCTTGCCGTATGCGAGCGTCATGTACGACGTCACGTGGATGCCTTCGCCGTTCAGGAACTCGACCAGCTTGCGGTTCTGCAGGTACGGGCTCAGTTCGATCTGGTTCGTTGCGATCGCATCCTTGCCGACCGCCGCGATCGCTTCCTTCGTCAGCTCGATGTTGAAGTTCGAGATGCCGATCCGGCGCGTGAGGCCCTTTGCCTTCGCGTCGGCGAGCGCGGTCATGAACGTCTCGACCGACACGCCGCTTTCCGGAGCCGGCCAGTGGATCAGCGTCAGGTCGACGTAGTCGGTGCGCAGCTTGCGCAGGCTTTCCTCGAGGCTGGCGACCAGTTTTTCCGGCGCGTAGTTGTCGACCCAGATCTTCGTCGTGAGGAACAGGTCTTCGCGGCGCACGCCCGATGCGGCGATCGCTTCGCCGACTTCGGCTTCGTTGCCGTAGATCTGCGCGGTGTCGATCGCGCGGTAGCCGACTTCGAGGCCGTTGCGGACCGAGTCGATGACAACCTGACCTTGCAGGCGGAAAGTGCCGAGGCCGAATGCGGGAATGTTGCTCATCTTGTGTTCCTGGAAGAGGTGGGCCGATTGCGGTATGGGAGTCATTCTGGCGTCCTGGACTGATGAGATAAACGCCTCTAGAGGTCAAAAATATTTGATTTGAAGTCAAATATCGTTCGTGGATCCGGCTGGCTGGCGGCGTGCCGGCCTCAGGCGGTGCCCGCCAGCGCGCTCGCAGCGGCATTCGCATGGAATGCCGGCAGCACGTCCGACGCGATTTCGGCCATCGTCTCGTCGAGCGGGCGGCGGTTGCGGCGGAAATGCAGGCCGATGTGCTGCACGCCGGCGTCGCGCATCGCCGCGAGTTCCTCCGTCAGCGCGATGCGTCCGGCGCGCGCGCCGAAGCGGTGCCGCTGCAGCGGCTCGTGCGGATCGTCCGCGAGGTCGAGGTGGATGAAGCTCACGTAAGGCTTGTCGCCGGCCACCGCGCGCCAGTTCGCGACGCGCTGCACGTGATCGGCCGGCGTGCCCGGATACGCGAGGCAGCCGTCCATGTGCTCGCCGATCCAGGCGGGCGTTTGCTGCGCGAGACCGGCGACGAGCAGCGGCACCGGCGAGCGCGCGGCGGGCAGCACGTCGAGGCCGGGCGGCAGATGCGCACGCGCGCCGTCGCGCAGCAGCGCGATCTGGTCGCGGAAGTTCGCGCCGCGCGACGCGAAGTCGCGGCCGAACAGCGGATATTCGACCGGCCGGTCGCCGCTCGCGACGCCGAGCAGCAGGCGTCCCCGGCTGAGTTCCTGGATCGTCGCGGCCGATTTCAGCGTGAGCAGCGGTTCGCGCAGCGGCAGCACGACGGCCGCCGTGCCGAGCAGGATGTCGCGCGTGATGCCGGCGAGGTAGCCGAGATACGAGAAGGTCTCGAACACCTGCGCGGCGTCGCCGAACGACGGGTCGTACACCGGCACGTCGCGCACCCAGAGCGCGCGGAAGCCGAGCGTGTCGGCCAGTTGCGCGAGCTCCGCGTGGATTTCCAGGTCGGGCACGCCGGGGCGGCGGCCGTCATGCTGGCGCTTCGCGTCGCCGGCCGGCGACCAGTCGTTGTCGAGCGGCAGTTCGATGCCGATGCTGAAGCCGCCGTCGGCGAGCTTGTCGAGTGAAGTGGACATGGTCGGGCGTCTCCGTTCAGATGGCGCGCAGGCTGCCGGCGAGCCGGTAGAAGTCGAGCGACGACGCGGTGAAGAACGCGCGCGACGTGCCGGCGGCGAAATCGTCGAGGTGCACGACCGTCGCGCGATCGGCTTCCTGCCACGAGATCGCGTAGGTCTCGCCGGCGACGTGCTGCCACGTGAAGGCGACTTCGCCCGTCGCGCCGGCGTACGCGCCTTCGGTGATCTCGTAGCGCATGTGGAGGCCGTCCTCGTCATATGCGTTGAGGGCGGCGAGGCCGTCGTAACGGACTTCGAAAGTCTTGCCGGCGAACGGCGGACGTCGGGTCGATGCGTTCATGCTGGGCAGCTCCTGCAAACAAGTGACGTTCAATGGGCGAGTTCGACGGGTTCGGCCGTGCGTTCGGGCAGGCCCTGGCCGCGGTCGAGGCGGCCGCTCAGCGCGGTCAGCGCGAACGCGCCGAGCGTGACGACGGCGGCGATCCACGGCGTATGGCCGAGGCCGACGTTCGCGACGATCAGGCCGCCGAGCGACGAGCCGCCGGCGACGCCGAGGTTGAACGCGGCGATGTTGAAGCCCGATGCGACGTCGGTGGCGTCCGGCGCGAAGTGGCGCGCCTGCTTGACGACGTACACCTGCAGGCCCGGCACGTTGCCGAATGCGACGGCGCCCCACGCGAGCATCGTCAGCACCGCGAGCCACTTCACGTGCACCGTGAAGGTCAGTGCGAGCAGCACGATCGCGAGCAGCAGGAAGATCTGCTTGAGCGCCTTGACCGGGCCGACGCGGTCGGCGAGCTTGCCGCCCCACACGTTGCCGAACGCGACCGACACGCCGTAGCCGACGAGCACGAGGCTGACCTGCGACGGCGTGAAGCCGGCGATCTGTTCGAGCAGCGGCGCCATGTAGGTGAACGCGATCAGCGAGCCGCCGTAGCCGACCGCCGTCATCGCATAGACGAGCAGCAGGCGCGGCTGGGCCAGCACGCGGAACTGGCGGGCGAGCGGCGCCGGCGGCGTCCGCGGGAGGCCACGCGGCACGAAGGCAACCGCGCCGAGGAACGCGACGAGGCCGAACAGCGCGACGATCAGGAACGTCGCGCGCCAGCCGAAGTGCTGGCCGATGAAGGTGCCGAGCGGAATGCCGGCGACGAACGCGACGGTCATGCCGCTGAACATCGTCGCGATCGCGCTGGCGGCCTTGTCCTTCGGCACGAGCGTGGTCGCGATGATCGAGCCGACCGAGAAGAACACGCCGTGCGCGAGGCCCGTGAGCACGCGCGCGACGATCAGCGATTCGTAGCCGGGCGCCTGCCAGGCGACGAGGTTGCCGATGGTGAACAGCGCCATCAGCGCGGCGAGCAGCGTCTTGCGCGGCACGCGGCCGGTGAGCGCGGTGAGGAGCGGCGCGCCGATCGCGACGCTCAGCGCGTAGAGGCTGACGAGCAGGCCGGCCGACGGCAGGCTGACGCCGAGATCGGCGCCGATCGTCGGGATCAGCCCGACGATCACGAATTCGGTCGTGCCGATGGCAAAGGCGCTGATGGTCAGCGCAAGCAGGGCGAGTGGCATGGCGGGATCCAGGTTCCAGTAAGAATGGATCGCAGTGTGCCGCCTTTACTTTTGCGGAAAAACTGGTCTATAAACCAAATTGTTTTGATTTCAGGTCAACAATGAAAATCACGCTCGACGAACTCCAGGCCTTTGCCGCCGTGGTCGACACCGGTTCGATCACCGCCGCCGCGCAGCAGCTCGACGTCACCGTGTCGGCGGCGAGCCGCACGCTTGCGCGGCTCGAGGAGAAGCTGAAGACCACGCTGCTGCGCCGGACCACGCGCCGGCTCGAACTGACCGAAGAAGGGCGCGCATTCCTGCAGGATGCGCGCGCGATCATCGAATCGGTCGAGAACGCCGAGGAGCAGATGCTCGCGCGGCGCGAGATGCCGTCGGGGCGGCTGCGCGTCGACGCCGCGACGCCGTTCATGCTGCACGTGATCGTGCCGCTCGTGCGCGGCTACCGCGAACGCTTCCCGAAGGTCGAGCTGGAGCTGAACAGCAACGAGGGGATCATCGACCTGCTCGAGCGGCGCACCGACGTCGCGATCCGGATCGGCCGCCTGAAGGATTCGACGCTGCACAGCCGGCGGATCGGCAACAGCCGGCTGCGCATCCTCGCGAGCCCCGCGTACATCGAAGCGCACGGCCAGCCGCGCAAGGTCGAGGATCTCGCCAGGCACACGCTGCTCGGCTTCACGCAGCCCGAATCGCTGAACGTATGGCCGATCCTCGGCGCAGACGGCGAGCCGAGCCGCATCGAGCCCGGCATCTGGTCGTCGAGCGGCGAGACGCTGCGGCAGCTCGCGCTGGAGGGGGCGGGCATGGTGTGCCTGTCGGATTTCATGACCGCGCAGGATCGCGAGGCCGGCCGGCTCGTGCAGGTGCTCGCGCGGCAGACGCTCGAAGTCGAACAGCCGATCAACGCGGTGTATTACCGGAACACCGCGATCTCGTCGCGGATCGCGTCGTTCGTCGATTACATGATCGAGGTGCTGGGCGGCGGGAGCAGCGGCAGCGATGCGCCGACGCGGCGCAAGGCTGCCTGGATGGGGCCGCTGTAACGGCGGCGCGCCGGAAGGGAAGCGGGGGGCGGCGGTGGGCCGGGCGTGATCCGGCGTGCCGCACGGCGCTTGCGCCGCGGGCACGCCGTCGTGCAGCGCTTACGCTTCCTCGGACCACGACATGTTGTCGCGCGCCAGCAGCGCCGACGATGCCGCCGGTCCGAACGTGCCCGCGGTATAGAGCCGCGGGCGATCGCCGAGCTGCTTCCAGCCGTCGAGGATCGGCTCGACCCACGACCACGCGGCCTCGAGTTCGTCGCGGCGCATGAAGTGCGTGAGGCGCCCGCGGATCACGTCGATCAGCAACCGCTCGTACGCTTCCGCGCGCCGTTCCGGAATCGCCTGCTGCAGGTCGAGGTTCAGGCTCACCGGCACCATCTTCATCCCGCTGCCCGGCTCCTTCGCGAGCATCTGCAACTGGATCGACTCTTCCGGCTGGAGCTGGATCACGAGGCGGTTGCTGTAGTGGCGCGGGCCGCTCGGGATGATCGAGAACGGCATGTCCGCGAACTCGATCACGATTTCCGACTGGCGGCGCTGCAGCCGCTTGCCGGTGCGCAGGAAGAACGGCACGTTCGCCCAGCGCCAGTTGTTGATGTGCGCGCGCAGCGCGACGAAGGTCTCCGCGTGGCTGTCCGCCGGCACGTTGTCTTCCTCGAGATAGCCCTTGACCGGCTGACCGTCGACCGCGCCGGCCGTGTACTGGCCGCGCACCGTGTCGCGCGCGACGTCCGACAGCGCCATCGGCCGCAGCGAGCGCAGCACCTTCAGCTTCTCGTCGCGCACCGCGTCCGGGTCGAGCGACACCGGCGGCTCCATCGCGACGATGCACAACAGTTGCAGCAGGTGGTTCTGCACCATGTCGCGCAGCGCGCCGGTATGGTCGTAGAAGCCCGCGCGGCTGCCGACGCCGACCGTCTCAGCCACCGTGATCTGCACGCTGCGGATGCTCGGCGCCTGCCACAGCGGCCCGAAGATCGGGTTGCCGAAGCGCAGCACCATCAGGTTCTGCACGGTTTCCTTGCCGAGGTAATGGTCGATCCGGTAGATCTGCGATTCCGCGAAATGCTTGCCGACCGCGTCGTTGATCGCCTGCGCCGACGCGAGATCGTGGCCCAGCGGCTTTTCGAGGACGACGCGCGAGCGCGCGTCGACGAGGTGCGCGGCCGACAGGTTGTCGCAGATCGTCGTGAACAGCTCCGGCGACGTCGACAGGTAGAACACGCGGATCGCATCGCCGCGCGCGGCGTCGGCGAGGCGCGCGTAGTCTTCCGGCGCGTTCACGTCGATCAGCACGTACTTGAACAGGTCGAGGAAACGGGCCCATGCGTCGGCGTCGAACGCCTTGTCGTCGATGAACGGGCGCGATTGCTCGTCCATGAACTTGCGATAGCCGTCGATGCCCCAGTCGCGCCGGCCGACCGCGATGATGCGCGTCTCCGGCGGCAGGTTGCAGTGCAGGTGCGCCATGTACAGCGCGGGCAACAGCTTGCGGGCGGCCAGGTCGCCGCCGCCGCCGAAGATGATCATGTCGACGGGCTGGTCGGCTTCGGTCTGGTTGGGCTTATTCGTCATGAGTGGATCGCGGTCTGAAGCGGTGTGAGCGTGGAACGAACGTCGAAGCGCCGGGCGCCGGTGCGTTGGCGCGCCAGTACGTGAAAACGCTAATAGTGCACGCTTTTGATCGATTGCGTATGTGTTCCCGTGTTGTAACGGGACTTGCATCGCATGCATGCCACGATTATGATTGAGCGCTCACTCATTAAAGGAATCGAACGTGGCCCGACCGCGCAGTCCCGACAAGCACGACGCCATCCTCGCCGCCGCCGCCCGTGCGCTCGCGGAGGACGGCGCGAGCGCGACCACCGCGCGCATCGCGCGGCTCGCCGGCGTCGCGGAAGGCACGGTGTTTACCTATTTCGAGACCAAGGATGCGCTGCTGAATGCGCTGTACCTGAGCCTGAAGGCGGAGATGCGCGAGGCGATGATGACCGGGTTTCCGGAGCATGCGCCGGCCGAACAGGCGATGCGGCATGCGTGGAACGGCTACGTGTCGTGGGGCGTCGCGAACCCGGACGGGCGCCGCGCGCTGCGGCAGCTCGGCGTGAGCGGCCGCATCGACGACGCGCATCGCGCGGCCGGGGCCGAAGGGTTCGGCGCGATCAGCTCGCTGCTGCGCGCGCAGGTTGCCGCGGCGGGCGGGCTGAAGGCCGACGATGCGCACGCGTTCTGCGCGGCGCTGTTCACGTCGATCGCGGAGACGGCGATGGAATCGATCGCGCGCGATCCGGCGCTGGCCGACGAATACCGGGAGGCCGGGTTTCGTGCGCTGTGGGCCGTGTTGCATGCGGTCTGAGCAAACGGCCCGCCGGGCGGGCTGCGCGGCGGACAGCGGGAGGCGGGTGATCGGCGGCGCGTTCGGATCGGGCGCGTCCGCCGCGACGGAAGGCGGTTTCGGGCAGGGCGACGCACGGTGAAAACCATCGTGTCAGCGCCCATATTAATGAGTGAGTAATCATTCATTTTGTGGTTTCAACCTTGTCGAGGAGTGGAAAATGTCGAAAGTCTGGTTGGTAACAGGGGCCGCGCGCGGCCTGGGGCGTGCGATCGCGGAAGCGGTGCTGGCGGCGGGCGATCGTCTGGTGGCCGGTGCGCGCGATCCCGCGCGGCTCGCGGATCTGGAGGAACGGTACGGCGACCGGCTGCTGCCGATCGAACTCGACGTGACCGACGCCGCCGCGGCCGCGCATGCGGTGGCGGCGGCGCGCGACGCGTTCGGCCGCATCGACGTGCTGGTGAACAACGCGGGCTACGGCCATACGGCGCCGTTCGAGCAGATGGACGCCGACGCTTTCCGCGACCAGATCGAAACGAACCTGTTCGGCGTGGTCAACATGACGCGCGCGGTGCTGCCGACGATGCGTACGCAGCGCGCGGGCCACATCTTCCAGGTGTCGTCGGTCGGCGGGCGCACGGCGACGGCCGGCCTGTCCGCGTATCAGGCCGCGAAGTGGGCGGTCGGCGGATTCAGCGACGTGCTGTCGAAGGAAGTCGCGCCGTTCGGCGTGCGCGTGTGCACGCTGGAGCCGGGCGGGATGCGCACCGAATGGGCGGCGCAGGCGAAGCGCGAGGTCGACGGCTTGCTGCCCGACTATCAGCCGTCGGTCGGGAAGATTCTCGAATTGCTCGGCGCGTATGGCGGCCACGAGGTCGGCGACCCCGCACGGATCGCGGCGCTGATCGTCGAGTTGTCGCGTCGCGACGACGTGCCGATGCGTCTGCTGCTCGGCGGCGATGCGCTGTTCGTGTGCGAACAGGCGGAAGCGCAGCGGGCGGAGGAGGCGGCGCGGTGGCGCGATGCAACGCTGTCGACGATGTTCCCGGACGCGAAGCTCCCGGATGGGCTGCAGGCGTTGAAGAAGGTCGGGTAAGCCGGGGAAGCCGGGGCATCGCGGGTTTGCTTGAGCGCCGCGCCGGTCGTCGACCGCGATCGACGTTGCCGGCGGCCTTCAGCGGCCCAGCGCGTAGAACTCCGCGTTGGGCCGCATGTTCGTCACGTTCGCGAGGCGGTTCGACATCCCGAAGAACGCCGAGATCGCCGCGATGTCCCAGGCGTCCTCGTCGGTGAAGCCATGCGACTTCAGCGTATCGAAGTCGGCTTCGCCCACCTGGTGCGCGGTCTGCGACACCTTCATCGCGAAGTCGAGCATCGCCTTCTGTCGAGCGGTGATGTCGGCCTTGCGATAGTTGGTCGCGATCTGGTCGGCGATCAGCGGATCCTTCGCGCGAATGCGCAGGATCGCGCCGTGCGCGATCACGCAGTACTGACACTGGTTCGCGCTGCTGGTTGCCACGACGATCATTTCGCGTTCGGCCTTGGTGAGGTTGCCCGGCTTGTCCATCAGCGCGTCGTGGTACGCCATGAACGCGCGAAACTCGTCCGGGCGATGCGCGAGCGTGAGGAATACGTTCGGGACGAAGCCCGATTTTTCCTGGACGGCCGCGATCCGTTCGCGAATGTCGTCGGGCAGGTCTTCGAGTGCCGGCACGGGGAAGCGGCTGACGGGCGTGTTGTCTGCAGCGGTCATGAGGTCTCCTGGATGAAGTGGCACGGGTGGTCTCGACGCACGGGCCGCCGGCCTGAAAGAGAAACATCGCGTGTTGCCCGTGGCGTCATGCGTTGACGTCGACGATGATGTGGCCGCGATTCGGGTTGTTCATCCGCTCCTCGCCAAGTGGGATGACGCTGCCGACGCCGAAGAGCGTGTTTCTAGCCGGATGGAGCAAGTCTGTCAGCGAACGATGCAAGCATGGGATCTCACTCGCACTGGTACAAACCCTGATTAAATAAATTTATCGCGGTGAAAAATTCCGCATCTTATTGAACGGATATCGGCTCGCTATAGTGGCTCGCTTTCCCGCACGCAACCGTTCGCGTGCGGCTGACACGCTGACGATCAGCAGGAGCCGCTTGATGACCACCGACGTCCGATTCACCGAAATCGAGGATCTGATGCCCGCCGCCGGCGGGCTGCGCGAGATTCGCCATCACATTCACCATCATCCGGAGCTCGCGTACGAGGAGCACGAGACGGCCGCGCTCGTCGCGGACAAGCTCGAGCAATGGGGCTGGCAGGTGACGCGCGGGGTCGGCGAGACGGGCGTGGTCGGCACGCTGCGCGTCGGCGACGGCACGCGCAGCATCGGCATCCGTGCGGACATGGACGCGCTGCCGATCATCGAGGCGACCGGCCTGCCGTACGCGAGCGGCACGCACGGCAAGATGCACGCATGCGGCCACGACGGCCACACGACGATGCTGCTCGGCGCCGCGCAACACCTCGCGAAGACGCGCAACTTCTCCGGCACCGTGCATCTGTATTTCCAGCCGGCGGAAGAGCACGGCGTCGACAGCGGCGCGAAGAAGATGATCGACGACGGCCTGTTCGACCGCTTTCCGTGCGATGCGGTGTTCGGCATGCACAACCATCCGGGCGCGGCGCCCGGCGTGTTCCTCACGCGGCGCGGCCCGTTCATGTCGGCCGGCGACAAGGCGATCATCTCGATCGAGGGCATCGGCGGCCATGCGGCGCGGCCGCACCTGACGGTCGATCCGGTGGTCGTCGCGGCGAGCATCGTGATGGCGCTGCAGACGATCGTCGCGCGCAACGTCGACCCGTCGCAGCCGGCGGTCGTCACGGTCGGCTCGATGCACGCGGGCACCGCGAACAACGTGATCCCGAACGGCGCGCGCCTCGAACTCAGCGTGCGGTCGTTCAGCCCCGACGTGCGCGCGCTGCTCAAGCGCCGCATCGTCGAGCTCGCCGAGTCGCAGGCCGCGAGTTACGGCGCGACCGCGCACGTCGAGTACATCGAAGGCTATCCGGTCGTCGTCAATACGGATGCCGAAACGGATTTCGCCGCGCAGGTCGCGCGCGAGCTGGTCGGCGACGCGCACGTGGTCGAGCAGGCGGACCTGCTGATGGGCAGCGAGGATTTCGCGTTCATGCTGCAGCAGCGGCCGGGCTCGTTCGTGCGGCTCGGCAACGGCGAAGGTGAGGACGGCTGCATGGTGCACAACCCGAAGTACGACTTCAACGATCGCAACCTGCCGATCGGCGCGGCGTTCTGGACGCGCCTCGTCGAGCGGTACCTCGGGCAGTAGCCCCGGCGGCGGCGCGCGGCCGGCGCTTCCGGCCGCATTGAGAGGAGAAACGAACGATGCAGAAAGACCATCTCGCGCTGCACCCCGCGTCGGCGGGGGCTGCCGAAGCCGATACGCGCGGCGCACCGGCCGTCACGAAGCGCGGCGCGATCGCGGCGGCCGTGATCGGCAACTGGCTGGAGTTCTTCGATTTCACCGTGTACGGCTTTTTCGCGGTGCTGATCGGCAAGATGTTCTTCCCGTCGAGCGATCCGACCACGTCGCTGCTGCTGTCGGTCGCGACGTTCGCCGCGGGCTTCTTCACGCGGCCGCTCGGCAGCGTCGTGCTCGGCGTCTATGCGGATCGCAAGGGCCGCAAGGCCGCGCTGAACCTGACGATCATGCTGATGGCGCTCGGCACCGGCCTGATCGCGATCGCGCCGACCTACGCGCAGGTCGGCGTGGCCGCGCCGCTGCTGGTCGTCTGCGCACGGCTGATGCAGGGCTTCTCGCAGGGCGGTGAATTCGGCGCGGCGACTTCCACGCTGATCGAGCAGGGCGGCACGTCGCACCGCGCGTTCCGCGCGAGCTGGCAGCTCGCGACGCAGGGCGGCGCGGCGCTGATGGGTTCGGGCTTCGCGGCGCTGCTGTCGAACACGCTGACGAAGGACGCGCTCGAGGGCTGGGGCTGGCGCCTGCCGTTCCTCGTGGGCGTGCTGATCGCGCCGGTCGGCATGGTTCTGCGTCGCCGGCTCGCGGACGATGCGCCCTCCGACCGCCATCACGGGATCGAACGCGGCGTGCTGCGCGAGCTGTTCTCGCAGCACACGCGCACGGTGCTGCTGCTGATGCTGACGGTGATGGGCGGCACGGTGTCGACCTACATCCTGACTTTCTACATGCCGACCTATGCGATCCATACGCTCGGGCTGCCGATGAAGCTGTCGATGTTCGTCGGCGTCGCGTCGGGTTGCGTGATGCTGGTGACGTGTCCGCTGTTCGGCTGGCTGTCGGACCGCCTCGGCAGCCGGCGCATGCCGATCTTCGTCGGACGCGGCGTGCTGGTCCTGCTGCTGTTCCCGGCGTTCTGGCTGATGAACCATCATCCGACGCTGTCGGTGATCCTGCCGTTGACCGCGCTGATGCTGCTGTTCTATTCGCTCGGTTCGGCATCCGAAATGGCGCTGATGTGCGAATCGCTGCCGCGCCACGTGCGCGCGACGGGCATCTCGATCGCGTATGCGCTCGCGGTGACGATCTTCGGCGGCACCGCGCAGCTGATCGCGACCTGGCTCGTGAAGACGACGGGCAGCAAGCTCGCGCCGGCCGGCTACGTGGCCATGTGCGTGGTGCTGTCGCTGATCGCGGTCGCGATGCTGCGCGAGACGGCGCGCGAATCGATGGACTGACGTGCGGCGCCGCGGGCGGCGATCCGCGTGTGGATCACCGCCCGCGCACGGTCCTCAGATACGACGCGAGCATCGTCGCCAGTTCCTGCGCGGCGGGCGTCAACGGCACGGCCGCGCGCTGCAGCAGGCAGACTTCCTGCGATTCAGCCTGCTCGCGCACGCGCACCTTCGCGAGCGCGCCCGCGAACGGCCCGTGCCGCGTCACGGCTTCGGATTCGAGCGCGAGGCAATCCGTCTGCGTGACGAGCTGCAGCGTTTCGAACATCCCTTCCACGGTTGCGATGATCGTCGGCGCGGGCTGGCCGTGCGTGTCGAAATACGCGAGCAGCCGGTTGACGACCGGATCGGCGCTCAGGTTCGGCGAACGCGTCGACACCCACGCGTAGTCGGCCAGCTCGGCAAGCGATTGCGCGTGCTGCCGCGGATGGCCGTTGCGGCACACGACCACCGGCGCCGACGCATGCAGCGGCGTGACCGCGAGATCGGTCGTGTCGGTCTGCTTCGCGACGAGCGCGATCGCGAAATCCACGGCGCTCTCGCGCAGCCAGCCGATCATCATCCGCGACGTGCCGGTGCGCAAGTGCACGTCGACCTTCGGGAAGCGCGCGCGGAACGCGGTCAGCACCGGCGCGAACGCATCGATCAGCGGTTCGGTCACGAGGCCCAGCGTGACGGTGCCTTCGTAGGCGCCGCTCAGCTGACGGATCTCGTGCTCGACCTGTTCGCATTCGCCGAGGATCGCGCCCGAGCGCGCGAGCAGCCGCTGGCCGACGGCCGTCGGCACGATCCCGCGATTGGTGCGCGTGAACAGCGTCGCGCCGAGCGTCGCTTCGAGGCTCTGCAGTTGCTGCGTGACGCCGCTCTGCGCGAGATCCAGCGCGCGTGCGGCGGCGCGCAGGCTGCCATGTTCGACGACGGCCTGGAAGATGCGGAGCTGGGACAGCGTGAACGCCATGGTCGAGCGCGAGCCGGTGATCGGAAATACCGATCATGATAAGACAGCCGCGCGTTCCGGCGGCGACGCGCGCGCACTACGATCGCAGGCAGTCCGGCCCATGCCGGTTGTCCCACTTCCCGCCTTCCGTCGATCATGAAACGCGTGCCACGCCTCTCTCGCTTCCGCCGCTTCCTCGTTCCGCTGGCTTCCCTGTGCATCGGTTTCGCCGCGCCGTCCGCGCACGCGCTCGATGCGCATGTGGTGCGCCTCGGCATCGATCCGACCTATCCGCCGATGGACGCAAAGGCGCCCGACGGCAGCCTGAAGGGTTTCGACGTCGATCTCGGCAACGAGATCTGCCGCCGCGCGCAGTTGCGCTGCCAGTGGGTCGAGCTCGAATTCTCCGGGACGATCCCGGCGCTGCAGGCGCGCAAGATCGACGCGATTTTGTCGTCGATGGCGATCACCGAGAAGCGCGAGAAGCAGATCCTGTTCTCGTCGAAACTGTTCCGCTTCAAGTCGCGACTCGTCGCGCGGCCCGAGCTCGGGCTCGGCAGCACGGCCGTGTCGCTGGCCGGCAAGCGCGTCGGCGTGCAGTCGGGCACGCAGTTCGAATCGTGGGCGCTCGCGCACTGGACGCCGGCCGGCGTCGGCGTGGTGCCGTACAAGAGCCAGGACGACGTGTTCGCCGATCTCGTCAACGGCCGGCTCGACGCCGCGCTGCTCGGCACGGTGGAAGCCGACTACGGATTCCTGCGCCAGCCGAAGGGCAAGGGCTTCGCGTTCGTCGGCGCGCCGCTCGACCTGGGCGATCGCGGCGTCGGCATCGGAATGCGCCAGTCGGACACGGCGCTCAAGGCGTCGATCGACGGCGCGATCGCGTCGATGCTGAAGGACGGCACGTACGAGCGGATCGCGAAGCAGTACTTCGATTTCAACCCGTACGGCGACTGAGCCGAACGCGCCGTTTCCCTCGCATTTTTCATTCGGGACCCTCGATGCAGATTCGCACCACGCCGCTCCTGTCGCCGTCGATCGGCACGCAGCGCACGCTGACGAGCTTTCACTTCGGGCCGGCCGACGCCGGCCGCAAGATCTACCTGCAGGCCGCGCTGCACGCGGACGAGACGCCCGCGATGCTCGCCGCCGTCGCGCTCAAGCAGCGACTCGCGCAGCTCGACGCGGCCGGCCGGCTCGCGGCCGAGGTCGTACTGGTGCCGGTCGCGAACCCGATCGGGCTCAACCACCATCTGCTCGGGCAATTCATCGGCCGGTTCGATCTCGCGAGCGGACGCAATTTCAATCGCGGCTTCCTGCCGCTCGCCGACATCGCCGCGCGGGCGCGCGACCGGCTCGGCACGGATCCCGAACGCAATCGCTTGATCGTGCGCGAATGCGTCGGCGCGGCGCTCGACGAGATCGCGCCGCGCACCGAGTTCGACGCGTTGCAGCTTGCGTTGCTGAAGCTGTCGCACGACGCGGACGTCGTGATCGACCTGCATTGCTCGCTCGAAGCGGTGATGCACGTGTACACGAGCGACGCGGCATGGCCGCAGGTCGAGCCGCTCGCGCGCTATCTCGGCGCGGAGGTGTCGTTGCTCGCCGAGGATTCCGGCGGCCACGCGTTCGACGATGCGCATCACCTGCTGTGGACGCAGTTACGGCAGCATCTGCCGGAACGCACGCCGATGGCGGCGGGCACGGTGGCCGTGACCGTCGAGTGCCGCGGCCAGCGCGACGTGACGCACGAATACGCGGCGCGCGACGCCGATGCGCTCGTCGACTATCTGGTGTGGTGCGGCGCGGTGCGCGGCGAGCGTACGCCGCTGCCGCCGCTCGCCGCGCCGGCCACGCCGCTCGCGGGCAGCGAGCAGTTCTACGCGCCGGTGAGCGGGATTCTCGTGCACCGCGCGGCGATCGGCGCGACGATTCGTGCGGGCGATCCGCTGTTCGACATCGTCGATCCGCTGACCGACGCGATCACGACGGTGTCGAGCGGCACCGACGGCGTGTTCTACATGCGCCGCGCGATCCGCTTCGTGACGGCCGGTGCGCCGCTCGGCCGTGTGACGGGGACGGTGCCGGTGCGCACGGGGATGCTGCTCGGGGCGTGAGTGGTGGGCACGGCGCCTGAGCGGCGCCGCGCCATGTCGTGCTTGTCGAATTGAGCGAGCGTTACAGCAGAGTCGGGGCATTGAACGGGCGGCCACGTGCCCCCCGTTTTTTTGTGTCTGCGAATGGCCGTCGCAGTGGTCCGGCCATCGCGCGGTTCACTTACCCGCGCCGTGCCACCAGTTCCGACACCGTTTGCGCGGCCTGCTGCAGCGGCCCGAGAAACTCCTTCACCATCTGCTTCGCGGTGTGCCGCTGCGCGTTGCCGCTGATGTTCATCGCGGCGATCACCTGCCCGCGCCGGTTGCGGATCGGTGCCGAGATCGACATCAAGCCCACTTCGAGTTCCTGGTCGACCACGGCCCAGCCTTGCTGGCGCACCTGCGCGATCGTCGCCTTCAGCTCGCCGATGTCGGTGATCGTGCGCGGCGTGTGCGCGCGGATGCCGCTCTGCGCGAGCGTTTCGTCGAGCGCCGCGTCGTCGAGCGCGGACAGCAGCACACGGCCCATCGACGTGCAGTACGCGGGCAGGCGGCTGCCGATCGACAGGTTGATCGTCATGATCTTGTGGGTCGGCACGCGCAGCACGTAGACGATCTCGGTGCGGTCGAGCACGGCGGCCGAGCAGCTTTCGTGGATCTGCGCGGACAGCTGCTCCATCACCGGATCGGCGAGACTCCAGAATGGCATCGACGTGAGATATGCGAAGCCGAGTTCGAGGATCTTCGGCGTGAGCCGGAACAGCCGGCCGTCGGCCTCGACATAGCCGAGCGTCTGCAGCGTCAGCAGGATCCGGCGCGCGCCGGCGCGCGTGAGCCCGGTGGCCGAGGCGACCTCGGTGAGCGTCTGCTCCGGGCGCTGGGCGTCGAATGCGCGGATCACCGCGAGGCCGCGCGCGAACGACTGCACATAGGAGTCGCCCGGTTTCGTCTGGATGTCTTCGGTTGTCATGAACGGTCGGATTGTCGTGCAGCCGAGAAGATAGCGCATGGGGCCGGACACGCCAACCGCACCGCGGACCGGGCGCTTGACAGGTCGTCCCCGCACTCCCTATGATGCGTTGAACGTTCGATACACGATCTTATGTTCGTATATAGAACATTTAAGCGCATCCCGGCGGGCAATGCAAGGGGCGCGTTTCATTCACTTCCCAGCTTTGCATGAGACCGGAGACACTGATGACCGGAGCTTTTCTGTGTGATGCGATCCGTACCCCGATCGGCCGTTACGGCGGCGCGCTGTCCGGCGTGCGCGCCGACGACCTCGGCGCGGTGCCGCTCAAGGCGCTCGTCGAGCGCAACCGCGACGTCGACTGGACGGCGATCGACGACGTGATCTACGGCTGCGCGAACCAGGCCGGCGAGGACAACCGCAACGTCGCGCGCATGTCCGCGCTGCTCGCGGGTTTGCCGGAGAGCGTGCCGGGTTCGACGATCAACCGCCTGTGCGGTTCCGGGATGGACGCGGTCGGCGTGGCCGCGCGCGCGATCAAGTCGGGCGAGGCCGCGCTGATGGTGGCCGGCGGCGTCGAAAGCATGACGCGCGCGCCGTTCGTGATGGGCAAGGCCGCCAGCGCGTTCGCGCGCCAGGCCGACATCTACGACACGACGATCGGCTGGCGCTTCGTCAATCCGCTGATGAAACAGCTGCATGGCGTCGATTCGATGCCGGAGACGGCCGAGAATGTCGCGGTCGACTACAACGTCAGCCGCGCCGACCAGGACCTGTTCGCGCTGCGCAGCCAGCAGAAGGCCGCGCGTGCGCAGCAGGACGGCACGCTCGCCGAGGAAATCGTGCCGGTCACGATTCCGCAGAAGAAGGGCGATCCGGTCGTCTTTTCGCGCGACGAGCATCCGCGCGAAACGTCGCTCGAGACGCTCGCGAAGCTGAAGGGCGTCGTGCGTCCGGACGGCTCGGTGACGGCCGGCAACGCGTCGGGCGTCAACGACGGCGCCGCCGCGCTGCTGCTCGCGAACGAAGCCACCGCGAAGCGCTTCGGCCTGACGCCGCGCGCGCGCGTGCTCGGCATCGCGACGGCCGGCGTCGCGCCGCGCGTGATGGGCATCGGCCCCGCGCCGGCCACGCAGAAGCTGCTCGCCCGGCTCGGCATGACGATCGATCAGTTCGACGTGATCGAGCTGAACGAAGCGTTCGCGTCGCAGGGCCTCGCGGTGCTGCGCATGCTGGGCGTCGCCGACGACGATCCTCGCGTGAACCCGAACGGCGGCGCGATCGCGCTCGGCCATCCGCTCGGCGCGTCGGGCGCGCGCCTCGTGACGACCGCGATGTATCAGCTGCATCGCACCAATGGCCGCTTCGCGCTGTGCACGATGTGCATCGGCGTCGGCCAGGGCATCGCGATCGCGATCGAGCGCGTCTGATCGCGTCATCCGGTCCAGCGGCGGCGTTCACGCCGCTTCACCGGGTTCCCGCTTCAAACGGTGTGGCCGGCACGCGATCGTCGCGCCGGCCACATCGTCATTCAGCTTGCGCTCGTTGCGCGAGGCGTGCGACGAGCGCGTCGATCTCGGTATCCGCGAACACCTCGACGCCATGCTGGCGCAGCAGCGCCGCCGTCACGCCGGCGCCGGCATGCCGTCGGCCCGCAAAACGCCCGTCGTAAATGAACGTGCTTCCGCACGAGGGGCTGCCGTCCGCCAGGATCGCGTAGCGGCAGTCGTGCGCGCGTGCCAGCGCGAGCGCGGTGCGCGCGCCGTCGATGAACGGCGCCGTCACGTCGGTGCCGTGCACGTCGACGATGCGCGCGGCACCCGACAGAACGCGTTGCCCTGATGCCCCATCCGCGATTTCGGCGGGCGGTCGCGGCACGCTCAATCCCCCTGCCAGTTCCGGACACACGGGCACCAGGCGCCCTTCGCGCTGCCATCGTGCGAGCGTTTCATGCGCGGCGGTCTTTGCCGAGCCGTTGTAACGGACGGGGTGACCGAGCACGCACATGCTGACGAGGATCTTCGGCAAGGCCGGCAGCTGCGACGCGTTCTGCAATGTCGTTCTCCGAGCGGTGTTGAGCGAGCGGAAATTCTACGCGCGGGTTGCGTTCGCGCGCGTACGGATGACGGAGGATCTCGCGCCGGGCGGCATGTCCGCCGCCGCATTCCGGCACGACCGATTCCGATTCCATTGATCGTTGGATTTTTTCATCGAATTCAAATGCCGGTCGAATGGAGCCGAGCAGACTGAATCGTTTCGCTGTGTGCAATGGTTATGTGAACCGATGCGTCGCCTGACGTAATCCAGCAAAGGATCGGGCCGTATCCGCAAAGCGCTGGACGCGATTATCGCGGGATTACTTGATCGAAATCATGTCGACGACGGAATTCAAATTTTCCGGCGCTTTCGGACTCAGGATTTCCCGGTGATTGCCGACAGTAAGGACGAGACCGTCGTAAAGCGATAAACCGTTTTTCGGCTACTGAGCGTGATTTTCGCGCCGCGCGGATCCCGCAGACGGACCCGCCTTTCGGAGCCTTGCATGCGCAACAACCAACCTGTCACCCAACAAGAATTCGAATTTCCCGACGACGTCACGCTGATGTCGACCACCGATGCCGACAGCATCATCACGTACGCGAACACGACGTTCGAATACGTGAGCGGCTTCTCGAACGACGAACTCGTCGGTCAGCCGCACAACGTCGTGCGGCACCCGGATATGCCGAAGGAGGCGTTCGCCGACATGTGGGCGACGCTGAAGAGCGGTGAGCCGTGGACCGCGCTCGTGAAGAACCGCCGCCGGAACGGCGATCATTACTGGGTGCGCGCGAACGCGGTGCCGGTGATGCGCGACGGCGTGCCGCACGGTTACCTGTCGGTGCGCACCAAGGCGCCGCGCGACGAGATCGCGGCCACCGACGCGCTGTATCGCGCGTTCCGCGAAGGCAAGGCCGGCCAGCGCCGTTTCCACAAGGGGTTGATCGTCCGGACCGGGCTGTTGTGGATCGCGTCGCTGCCGCAGACGATGTCGGTGCGCGCGCGCGTGCATTCGGCGCTGTGCGTGCTGGCGCCGGCCGTCGTCGGTGCCGGCTGGGCATGCGGGCTGGCCGGCGGCGGGCTGGCGGCGTTTGCCGCCGCGACGGGCGGCGTGTCGGTGGCTGCCGGCCTGTGGCTCGATGCGCAGATCGTGCGTCCGCTGAAACGGCTGCACGACCAGGCACTGAACGTCGCGACCGGCGAAAACCGCCGCGGCGTGCGGATGAACCGCGTCGACGAGATCGGCATGACGCTGCGCACGATCAATCAGCTCGGGCTGATGTTCCGCTGGCTCGTCGACGACGTCAGCGAGCAGGTGCACAACGTGCAGCGCGCGAGCAACGAGATCGCGCAAGGCAACAACGACCTGAGCGCGCGCACCGAACAGGCCGCGTCGAGCGTGCAGGAAACCGCCGCGTCGATGGCCGAAATGACGGCCACCGTCGACAGCAATGCCGAGACCGCGCTGCAGGCGAACCGGCTCGCCGTGTCCGCGAGCGAAGCGGCCGAGCGCGGCGGGCAGGCGGTGAGCGAGGTCGTCACGACGATGGACGACATCACCGCGAGTTCGCGCAAGATTTCCGACATCATCGGCGTGATCGACGGCATCGCGTTCCAGACCAACATCCTCGCGCTGAACGCGGCGGTCGAGGCGGCGCGCGCGGGCGAACAGGGGCGCGGCTTCGCGGTCGTCGCCGGCGAGGTGCGGGCGCTCGCGCAGCGCAGCGCGAACGCGGCGAAGGAGATCAAGACGCTGATCGGCGCGAGCGTCGAGCGGGTCGAGTCGGGCGCGCGCCGGGTCGACGATGCGGGCAGAACGATGGAAGACATCGTCACGCAGGTGAAGCGCGTGTCGGACCTGATCGCGGAAATCAGCTCGTCGACGGTGGAACAGAGCACGGGCGTCGCGCAGGTCGACCAGGCGGTCGTGCATCTGGACAACATCACGCAGCAGAACGCGGCGCTGGTCGAGCAGAGCGCGGCGGCGTCGGAAAGCCTGAAGCAGCAGGCGACGCGGCTCGTCGATGCGGTGAACGTGTTTCGATAATCGGCGGGGGGCGCGCGTCCGCGCGTTCCGTCGCGGCGAGCCGGTTAAATCCCGGCTTTCCGATTCGATTCGAATGTATCGAACGAGAGGGATTCTCATTTCCGAACCCGGATTTATTCGCTAATCCAGGCGGAGGAAATGTTTCCATTAGTCAGACAATTGACACCCAAGTACTTGATAAAACGGAGTTTTTGATTCACGTATAAACAAAGTTTTCGGCTGAATCAAGATGATGCGAAATTAATGCATATTTACCCGGAGCCGGCATAATGTTTTCGCCGGATTTGCCGAAAGCGCAGGAGTGTGACCGAACGCATGCGGGACAGCCGCGATGCGTACGGTCTCGATCCAATCCACAAGCGGACACAAGATTCGCAACCGGGAACTCCACACCATGCGCAATAACCAGCCTGTCACGCAACGCGAATTCGAATTCCCCGATGACGCGACGCTGATGTCGACCACCGACGCGGACAGTTACATCAAATACGCGAATGCCGCGTTCATTCAGGTCAGCGGATTTTCCCCCGAGGAAATCGAAGGCCAGCCGCACAACGTCGTGCGGCATCCGGATATGCCGAAGGAGGCGTTCGCCGACATGTGGGCGACGCTGAAGAACGGCGAACCATGGACCGCACTGGTAAAGAATCGTCGCAAGAACGGCGATCACTACTGGGTCCGTTCGAATACGGTGCCGGTGATGCGCAACGGGCAGCCGACCGGCTACATGTCGGTGCGCACGAAGGCGACGCGCGACGAGATCGCGGCGGCCGACGCGCTGTATCGCGCGTTCCGCGAAGGCAAGGCCGGCAATCGCCGCTTCCACAAGGGATTGATCGTCCGGACCGGGCTGATGCGCGTCGCGTCGCTGTTCCAGACGATGTCGGTGCGCGCGCGTTTGCATTCGACGCTGTGCGTGCTGGCGCCGGCCGTCGTCGGCGCGGGCTGGGCATGCGGGCTGGCCGGCGGCGGGCTCGCGGCGTTCGGCGCCGCGACGGCCGGCGTGTCGGTGGCCGCCGGCCTGTGGCTCGATGCGCAGATCGCGCGTCCGCTGATGCAACTGCGTGACCAGGCGTTGCGCGTCGCGACCGGCGAGAGCCGCACCGGCGTGGCGATGAACCGCGTCGACGAGATCGGCATGACGCTGCGCACGATCAACCAGCTTGGGCTGATGTTCCGCTGGCTCGTCGACGACGTCAGCGAGCAGGTGCACAACGTGCAGCGCGCGAGCAACGAGATCGCGCAAGGCAACAACGACCTGAGCGCGCGCACCGAGCAGGCGTCGACCAGCGTGCAGCAGACGGCCGCGTCGATGGCCGAGATGACGGCCACTGTGTCGAGCAACGCGGAGACGGCGCTGCAGGCGAACCAGTTGTCGGTTTCCGCGAGCGAGGCGGCCGAGCGCGGCGGGCAGGCGGTGAGCGAGGTCGTGACGACGATGAACGACATCACCGCGAGTTCGCGCAAGATTTCCGACATCATCGGCGTGATCGACGGCATCGCGTTTCAGACCAACATCCTCGCGCTGAACGCGGCGGTCGAGGCGGCGCGCGCGGGCGATCAGGGGCGCGGCTTCGCGGTCGTCGCCGGTGAAGTGCGGGCGCTCGCGCAGCGCAGCGCGAACGCGGCGAAGGAAATCAAGACGCTGATCGGCGCGAGCGTCGAGCGGGTCGAATCGGGCGCACGGATCGTCGACGGCGCGGGCAAGACAATGGAAGACATCGTCACGCAGGTGAAGCGCGTGTCGGACCTGATCGCGGAGATCAGCTCGTCGACGGCCGAGCAGAGCACGGGCGTCGCGCAAGTGGACCAGGCAGTCGTGCATCTGGACAACATCACGCAGCAGAACGCGGCGCTGGTCGAGCAGAGCGCGGCGGCGTCGGAAAGCCTGAAGCAGCAGGCGACGCGGCTCGTCGATGCGGTGAACGTGTTTCGTTGAAGGCGGCGGAGGGAGGTGACGCGGGCGCGGCGGAGAGGGGCGCCGGCCCGCGTCGGGACCGCCCGGTTCCGGCCGGGCGGTCAGGGCCTGTCACGGATGCGACAGGCCCCGAACCGTCAGACGGCGAGACAGAGGTACTTGATCACGACGTAATCGTCGATGCCGTAGTGCGAGCCTTCGCGGCCGAGGCCCGACTGCTTGACGCCGCCGAACGGCGCGACTTCGTTCGAGATCAGGCCCGTGTTGACGCCGACCATCCCGTATTCGAGCGCCTCGGCGACCTTCCACACGCGGCCGATGTCGCGGCTGTAGAAATACGCGGCGAGACCGAACTCGGTGTCGTTCGCGAGGCGGATCACCTCGTCGTCGCTGCCGAACTTGAACAGCGGCGCGAGCGGCCCGAACGTCTCTTCCTTCGCGACCTTCATCGCCGGCGTGACGCCCGTCAGCACGGTCGGCTCGAAGAAGCCGTGGCCGAGCGCGTGGCGCTTGCCGCCCGTCACGACGGTCGCGCCCTTCGCGAGCGCGTCCTCGATGTGTGCCTCGACCTTCAGCACGGCCGCTTCGTTGATCAGCGGGCCTTGCGTGACGCCCGGCTCCGTGCCGCGACCGACCTTCAGCTGGCCGACCGCCGCCGCGAGCTTCTGCGCGAACTGGTCGTACACGGCTTCGTGCACGTAGAAGCGGTTGGTGCACACGCACGTCTGGCCGCTGTTGCGGTACTTCGACGCGATCGCGCCCTGCACGGCCGCATCGAGATCGGCGTCGTCGAACACGATGAACGGCGCGTTGCCGCCGAGCTCCAGCGACACTTTCTTGACCGTCGCCGCGCATTGCGACATCAGCAGGCGGCCGACCGGCGTCGAGCCGGTAAACGACAGCTTGCGCACGATCGGGTTCGACGTCAGTTCGCCGCCGATCGCCTTCGGGTCGCCCGTGACGACGCTGAACACGCCGGCCGGCACACCCGCGCGCTCGGCCAGCACGGCCATCGCGAGGGCCGAGAACGGCGTCGCTTCAGCCGGCTTCACGACGATCGGGCAGCCTGCCGCAAGCGCCGGGCCGACCTTGCGGGTGATCATCGCCGCCGGGAAGTTCCACGGCGTGATCGCCGCGCACACGCCGATCGCTTCCTTCGTCACGACGATGCGCTTGTCGCTCGCCGGCGTCGGGATCGTGTCGCCGTACACGCGCTTGCCTTCCTCCGCGAACCACTCAAGGAACGACGCCGCGTAGCCGATCTCGCCCTTCGCCTCGGCCAGCGACTTGCCTTGCTCGGTGGTCAGGATCAGCGCGAGGTCGTCGGCGTTTTCCATCATCAGGTCGTGCCACTTGCGCAGGATCGCCGCGCGTTCCTTCGCGGTCTTCTTGCGCCACGCCGGCCATGCGGCGTTCGCGGCTTCGATCGCGTGACGCGTCTCGGCCGTGCCCATCGCCGGCACGGTGCCGAGCAGGCCGCCGGTTGCCGGGTTGCGGACCTCGAACGACTCGCCGTTCGCCGCGCCTTGCCATTCGCCGTTGACGTACGCCTGCTGGCGGAACAGCGACGGGTCTTTCAGTGCCAGGGTTTCCTGAACAGTGCTCATATGCATCGCCTGCTTTGAAAAGGACGGATAAGGACGGATGAAAACGGCCGCCGCCGTCTTCGCGACGGCGGCGGCGCATTCAGTCGAAGCGGACGGGAACTCAGGCCGGCACGCCGACCGTTTCCTTCAGCACTTCCTCGAGGATCACGAGCGCTTCGTCGAACACGGCCTGCGGGATCGTCAGCGGGAACAGGAAGCGCACGACGTTCGAGTACACGCCGCACACGAGCAGCAGCAGCCCGCGCTCGAGCGCACGCGCCTGCACGCGCTTCGTGAATTCCGCGTCCGGCTCGCCCGAACCCGGCTTCAGGAACTCGACCGCGATCATCGCGCCCGGGCCGCGCACGTCGGCGATCTGCGGCACGTCGGCCTGCAGCGAATTCAGCTTCGCCTTCAGCACGTCGCCGAGCTGCGTCGCGCGTTCGCACAGCTTCTCTTCGTCGATGATGTCGAGCACCGCGTGCGCCGACGCCACGGCCAGCGGGTTGCCCGCGTACGTGCCGCCGAGGCCGCCGGGGGCAGCCGCGTCCATCACGTCGGCACGGCCGACGACGCCCGACAGCGGCATGCCGCCCGCGAGGCTCTTCGCCATCGTGATCAGGTCGGCCAGCACGTCGTAGTGCTGCATCGCGAACAGCTTGCCGGTGCGTGCGAAGCCCGTCTGCACTTCGTCGGCGATCAGCAGGATGCCGTGCTCGTTACAGATCTTGCGCAGCGCGCGCACGAATTCGGCCGGCGCCGGATTGAAGCCGCCTTCGCCCTGGACCGGTTCGAAGATGATCGCGGCGACGCGCTTCGGATCGATGTCGGCCTTGAACAGCATCTCGATCGCCTTGATCGAGTCGGCCGTCGTCACGCCGTGCAGCGCGTTCGGGTACGGTGCGTGGAACACGTCGCCCGGGAACGGGCCGAAGTTCAGCTTGTACGGGGCGACCTTGCCGGTCAGCGCCATGCCCATCATCGTGCGGCCGTGGAAGCCGCCCGAGAACGCGATGACGCCCGGACGGCCGGTTGCCGCGCGCGCGATCTTGATCGCGTTTTCGACGGCTTCGGCGCCGGTCGTGAAGAACGCGGTCTTTTTCGGGAAGTCGCCCGGCGCGCGTTCGTTGATCTTTTCGGCCAGCTCGACGTACGACGCGTACGGGACGATCTGGTAAGCGGTGTGCGTGAAGCTGTTCAGCTGATCCGCGATCGCCTTGACGATCTTCGGGTGGCGGTGGCCCGTGTTCAGCACCGCGATGCCGGCGGCGAAATCGATGAAGCGGCGGCCTTCGACATCCCACAGCTCCGCGTTCTCGGCGCGGGCTGCGTAGAAATCACACATCACGCCGACGCCGCGCGGGGTGGCGGCGTTCTTGCGGGCCTGCAGGTCGGCATTCTTCACGGTCATCTCCTTGATGTTTTGCCCGGTGGGATAAAAATCGGCCGCGTTGGCAGCCCATGGAGGCGACTATAATCACATTTGGCTCTGGCAATCAGAGCCATTTCAATAAATATTCAGGAGCCAATCATGCGCGCAAGCGTGTTGTCGGACTGGCTGGCGCAGCGCCTCGTGCGCGGCGGCGAACAGCCGATCTACCGGCAGCTGCACCGCCTGCTGCAGCAGGCGATCCTGTCGCGCGAACTGCCGGCCGGCACGCGCGTGCCGTCGTCGCGGCTGCTGGCGGCGGAGCTCGGGATCGCCCGCAACACGGTCACGCAGGTTTACGAACAGCTTGCGCTCGAAGGCTACGTGAACTCGGCGACGGGGCGCGGCACGTTCGTCGCCGACAGCGCGCCGGACGAAATCGTCGGCGCGCCGGCCGACGCGGGCGCCGGGCCGGCGGTGGTGCCTGCTTCCGCGCGGCGGCTGTCCTCGCGCGGCACGCGGCTCGTCGAAGGCGCGGGTGTGTCGAAGCGCCAGGGCGGCGCGTTCATGCCGGGCGTGCCCGATGTGTCGCGATTTCCGGCGCGCGTGTGGACGCGGCTGCACAACAAGTATTGGCGGCGCCTGCGCCCGGACCTGCTGACGTACGCGCCGGGCGGCGGGCTCGCGCTGTTGCGCGAGGCGCTGGCCGACTATCTGCGCACGTCGCGCTCGGTGCGCTGCACGCCCGAGCAGATCGTGATCACGACCGGGATCCACCAGTCGATCGACCTCGCGGTGCGGCTGCTGACCGATCCGGGCGACGCGATCTGGACCGAGGATCCGTGCTACTGGGGCGTGCGCAGCGTGCTGAACGTGTCGGGGCTCACCACGCGGCCGATTCCGGTCGACGACGAAGGGATCGCGCCGTCGGCCGCCGATCTCGCCGAGCCGCCGAAGCTGATGCTCGTCACGCCGTCGCATCAGTATCCGCTCGGGATGGTGATGAGCCTCGCGCGGCGGCGGATGCTGCTCGAATACGCGCGCCAGCACGGCTGCTGGATCATCGAGGACGACTACGACAGCGAATTCCGTTACGGCAGCCGGCCGCTCGCGTCGCTGCAGGGGCTCGATACGGCCGGGCAGGTGATCTATGTCGGCAGCTTCGGCAAGACGCTGTTCCCGGGGCTGCGGGTCGGGTATCTCGTCGCGCCGGAGCCGCTCGCGGAGAGCTTCGCGACCGCGAGCGCCGAGCTGTATCGCGAAGGTCAGCTGCTGCAGCAGGCGGTGCTCGCGGAGTTCATCGCGGAAGGGCACTTCGTGTCGCATATCCGCAAGATGCGCACGCTGTACGGGCAGCGCCGCGAGGTGCTGCTCGACGCGGTCGCGCGCCGCTACGGCGACACGCTGCAGGCGCTCGGCAGCGATGCGGGGCTGCATCTCGTCACGCGGCTGCCGGACGGCGTCGACGATCGCGCGGTCGCGCAGGCCGCGCTCGAACGCAACATCGTCGTGCGGCCGTTGTCCGGCTATTACGCGCAGCGCGAACGTGCGGCATCGGGCTTGCTGCTCGGTTATGCGTGCGTGCCGGAGGACGAGATCGCGACGGCGTTCGCGACGCTGGCCGAGGCGATCGACGAGCGGGCGTTCGACCAGGTCGTCGCGACGGTCTGACGGGAACGGCACGGCGACACGCGCGCGCCGCGGGGCGGGCCGTCGATGGGTGAGCCAACGATCGCCTCCGCGATGCGAACCGATCGTCGGCATGCGCTACAGCCGAATCAACATCGCGCCCGCGACCACCAGCACACACGCGGCGAGCCGCTGCGCGCCGGGCCGCTCGCGCATCACGAACCAGCCGATCGCGACCGCGAAGATCGAGCTCGTCTCGCGCAGCGCCGATACGGTCGCGACCGGCAGGTGCCGGTACGCGAGGATCACGATCCCGTATGCGGCGAGCGAGATCGTGCCGGCGATCGCGCCCTGCGCGAGCGCGGTGCGCGACGCGAGCACCGCGCGCGGGCCGCCGCGCAGCACGCAGACGAGCACGAGCTGCGGCACGCTCCACAGCAGATACACCCACGCGATGTAGCCGAGCGCGCTGCCGGACACGCGCGAGCCGATGCCGTCGCAGATCGAATACGCGGCGATGAACACGCCCGTGAGCAGCGCATACGGCACGCCTTCGCCGGAGAACCGGAGGCCGCGCCGCAGCGCGAGCGACATGATGCCGAACGACACGAGCGCGATGCCCGCGAAGCCGAACGGCGTCGGCCGCTCGTGCAGCATCGCGAGCGCCAGCACCGACACGAGCAGCGGCGAGATCCCGCGCGCGATCGGATAGATCTGCCCGAATTCGCCGTTGCGATACGCGCGCGCCAGCGTGAAGCAGTACGCGACCTCGAGCACCGCCGACGCCGCGACATACGGCCAGGCGGCGGGCGCCGGCGCGGGCAGCAGCACGGCGCCGGCGATGCCGAACGCGAGATACGGCAGCGACATCGTGCCGAGCTGGACGAGCCGGTCTTCGCTGACATGGAGGAAGGCATTCCAGATCGCGTGCAGCAACGCGGAGCACAGCACGAGACCGATGAACAGGTGATCCATGAACGAAGGCGCGGACGGGAGGGGCGCGGCGAGCGCCGTCAATTATGTGGGTATCCGGCGCGCGGGCGCGGAATTGTCGATAATGGAGCGTTGTTATTCACCGGATGCCGACGATGACCGAAGCCCCCCTCACCCCGCCCGCCGTTCCGCGCCTCACGAGCCTGTCCCACGGCGGCGGCTGCGGCTGCAAGATCGCGCCGGGCGTGTTGTCCGAACTGCTGAAGCGGGCCACGCCGCCGGCGCTGTTCCCGGACCTGCTGGTCGGCACCGAGACCTCCGACGACGCGGCCGTCTACCGGCTGAACGACGAGCAGGCGATCGTCGCGACCACGGACTTCTTCATGCCGATCGTCGACGATCCGTTCGACTTCGGCCGCATCGCGGCAACCAACGCGCTGTCCGACGTCTACGCGATGGGCGGCAAGCCGATTCTCGCGCTCGCGCTGGTCGGGATGCCGATCAACGTGCTGCCGCACGAGACGATCGCGGCCGTGCTGCGCGGCGGCGAATCGGTGTGCGCCGATGCCGGCATTCCGGTCGCGGGCGGCCACTCGATCGATTCGGTCGAGCCGATCTATGGGCTCGCGGCGATCGGCGTCGTGCATCCGTCGCGCGTGAAGCGCAACGCGGCCGCGCGCGCGGGCGACGTGCTCGTGCTCGGCAAGCCGCTCGGCGTCGGCGTGCTGTCGGCCGCGCTGAAGAAGAATCAGCTCGACGACGCGGGCTACGCGCAGATGGTTGCGACGACCACCAAGCTGAACCGGCCGGGTGCCGAACTCGCCGCGCTGCCGGGCGTGCATGCACTGACCGACGTCACGGGCTTCGGG
Source organism: Burkholderia sp. RF7-non_BP4 (assembly GCF_001521935.1). Taxonomy (NCBI): domain Bacteria; kingdom Pseudomonadati; phylum Pseudomonadota; class Betaproteobacteria; order Burkholderiales; family Burkholderiaceae; genus Burkholderia; species Burkholderia sp. RF7-non_BP4. The sequence goes on along the minus strand of NZ_LOTA01000031.1, from coordinate 66,835 downwards.
CTGCTCGGCCACACGCTCGAACTCGCGCGCGGCGCGAATCTCACCGCGCGCGTGCATTACGCGTCGCTGCCGTGGCTGGCGGGCGTCGAGGCGTTCGTCGCCGACGGCGTGTTCACCGGCGCATCGGGCCGCAACTGGGCGGCGTATGGCGCCGACGTGCGGCTCGCCGACGGGCTGCCGCCGGTCGCGCAGGCGCTGCTGACCGATCCGCAGACATCCGGCGGCCTGCTGGTCGCATGCGCGCCGGACGCGGTCGACGACGTGCTCGCATGCTTCCGCGCCGACGGTTTCGATCGCGCGGCCGTGATCGGCGAGATGGTGGACGGCCCCGCGCGCGTCGACGTCGCCTGACGCGTTTCCTTACCGCGGATCGCCATCGGTCGCTGGAATCGATGCCTTCCCTCGACGGCATCGACGACCGATGAACGATTTCCTGTTCGGGCTGACGATCGCGCTGTCGGTCGGGCCCGTCGCGCTGATGATCGCGAACCACGGGATGCGCGCGGGCACCGCGAGCGGCGTGCGCGCGGCGGTCGGCGTGGCGTCGGCCGACGGCTGCTATGCGCTCGTCGCGTTCACGCTCGGCGCGATGCTCGCGAGCACGCTCGCGTCGTACCTGCCGCTGTTCCGCTTCGTCGGCGCGCTCGTGTTGCTCGCCATGGGCGCACGCATGCTGTGGCAGGCGCTGAAGGATCGGCGCCGCACGCTGGATGGCACCGCCCCGCCGCCGGGCACGCGCCCGTTCACGTCGATGTTCGTCGTCACGCTCGCGAATCCGCTGACCATCCTGCTGTTTTATGGCTATGCCACCGCCGCTGCCGGCGTGCATCGGCACTGGCTGCTCGGCACCGCGAGCGTGTTTGCCGGCAGTCTCGCCGGGCAACTCGTGTTCGCGTTCGGCGGCAGCGCGATCGGGCGCATCGTGAAGTCGCCGCGATGGCTCGTGGCGAGCCATGTGCTGGCGGCGCTCGTCGTGCTCGGTTATGGCGTCGCGGGGATGCTGCGCGTTTAGCGAATCGGATGCCGTCGCCGGTCACGATCGATAGCGGCGATGTCGCGTCGCCCAATCGAATGGCATTCCTGATTTTTTGTCGGATATCGTTCGAATTACGCGCACACGAACCGCGTGATCGAACGCCGCGAGCCGTTTCGTAGCCGGGTTCCGCATCGCGCATGCGCGTTCTATACTCCCTCGCGCAGTCTCCGAGAGCCGTTCTCACCCAACATCACCGAAACAAGGAACGCCGATGCTGACTCGCTCCATCCTTTCCGCCGCTGCATTCTCGCTTGCCGCCTGTGCGACCGCGCCGTCGATCGCGCAGGATCACCAGGGCAACGACGCGGGCAATGCCGCATTCGCCGAGACCGGTGCACAGGGCCGCCCGGTCAAGGTCATGATCATCACGATGTTCGGTCCGGAGGGCCAGGCATGGCTCGACCGGCTCGGCCCGTGGCGCGACATCACCGTGCCCGGCCTGTCGCCCGACTATCCGGCCGTTCACTGCAACAAGCAGGACGTGTGCGTGGTGACGACCGGCATGGGCTACGCGAACGCCTCCGCGACGATCATGGCGCTCACGTTCTCGCAGCGCTTCGACCTGCGTCGCACGTACTTCCTCGTGTCGGGCATCGCGGGCGTCGACCCCGCGCAAGGCACGGTCGGTTCCGCCGCCTGGTCGAAATATCTGGTCGACTTCAGCCTGCAGTGGGAACTCGATGCGCGCGAGATTCCGGCCGGCTGGAACACCGGCTTCCTCGGCATCAATACGAAGAGCCCGAACGACAAGCCGCCGCTCGACTACCGCACCGAAGTGTTCCAGCTCAACCCGCAGCTGACGGACGCCGCGTATGCGCTCTCGCGCAACGTCGTGCTCGCCGACAGCGCGCAGGCCCAGGCCGCGCGCGCGAAGTTCACGTATGCGCCGGCGAACCGGCCGCCGACGGTGATCCAGTGCGACACGTCATCGGGCAATACGTGGTTCTCGGGCACGCTGATCGGCGAGCGCGCGCGTCAGTGGACGAAGATCCTCACCGACGGCAAGGGCACCTACTGCATGACCGCGCAGGAAGACAACGCGACGTACGAAGCGCTCAAGCGAGCGGCGAGCGTGAAGCGGGTCGACCTGTCGCGCGTCGCGGTGCTGCGCACGGGCTCCGATTTCGACCGGCCGTATGCGGGGCAGACGAGCGCGGACAACCTGCTGAACTACGCGGATCAGGGCGGCTTCGCGCCGGCGACCGAAAACCTGTATCGCGCCGGCAACCCGCTCGTGCAGGACATCGTCACGCACTGGGGCGAATGGCGCGACGGCGTGCCGCGCCGTTGACGGGCGCACGCCGTCGACGAGACGTCGGCGCGAAAGTAGTCAATGCGATTGCGGCGCGGAACGGAACGGCGTCCACACCGGCGTGGTGTCGTCCCAATGATCGAGCGGCGAAGGAAGGTGGTCGTTCATCACAGACTCCTGCAACTAACTGACTAATCGAATGTTGGACGGCGGTATCGCGACGCCGCGCGGCGGATCATCCGCTGCGCGGCGTTGCGCGTTTACCGACGTTCAGCGGGCCCCGCCTGCGAGCTGGTTGCTTTCCGGCATCGAGCGATACGGGCCTTGCGCGAGTTCGAGCCCTTGCGGATACGAATTCGCCTTGCGCAGCCAGGCCAGCGTGCCGTCGCGGCGTGCCTGCTCGACTTCGGCGCTGACTTCGGCGCGCGTGCGCGGGCCGTTGTGCTGCGTGTACCACGACGTGTTGCCGTAGTCGCCGGCGTGCGCGGTGGTCGTATCGGCGAAGGCCGGTGCGGAGACGGCGAGTGCGAGGGCGACGGCGGAGAGAAGATGGCGGCGGTTCATGACGTAACTCCTGTGTTGGTCGGAGTTGGCGCCTGAGCGCTCGCTCCGGTCCCGTCAAACGGGGCTGTTCGATGCGCAACGAGGTGCGCGACAGGGTTTACTCTAGGTATCTGTCCCGACGCGATAAATGCGGCAGACGCGAATTGATTTGTCGTGATCGAGGAACAATCGCGATTCGCAACGTCGTCGGGGGGATGTCGAAATCGCCCACAGCCGCCTGGAGCGGGCCTCGCGGCGGTATGCCGCCGCTCGCCCGATGACGTGCGCGGGCAATTGCCGCATGCGGCGAAAAGGTGTGATGCGGATTCGGAAAAGACGAGGTGCGCGGCGAGGGAGGTGGCGCGAAGGCGGGACGGCGCGCGGGCCGGACAGCCCGCGCGCCGCGGTTCAGACGATTACGCGACCCACTCGTTGATGACCGGCGTATCGAGCGCCGGCGCGCGCTCGGCTTCCTCGAACGTGCGCTTGCTGCACGTCGCGTCGAGGCTGCCCTTGCCGCTCAGCAACGGGCAGCGGTCGAACACTTCGGCGATCCAGTCGACGAACACGCGCACCTTCGGCGACAGATGCCGGCTGTGTGGATACACGACCGAGATCGGCATCGGCAGCGGCTTCAGGCCGGGCAGCACTTCCTTGAGCCGGCCGTCGCGCAGGTGCGGCAGCACCATGAACAACGGCGGCTGGATCAGGCCGAAGCCTTCGAGCCCGCAGGTCACGTACGCATCGGCGTCGTTGACCGACACGATCGCGTTCATCTTGACCTCGACTTCCTTGCCGTCCGTAAGGAAGGTCCAGTCGATCGTGCGGCCCGTGCGGCTCGAGAAGTAGTTGACGGCCCGGTGGTCGCTCAGGTCCTCGATCGCGTGCGGCTCGCCGTGCTTCTCGAGATACGCGGGCGACGCCACCGACACGCATTCGAACAGGCCGACGCGGCGCGCGACGAGCGACGAGTCCTGCAGCGCACCGACGCGGATCACGCAGTCGACGCCTTCCTGCAGCAGGTCGACCGGTCGGTCGGACAGGCCGAGCTGCAGGTCGATGTCCGGATAGCGCGTGTGGAATTCGCACAGCGACGGAATCACGAGCAGCCGCCCGATCGAGCCCGGCATGTCGATACGCAACTTTCCGTGCGGCTTCCGGTTGTTGTTCTGGAAGCTTGCTTCGGTTTCCTCGACATCGGCGAGGATCCGCACGCAGCGCTCATAGTACGCGGCGCCGTCAGGCGTCAGCGACAAGCGGCGCGTGGTCCGGTGCATCAGGCGCACGCCGAGGAATGCTTCGAGATTCTGGATGATCGTCGTGACGGATGCCCGCGGCAGGCTGAGCGTTTCTGCTGCCTTGGTGAAGCTGCTTGTATCGACGACGCGAGTAAACACCTGCATGGCCTGAAGCCGGTCCATCACAACCTCCGCAATCTAATTTGCCGCCGGAACAAGAAGGCTGCGCCGCTTTGTAGGCGGCGCAGCCTGGGATTGTTCGGGGGTGTTGAATTGTGTTGCCGGATTATAGGCATTTATCCCAATGTCTGCCGGACCCAGAATTCGTTCCATCTCGAAATGGATGCTGCATCGTCATGGACGCTTCTGAATTCAGCAAATTCCTGAAAGCCGCATTGCCCGCCGAAGCCAGAGCCGGCGCGGCATTGACGGTCGCGGAGGTGGAAATTCCCGGCTACGCGCAGGACATCGTGCTGCGCCTCTATCGGCGTGCGGACAAGACCGGACTGCCGGTAGTGCTTTACTTCCACGGCGGCGGTTTCGTGCGCGGCACGCTCGACGACGCCGACTTCGCCGCGCGCTTTTTAGCAGAACGCTTACCAGCTCTCGTAGTGTCGGTCGATTATTCGCTCGCGCCGGCCTTTCCTTTTCCGGCCGCGCCGGAGGATGCGTATCGCGCCGCCGTATGGGCCGCGACGCGCGCCCGCGCGTTCGGCGGCAATCCGAAGAAGATCGGCGTCGCGGGGCACGACGCGGGCGGCCAGCTCGCGAATTGTCTCGCGTTCATCGCGCGCGATCGCGGTGAAGTGTCGATCGCCGCGCAGGCGCTGTTCGGGCCGATGCTCGACCCGAGCATGACGCGCATTGGCGACGCCGAACGCCTTGCATCGGACATCACCGCGCGCGAATGCGCGGCCTGTTATCGCGCCTATCTGCCGCAGGCGGCGCAGCGCATGCACCCGTATGCGGCGCCGCTCGAATCGGTGCGCCTCGCGGGCCTGCCGCCGACGCTCGTCGTCACCGCGCAGAACGACGTGCTGCACGTCGAAGCGGAGAAATATGCGGGCTGCCTGATTTCATCGGGCGTGCTCACGCAGGTGATCCGCTACCCGGACGTCACGCACGCGTCGCTCGCGACGCACGAAGCCGCGCTCGAGGAAGCCGTGCGCTTCTTCCAGTGCCGCTTCCAGGCGCGCCAGCCGAACCGTTCCGAATAACCAGACCAATCCACGCTTATTGGAGATCCACATGGCCATCCTACGCACCTCCCGCTCCCGAATCGCGACCGCGGCGATCGTGACGCTCGCCGTCGTCGGCCTCGGCACGTTCGGCGCGATGCGCGTGAACGCGAACGCACCCGAGAAAGCGGCGGCACCGCTGCCGGAAGTCGACGTCGCGACCGTCGTGCCGCAGACCGTCACCGATTGGCAAAGCTATTCGGGCCGCCTCGAGGCGGTCGAGAAAGTCGACGTGCGCCCGCAGGTGTCGGGCACGATCGTCGCGGTGAACTTCAAGGACGGCGCGCTCGTGAAGAAGGGCGACGTGCTGTTCGTGATCGACCCGCGCCCGTATCAGGCCGAAACCGACCGCGCGGCCGCGCAGCTCGCCGCCGCGCAGGCCCGCAACGGTTACGCGCAGAGCGACTGGCAGCGCGCGCAGCGGCTGATCGGCGACAACGCGATCGCGAAGCGCGACTACGACGAGAAGCAGAACGCCGCGCGCGAGGCGAGCGCGAACCTGAAGGCCGCCGAAGCCGCGCTGGAAACGGCGCGCATCAACCTCGGCTACACGCGCATCACCGCCCCCGTGTCGGGCCGCGTGTCGCGCGCGGAAATCACGCTCGGCAACGTCGTGTCGGCCGGCGCGTCGGCCGCGCCGCTGACGACGCTGGTATCGGTGTCGCCGATCTACGCATCGTTCGACGCAGACGAGCAGACCTACCTGCAATACATCAACGGCGCGCGCAACGGCCGCAAGGTGCCGGTCGAGCTCGGCCTCGCGAATGAAACCGGCTACTCGCGCAGCGGCGAGATCGACTCGGTCGACAACCGGCTCGACACGTCGTCCGGCACGATCCGCGTGCGCGCGCGTTTCGACAACGCGGACGGCGCGCTCGTCCCGGGTCTCTACGCACGCGTGAAGGTGGGCGGCAGCGCGCCGCACCAGGCACTGCTCGTCGACGACGCGGCGATCAACACCGACCAGGACAAGAAGTTCGTGTTCGTCGTCGACCAGCAGGGCCGCGTGTCGTATCGCGAAGTGCAGCAGGGCCTGCAGCACGGCAACCGGCGCGTGATCGTGAGCGGCCTGTCCGCCGGCGATCGCGTGATCGTGAACGGCACGCAGCGCGTGCGCCCGGGCGAGCAGGTGAAGCCGCACATGGTCCCGATGACGGGCGGCGATGCGCCGTCCGCGCCGCTCGCGGATAACGCGAAGCCGGCCGCACCGGCGAAGGCGGAATCGTAAGCGGCCCGCCGCTACGGTTTCCGCGTTCAACCAGACAGAGCCACACATGAACATTTCAAAATTCTTTATCGACCGGCCGATCTTTGCAGGAGTCCTATCGGTGATCATCCTGCTCGGCGGGGTGATCGCGATGTTCCTGCTGCCGATTTCGGAGTATCCGGAAGTCGTGCCGCCTTCGGTGATCGTGAAGGCGCAGTATCCCGGCGCCAACCCGAAAGTGATCGCCGAGACGGTCGCGTCGCCGCTCGAGGAGCAGATCAACGGCGTCGAGGACATGCTCTACATGCAGTCGCAGGCGAACAGCGACGGCAACATGACGATCACCGTCACGTTCAAGCTGGGCACCGATCCGGACAAGGCCACGCAGCTCGTGCAGAACCGCGTGAACCAGGCGCTGCCGCGTCTGCCGGAAGACGTGCAGCGGCTCGGCATCACCACGGTGAAGAGCTCGCCGACGCTGACGATGGTGGTCCACCTGATCTCGCCGGACAACCGCTACGACATGACCTACCTGCGCAACTACGCGCTGATCAACGTGAAGGATCGCCTGTCGCGGATCCAGGGCGTCGGTCAGGTGCAGCTGTGGGGCTCGGGCGACTACGCGATGCGCGTGTGGCTCGATCCGCAGAAGGTCGCGCAGCGCGGGCTGTCCGCCGAGGACGTCGTGCAGGCGATCCGCGAGCAGAACGTGCAGGTCGCGGCCGGCGTGATCGGCGCGTCGCCGTCGCTGCCCGGCACGCCGCTGCAGCTGTCGGTGAACGCGCGCGGCCGTCTGCAGACGGAAGACGAGTTCGGCGACATCGTCGTGAAGACGACGCCGGACGGCGGCGTTACGCACCTGCGCGACATCGCGCGCATCGAACTGGATGCGTCCGAATACGGGCTGCGCTCGCTGCTCGACAACAAGCCGGCCGTCGCGATGGCGATCAACCAGTCGCCGGGCGCGAACTCGCTGCAGATCTCCGACGAAGTGCGCAAGACGATGGCCGAGCTGAAGCAGGACATGCCGGCCGGTGTCGACTACAAGATCGTCTATGACCCGACGCAGTTCGTGCGCTCGTCGATCAAGGCCGTGGTGCACACGCTGCTCGAAGCGATCGCGCTGGTCGTGATCGTCGTGATCGTGTTCCTGCAGACCTGGCGCGCATCGCTGATTCCGCTGATCGCGGTGCCGGTGTCGATCATCGGCACGTTCTCGCTGCTGCTCGGCTTCGGTTATTCGATCAACGCGCTGTCGCTGTTCGGGATGGTGCTCGCGATCGGTATCGTGGTCGACGATGCGATCGTGGTCGTCGAGAACGTCGAGCGCAACATTGAAAGCGGGATGAACGCGCGGCAGGCGACCTACAAGGCGATGCAGGAAGTGAGCGGACCGATCATCGCGATCGCGCTGACGCTCGTCGCCGTGTTCGTGCCGCTCGCGTTCATGTCGGGCCTGACCGGCCAGTTCTACAAGCAGTTCGCGATGACGATCGCGATCTCGACGGTGATCTCGGCGTTCAACTCGCTGACGCTGTCGCCGGCGCTGTCCGCGATCCTGCTGAAGGGCCATGGCGACAAGGAGGACTGGCTCACGCGCGCGATGAACCGCGTGCTCGGCGGCTTCTTCAGGCGCTTCAACAAGGTGTTCCATCGCGGCGCGGAAAACTACGGCCGCGGCGTGCGCGGCGTGCTGTCGCGCAAGACGCTGATGCTCGGCGTGTACCTCGTGCTGGTGGGTGCGACCGTGCTCGTGTCGAAGATCGTGCCGGGCGGCTTCGTGCCCGCGCAGGACAAGGAATACCTGATCGCGTTCGCGCAGCTGCCGAACGGCGCGTCGCTCGATCGCACCGAGAAGGTGATCCGCGACATGGGCTCGATCGCGCTGAAGCAGCCGGGCGTCGAAAGCGCGGTCGCGTTCCCGGGGCTGTCGGTGAACGGCTTCACCAACAGCTCGAGCGCGGGCATCGTGTTCGTCACGCTGAAGCCGTTCTCGGAGCGGCACGGCAAGGCGTTGTCCGCCGGCGCGATCGCCGGTGCGCTGAACCAGCAGTACGGCGCGATCAAGGACTCGTTCGTCGCGGTGTTTCCGCCGCCGCCGGTGCTCGGCCTCGGCACGCTCGGCGGGTTCAAGATGCAGATCGAGGATCGCGGCGCGGTCGGCTACGCGAAGCTGTCGGATGCGACCAACGACTTCATCAAGCGCGCGCAGCAGGCGCCGGAACTCGGCCCGTTGTTCACGAGCTACCAGATCAACGTGCCGCAGCTCAACGTCGACCTCGATCGCGTGAAGGCGAAGCAGCTCGGCGTGCCGGTCACCGACGTGTTCAACACGATGCAGGTATATCTCGGCTCGCTGTACGTGAACGACTTCAACCGCTTCGGACGCGTGTACCAGGTGCGCGTGCAGGCCGATGCGCCGTTCCGTCAGCGCGCGGACGACATCCTGCAGCTGAAGACGCGCAACGACCGTGGCGAGATGGTGCCGCTGTCGTCGCTCGTCACGGTGACGCCGACGTTCGGCCCGGAAATGGTCGTGCGCTACAACGGCTATACGGCGGCCGACATCAACGGCGGCCCGGCGCCGGGCTTCTCGTCGGGCCAGGCGCAGGCCGCGATCGAGCGCATCGCGCATGAAACGCTGCCGCGCGGCGTGCGGTTCGAATGGACCGACCTCACGTACCAGCAGATCCTCGCGGGCGATTCGGCGATGTGGGTGTTCCCGATCAGCGTGCTGCTCGTGTTCCTCGTGCTCGCCGCGCTGTATGAAAGCCTGACGCTGCCGCTCGCGGTGATCCTGATCGTGCCGATGAGCATTCTGTCGGCGCTGACGGGCGTGTGGCTCACGCAGGGCGACAACAACATCTTCACGCAGATCGGCTTGATGGTGCTGGTGGGGCTGTCGGCGAAGAACGCGATCCTGATCGTCGAATTCGCACGCGAACTGGAGCATGACGGCAGGACGCCGCTCGAGGCCGCGATCGAGGCGAGCCGGCTGCGGCTGCGCCCGATCCTGATGACGTCGATCGCATTCATCATGGGCGTCGTGCCGCTCGTCATGTCGACGGGCGCGGGCTCCGAGATGCGACATGCGATGGGTATCGCGGTGTTCTTCGGGATGCTCGGCGTGACGCTGTTCGGGCTGATGCTGACGCCGGTGTTCTACGTCGTGCTGCGCACGCTGGCGGGCGGCAAGATCCACGTCGCCGGCAAGGACTCCGCCGGCTATGGCGTGCCGGGCCAGGGCGTACCGGCTTCGGATGCTTGAGGATAAAAAGATGGACAACATGCACAACTCGAATGGCCTGATGCGCTTCGCGAAGGTGGCGGCCGCGAGCACCCTGCTCGCGACGCTGCTCGCCGCGTGCGCGGTGGGGCCCGACTACAAGCGCCCGGACGTGTCGACGCCCGCGGCGTTCAAGGAAGCGCCGACGCTCGCGGCCGGCGAACAGGCCGGCACGTGGAAGACAGCCGAACCGGCGGACGGCGAGCATCGCGGCGAATGGTGGAAGGTGTTCGGCGATCCGGTGCTCGACTCGCTCGAGTCGCAGGCGCTCGCCGCGAACCAGAACCTGAAGGCCGCGGCGGCGCGCGTCGAGGAAGCGCGTGCTGCGACCCGCACCGCGCGCTCGCAGTGGTTCCCGCAGGTCGGCGCCGGGTTCGGGCCGACGCGTGAAGGGCTGTCGTCGGCGTCGCAGTTCCAGCCGCAGGGCACGGGCCCGACCACCGCGACGCTGTGGCGCGCGCAGGGCACGGTGTCGTACGAGGCCGACCTGTTCGGCCGCGTGAGCCGCAACGTCGAGGCGTCGCGCGCCGACCAGGCGCAGAGCGAAGCGCTGTTCCGTTCGGTGCAGCTCGCGCTGCAGGCGGACGTCGCGCAGAACTACTTCGAACTGCGCCAGCTCGACTCGGATCAGGACCTGTACCGTCGCACGGTCGAATTGCGCGACCAGGCGCTGAAGCTCGTGCAGCGCCGCTTCAACGAAGGCGACATCAGCGAGCTCGACGTGTCGCGCGCGAAGAACGAACTGGCGACCGCGCAAGCCGATGCGGTCGGCGTCGCACGCCGGCGCGCCGCGTCCGAGCATGCGCTCGCGATCCTGCTCGGCAAGGCGCCCGCGGACTTCGCGTTCAAGGAGACGCCGATCGTGCCCGTCGCGGTGAAGGTGCCCGCCGGCCTGCCGTCCGCGCTGCTCGAACGCCGCCCGGACGTGTCGGCGGCCGAGCGCGCGATGGCGGCCGCGAACGCGCGGATCGGCCTCGCGAAATCGGCGTATTTCCCGAAGCTCGATATCACGGGTGCGTTCGGTTATGAAGCGTCGACGCTCGGCAACCTGTTCCTGTGGTCGAGCCGTACGTTCCTGCTCGGACCGTTCGCCGGCACCGCGCTGACGTTGCCGCTGTTCGACGGCGGGCGCCGTGCGGCCGGCGTGCAGCAGGCGCGCGCGCAGTATGACGAGCAGGTCGCGAACTACCGGCAGCAGGTGCTCGTCGCGTTCCGTGAGGTCGAGGACAATCTCGCCGATCTGCGTCTGCTCGACGACCAGATTCGCGCGCAGGATGCGGCCGTCAATGCGTCGCGCCGTGCGGCGACGCTGTCGCGTACGCAGTATCAGGAAGGTGAGGTGGCCTATCTCGACGTGATCGACAGCGAGCGGTCGGTGCTGCAGTCGCAGTTGCAGGCGAACCAGCTGACCGGCGCGCAGGCCGTGTCGACCGTCAACCTGATCCGCGCGCTGGGCGGCGGGTGGGGCGCGGCGCCGACGGCGGTCGGTGATGCGGGGAAGGGCAAGCAGGAAGTCGCCGTGCGTTGATATGCCGGCCCGCGACGGGCTGCCGTAACGGGCGGTCGATCAAAGAACCCGATCCGTGGTGACGCGGATCGGGTTTTTTATTGGCCTTTTGTCGCGCGACCGCCATGCGCGTCACTCCGGTTGCAGGTCCCAGGGCGGATCGGGGGATTGCCGGAAGACGCGAAGCAACTGCAACTAACGGTCAAGTCGTCGGGCGTTGACCAACGCCGCGGCGGCGTTCGCCGCCGCAGCGCTTACCTGCTGTCGCTTTCCGCCCGCAGCGCCCGCACCAGTTCGCTGGCCGCCTTGCCGAGCCCCGTGTACTTCGGCCGGCGCAGGTACACGGGCAGCGGCAGCCCGTTGCGGATGTTCGCGAACACGAGCGGCGCCAGTTCGCCGTCTTCGACATACCGGCCGATCAGCGATTCGGGCAGGTTCGCCCAGCCGTGTCCGGCCTTCACGAGCGCGATCGCGGTGGCCATGTCGGTCACCTTCCACGTGCGGTTGCCGATCACGGGACGCACGTCGGTGAGCGGCCGTTCCGGGTCCGCGATGACGATCTGCCGAAACCCCGACAGCCGTTCGATCGCCTCGGGATGCGCGGCTTCGGCGATCGACGGATGGCCGGGCGCGGCGACGGCGATCAGTGTTTCGGTCCACAGCGCGTGGATCTGTTCCTGCGGATGAAGATCGAGCCCGCCGTACGCGACGCAGAGATCGACCGCGCCGCGATGCAATGCGTCGACGATCGCGTCCTGCGGCGCGGTGACGATGCTGATCGCGAGCGCCGGATATTTCGCGGCGACGGCGGTCAGTGCGCGCGCAACGGGCGCGCCGTCGAGCTCCGCCGCGAGGCCGAGCCGCAGCGTGTCCTCGACGCCTTCCGACAAGTGCTGCGCATGCGCGCGCAACGCCTGCAACCGTTCGGCGATCGACCGCGCATCGGGCAGCAGCGCGGCCATCGCGGCAGTCGGCGTGGGCTCGCGCGTGCCGCGATCGAACAGCACGAGGTCCAGCTCGGCCTCGAGGTTCGCGATCGCCATGCTGACCGCCGACGGCGTGCGGCCGAGCGCGCGCGCGGCCGCCGAGAACGAGCCTTTGTCGATGACGGTCAGCAGCATGTCGATGTGGTCGCTGGTCAGCATCGGCGGCCTCCTGTCAGAAAAATTGAAAGGACCTGACTTTTGCGGGCGAAGTGCCCGCTGTAGTCTCGCCACCTCGTTCGATATGAAGGTGGTGGGTCATGCAAGGATGGAAGAGACGCATAGTCTACGTCGTGATGTTCGAGGTGCTCGGCATCCTCGTCGCATCGTCGGTGCTCGGCATGCTGAGCGGCGCGAGCGCGACGACGAGCGGCCTGCTCGGCGTGATGATCTCGACGACGGGCGTCATCGTCAATTTTCTGTACAACCTCGGGTTCGAGGCCTGGGAGCGGCGCCGCGCGGAAACGACGCGCACCGTCGCGCGGCGCGTCGTGCATGCGATCGGTTTTCAGGTCGCGCTCGTGACGTTCCTGATTCCGCTGATCGCGTGGTGGCTCGACGTGTCGCTGGTGCAGGCGTTCCTGTACGACGCGGTGCTGATCGTGTTCTTCCCGATCTTCACGTTCGCGTATAACTGGTCGTTCGACAGCGTGTTCGGGTTGCCGGATGCGGTGACGCGCAAGCCCGAACCGATCATGTGACGCGAACGCGCATGCGGACGAAGCGCTGCGATGCAGGCAGTCCGCATCGCAGCGCTTCGAATGAGAAAGGGGAGTAAGCAACGGGCGGCGCGAATGCCGCCCGCGAGCGTTACGCGGCGACGAACTCGTGCACGTAACGGTTGAACACCGCGGGGCTCGCCGCGTTCATTCCGTGCGACGCACCGGCGACGGTCTGCCGTTGCGCATCGCCGATCCACTGCGACAGCGTGTCGACGTTGTTGCGGAACATCTTCGGGCTGCGCTGGCCGTCGATCAGCAGCGTGCGGCATGCGATGTCCGACGCCGAGTGCTGCGAATACGCGGGCAGCGGATCCTGAAGCTGCTTCGGCAGCGTGCTCGCGTTGTCGATCGCCATCGTGCGAAAGCGCGACGTGCTCTTCTTCCATGCGCCGGGCAGGCTCACCGAATCGACGAACATCTCGAGGCCGGCTTCCACTTCGCCTTCCCCGATCAGGTTCACGGCCTTCGTGCGCAGTGCGATCGCGGCGGCCGGCAGCGCGGCTTCGCGCACGCCCGGCTGCTGCAGCGGGCCGCCCGGATCGGCGAGCGTCAGCGTGTCGACGAGGTGCGGATGCTGGCGGGCGACGTTGAACGCGACGCTGCCGCCTCGCGAGTGGCCGACGAGATGCACGGGGCCGAGATCGAGTGCGTCGATGAATTCGGCGAGCTCGTCGACGTGGTTCTGCCAGCTGAACTCGTCCTGGATGCCCGCTTCGACGGCCGGCCAGTAGTGGCTCAGGCTCGGCGCGATGCAGCGGTAATGGGCCGACAGCGACGCGAGTTGCGGATCCCAGTAACGGTAGTCGCACAACGATCCGTGCACGAACACCATCGGCGCGCCGCTCCCCCGCTCGACATACGGCAGGCTGATGCCCGACGAAAGCGTCGCAAATTGCAGGTCCGGGTTCGCGAGCACCGACGGCTCGATTCGCATGTTCATGACTGAAAACTCAATGGGTGCGTCATCACGTCGCAACTATGCCTCACGGCAAGCTGCAAGGAAAACGCATAATTTTCATCGTCACGATCAATTTTATTGATGGTTCGGCTGAAAACCCTTGTCGCAGGGGGAAGGTGCGCCAGCGCATCAAATCATCAGATGATTAAGGGTGCAGCTGGAGGCAGCATGCGGCGCCTTGTGGGGATGCGCATCGCGCCGCGGAAGGAGAGGGCGAGAGAGAGCCGCAACGATTGCCTGCGCCTTCAAGAGGCGACCATCGTGACAAGCAGGGCGGCCGCGGCTAACGCCAGTTTTGGTACGGGCCGATCGTGGCCACGCCGCATCTAGCGGCGACAGATTCGACATCCATCGGGTGAGTGCTTGCTATTGCGATAGAACCCGTTGATATACGTTATCTTGACGTCGCAGGACACCGCGATCGACCAGGTAGCGCCTCAGTCGGGCGTAATCGGCTGTGAACAATTGACAGATCTTGGATATCTCCGATTCGGTGTAACGCGTATCCGGCGCGAAAGCCGTTGCGATCTTCTCGATGGAGATATCTGTTTCCAGTTGCCGATCGCTCAGATCTTCCGCGCTGCGATGCTGGCGATCGACCATCTCTCCCCATATCGTACCGACATCCGAAAACCCATTCTGGTCGCGCTGAATGAGCCCGATGCTCAGCAATCGGGTCAGGATTTTGCCGACGACCTTCGCATCGAGGCCCACCTTTTCCTCGATATCGGCAACACGATTGTTGCCGAGGACGATCGCAGCGTAAACGGAGCGCGCTTCGCTCGACGTCATCGCGGCAAGGATGGCGTCCTTGCGAAGACGCAGTTTCAATGCATCCTCGCCAATCGGCAAATAATTGCTGCGAATCGGAATCTCTCCCAAGGCGACGAGTTCGGACTGCAGCGGTTGCGAACGGAGCACACGTTCACTTTGTTGGCGCTTTCGGAGGATACCCAGGCCGCTCTGGCGGTATTTGTGCAATTCCGGCAGCGTGACGAGTTCGAATGAATTGTCCTGCCTGCGAAACAGCTCCTCCCAGATCGGCGTTCTGACTCTGCGAACACGTTGTGTTCCCTCCATGTTGACGGTGGTCAACATGGTCGGCTCGTGAAGGCACAAGTATCCGCCGGGCGCGATGTGGTCCCACAGTGTCGCGACGAAACGGACGTCGTCGGCGGGTGTGCCCGCATCGATCCACGCGATATCGACTGGTCCCCATGACGCGATGGTGGCTTCATCGAGTGCGTAGAAGTTGCTTTTGACGAATGTGACGAGGTGCTCGTCGATATCGTGATTCTTCAATACAGCCCACGCTTCTTCGGCCGAGGAGCCTTCCGCGGTAAAGTCGTCGATGGTGATCAGCCTGGGTTGATAGACATCGGGGATTCCTGTCGGATCAAGAAGCGCGCTGCGCTCCTGCCATGCTGAGCTATCCAGTAGATTCTTGTCGTGCAGCCAATCCTGCCGAGCCTGCTGGAGCGCCTTCGCGATGAAAACCGTGCTGTCGCCGGCGCCGATCTCGACGACTGTAACGGGGCGGGCCATGCGGATGAGCGCGGAGATCAATGCAGCGCTATTCTCCGTACCCATTCCGGGTCTAATCAGTTGCACGGGCGTTTCCTCCGGAGATCAATCTCAACATGCCGGCTTTCGCAAAATGCACGACGGTGGGGGGCAGCGTTTCCGTTATCTCTTCCGAGAGCGTGTCCAGTGAGAAGATACGTCGAGACGCTTCGCTCAATCGGATGGTTCGGCCGTTGAGCTGGTTGATGGCGACGCGTCCAATTCCCGGAGCGTCGGAGACGATACAGGTGGGCTCGATCAGATAGCGGAGCGGAGGCGATGCCGGAAATGTCTGGTCGGTCTCGATGAACCCGTGTCGATATAGCGCAATCAGCAGCGTGCCGGTTTTGTGCGGCACGCCATTGATCTCCAGACGCGGCAACGCCTTCACCGTCGTTCCTTCGACGAGCGCCTGAACGTCTTCATCGCGAAATCCTCCAAACGCCTGCGCGCTTTCGACCACGACAAGCGACGATCGAATTCCTCGCGCGCCGACAAGTCGAGGCGCACTGCGAGTAATGCGCACCGACCTGGCCCACCTGACCGACGAGTCCGGGGGCAGGGACTCCGGATAGGTTGCAAGCGGGTTCCGTAACTCCGGCGGCATTGATTTGCCGAGGGTGTAGTTGCTGTCGGCGTGGACGTGGCCGCCCTGGAGATATTCGGCGAGCTGCCACGCATATCCCCCCGTCCCTCGATAGAAGTTCGGTCGAATCGGATCTGTTCTCATGGTGGTTCAGGCCGATTTCAATATGACAATTGCCGTCGCCATGCCCACGGCGGCGCCGTCCTGCACTTCGGATGCGACGACTTTCTCGATCGTGAGGCCGCTTGCCTTCACAATGGGAGCGAGTGTCGAGGGGGTCCACATCCGGTCTCGAAGATCGCATACCACGCCTTCGATATCTCCGCTTTCGTTCCGTCCTGATTGCGCGAAGACCGATCGATGCATGATCAGCTTGTCACTGTCGTATTTGTAGGCCCACCAGATGAGCGCGGCTTCGCCGTTGCTGCGCCGAAATGGCACAACCGTGCAGCGCTTGTCCATGAACGCAAGACGCTCGGGTGTACCGTCGCCGAAGACGGCGACCATGATCCGCGACCCGGAGTCGCGCAGCTGAGCCTTCGCGCTACAGAGCAACGCTTCGAGCTTGTTGTCGTCCAGAATGAAATTGACGGTTGCATCGCCGAAGGTGACGACGTCGAATCGGCGTCGCGTGATCGATGTCGGAAGGTCGAATATGTCCCCCCGAAGCGCGTGAATGTGGCCGTGATTGATGGACGCTTCGAATCGATCGATGGCGATGGGGGAGATGTCGATGCCAAAACTCTCCTGCAGTGAGAATTTTTCGGCGAGGTGCAGGAGCAGTCTGCCGTCGCCACAGCCCAGATCGAGAATGCTGTACCCATCCCGGACGATGGATTCTGCGGCGGCGAAATCCCATGTCGCGCGGACTGTTGTCGATTCATACTCGTCGAACAGTGGTTCGTCGAAGTAGTAATGGCTGACTCGGAGATTCGCCACGCCCGATGACACGATGCGATCCAACGGGGCTTGCAGGTTGATCGATTTCGTATCGCCTGGCTTTGATCCGAAGCGTCCTATTGCATCCATCATCAAGCTCCTTTTGTCATCATGCCGGGTCGGTTTCTGACATTCAACGCGAAGCCGCATGCACCGGTGATTGCCGTTGCGACTCCAACTGCTACGAGGGCCATGCTCACATGCGCGGTACTGATCATGCCGGCGCTCATGAAACCGAGAAATACCGAAGTCTGGATGCAAAATATATAGGCCGGCATCAGGTTGACCCGCTGCTTTGGAGGGATCGCCTTCATCATGAAACTCGACGTGAGCGCGTTTTGGATGCCATTAGCCAAGCCGATCACAAACGTCGCGCACATGATGACCCACGCGGTGTCACTCAACGCGAGCCACAAGATGCCGAAGCCGATGACGCCGGCGGCAATGGACGCGCCAGCTGCATCGCCGAACCTCGCCAATACTCCGGAACAAGCAACGGGACCGACGATGAGCCCCACACTCAACGCGCTGACAACCAATCCGTATATTTCGGCACTGAACTGCAGATCGGTTCGAATGCGAAATATCAACAGAACGTTGAGCGTGGAGGTCAGCACGACAGTCACCCACAACGGGGCGACCGCGCGGGTCACGCCGGCGGTGCGAAAGAGGCCCGGCAGGTCCAGCCGGCCCTTTTGCTTGTCTTGCTTGGGCAACTGGCCGGATTTTTGAACGAAGGAATCCAGCGCATTGAAACAGAGCGCGGTGACGGGCGCAGCGACCAATACCAACAACGCCAGCAGCAGCAAGCCCCGCGAACGCTCGGCCATGCCGTATAGCAATCCGCCGAGAGCCGGGCCACCGACGTAACCCATGTTTCGCATGGATTGCGTAATCCGGTTGATGCGATCGATGTATCGTTCGTCTCTTGCGTAGGTCGGAATGGCGACCATGATTGCCGCCCACAGCAGGGACCCGGTGGATCCGAGCGCCATTGACACGGCGACGTAGCCCCAGAACTGATTGGCCAGGGACGCGATCGCGATCAGAAGCGACTGAAGGACGAATATCGCAGGAATCGTTTGGCGAGGCCCGCTTCGCTCGAGGATCACCGGAGCGATCGGACCGGAAAGAATGCCTCCGATGAGACCCGCGGCGAGCAACATCGATACGGAGGAAGTGTGATCGGCCAGTCTCAGGGCAAAGGTCACTTGAGCCGCTTCATCAGCGAAGCTGCCAAACGACAGGCAGATACAGATAAAAACGAGTGCCCATCGACCTCTGAGCCCCATCAAAGCGCACCCCATTGCGCCAGCGAAGCGGTGACTCTCAGGAGGTCATCATTCAGCGATGGGTCTTGCTTGCGTGACATATCCGCAATGTTCACGTGTTGACCGGTGGACAAGCGATTCAGAAAGTCGTGCATTACGCGACTGTATCGGAAGCTGCTGCAGTGGCCATTGGCCGCGACCAGGATCTCGCCATCCTGCAATACCGGCATCCACTGCAGCGTGCTGATGGCGTTGAGGGAGATGACGTCGTCCAGTTCATCGACTTCGACGATCGGACGACCGACATTCAAGCGGCTACTGGTATCCGAGATGAGTTGGGAAATCATCATTCGTCTTTTCAGAGATGCACCGGCGAGCAAGGCCTGCAAGGACGAAAGCAGCAGCTCATCATCGGGATTGAGGCTTACGATGCCGGAGGAGCGCACGTCATGGCGTGTACGAGTGGGCACCGGAAGCTGGCCCTTCACGTAGTTTGCATTTTGCTGCGTATCGCTGCCGGTTTCCCAAAAAGCGATATTCACGTTTGCCGATACGTCGGATCGTGTTTCGGCAACGTGCAACCAGTTCTCGGGGAAATAGGTTACTCGATTCGTTTTGTTCTCGAGCGGAGTGCTCTCGGGCTTGAATGGTTCGTAATCGGGAAATCGTATTCCAGCGAGATCCGACCTGCTTCCAGGCCAGGTGAACATCGTTTTCCCGTCGCGCAGGGTGAATCCGAAATTATGCGCGTGATCGGCATGAATTCCGATATAAGTGGATGAATATCGTCCAATAAAGCAATCAATGTCGACGCGGCCACCTGGACGATAGCCTATCGATGAGGCAAGCTGGTCTGAGAAGGACTTTGCGACGTCCCAAATGACAGGGCTTGCCGCGTGAAGTCCATAGTACATGACCGTCCATTCGTCGTCGCCGGCAAGACGCGCGATTCTCGATACATAACCGTCAAACGTAGTGTCGGTCGGAAGCACGAGAAAGTCAGGGCGCGGCTCTGGAGTGCGCTTTCCATTGAAGGCGGTTATGGCTTCAGAATGAGCGTTGCGAGATCGAATGTCGTTCGTGCAAGTGGAATATTCCTTGAGTGCATCCAGCACATCTTTATCGTTGAATGGGATCTGCGATATGGTGAGCTCCGCCGCTTGCTTCCCCCATAATTCATTCACAAATTTCGGCGACAACAACGCGACCATATTCGACTCTCCATTCAGCGAAACATGGGCAGGTGAGCAAGAGGCCAAAGCCCTTGCCCACGGAGCGGATTCAGCGGTGTATGCGTATTACTGCGGGTTTCATGCAGCTTCTGCGACAGCCGAGACTTCCTCGTCGTTACGCTGAGCGTATTTGACGTTGGCCACGACCGGCTCGATTTCGATGTCGTTACGCTGAGCGTATTTGACGTTGGCCACGACTGGCTCGATTTCGACGTCATTACGCTGCGCGTATTTGACGTTAGCTACGACCGGCTCGATTTCAGCAGCGGTCAACTCTTTACTTCTCGTTATGTTTTTCAAGGAAATCGTCATATTGATGCTCCTTTTTAACGAAACGAAATTTAGGGAACGTGGTGCGCACATCCTCGTTTTTCATTGAGAGGTTGCCCGCCATGTGAGAGTGCACCAAATGAAATGTGAGTGTCAAGCATTTGTAAGAAAATTAAAGTCAAAAGACATTCCATGCACGAAGTGTGCTGGATGAGTTTATCTGCCGATGGTTATTGATTTTGGTGCTTGATAGCCTGTCAGAATTATTGGGATTTATTGAGATATTTATCTGATCAGACATCCGACTCTAAACTTCTAAAAAGTCAAAACATGATCCGACCCTTCGGAGTTTTTTTGCAGATAACGCGAGCGGGGTTTTTCATGAGCGCTTCAGAGGGGCGCCATACATCCGAGCCGGGTGCGGTCGTCCGATGTGGTGCAGCCAAATGAAGGCGTGCTCGACGATCTACCGGGCTGTGCCGAAACCATCGCCATTCAACTAATACCGGCGGGCAAGCTGGATGGAGACGCCGGCGGAATTTCTAGCGCACCACCAACGCCGGCGCGGTCTGAAGCTCGACGAGAAGATCGTTGTCGGCGGCGAACTGCATCGCGAACTCGAACGCATCGGCGCACACGCCACGCAATTCGTCCGACACGAACAGGCATTTGACGCCGCCGTCGACGACCGGCATCGCGAGCCGCGACAGCGCGCACGGATAGCCGGGCCGCCGCTCGCCGACGAACAGCGTGATGACGCCCGCGAGCCGTTCGGGCCAGTCGCTCGGGCGGAACGTCTTGTGTGCGCGGGTGATGCCGCGGATCAGGTGGCCGTCGATGCGGCCGCGTGCGGTGATGTCGATGCGATCCATGCCGTGCGTATCCTTTGGCTTCATTCGCCGCCGTCGGCTGCCGCGTCGCCGCGCGCTGGAATCCGCAGGTTGCGCAGCTTGTGATAAAGCGTCTTCTTCGGCATGCCGAGCGCAACGCTCGCATCCGCCACGTTGCCGTTGTGACGCCGCAGCATGTCCTCGATCAGCATCCGCTCGAAATACGCCATCTGCTCGGCAAGCGTGCCGCCCGCCGCCGGTTCGCCACCGGACGACAGCAGGCTGTCGCCGGTCAGCCCGAGCACGAAGCGATCGGCCACGTTCTGCAGTTCGCGCACGTTGCCGGGCCATGCATGCGTCATCAGTTCGGACACCTGCGCAGCGGTGACGACCGGCGCCGGCTGCCCGAAGCGCCGCGCGGCCGCGAGCACGAAATGCTCGAACAGCAGCGGCACGTCCTCGCGCCGCTCGCGCAGCGGCGGCAGCTCGATCTGCGCGACGTTGAGCCGATACAGCAAGTCCGCGCGGAAGCGCCCGTCGGCCGCGAGTTCGGAGAGATCGGCCTTCGACGCGGCGACGACGCGGCAATCGACCGGAATCAGCTCGTTCGCGCCGAGCCGCTCCACCACGCGTTCCTGCAGCACGCGCAGCATCTTGATCTGCAGCGGAATCGGCATCGTCTCGATCTCGTCGAGAAACAGCGTGCCGCCGTGCGCCCATTCGATCTTGCCGATGCGCTTCTTGATCGCGCCGGTGAACGCGCCGGCCTCGTGGCCGAACAGCTCGCTCTCGAACACCTGCTCGGGCAGGCCGCCGCAATTCAGCGCGACGAAATGCGCATCGCGCCGGCCGCCGAAGTCGTGCAGGCTGCGCGCGATCAGTTCCTTGCCGGTGCCCGTCTCGCCGGTGATGAGCACCGACACCGACGTATCGGCGAGGCGCAGGATCTTCTTGCGCACGTCGGCCATCGCGGGCGACTTGCCGAGCACGAACGCCTCGATGCCCTGCCAGTTGTTGAGCGCCGCGCGCAGCCCCTGCACCTCGAGCGTGAGCCTGCGCTTCTCGACCGCGCGCGCGACGCGGCCGGCGATCACGTCCGACGAGAACGGCTTCTCGATGAAGTCGTATGCGCCGTCCTGCATCGCGCCGACGGCCGTCGAAATGTCGGCGTGGCCGCTGATCAGCACGACCGGAATCTGCGTATCGACGGCCATCACGCGTTCGAGCAGCTGCAGCCCGTCGATGCCCGGCATCCGCACGTCCGACACGATCACGACGGGTGCGCCGGGCGCGACGTGCGCGAGCGCGTCGGCGGCCGACGCGAACGCGTCGACCGGGAACCCCGCGAGCGCGACGGCCTGCTCGACGCCGATCCGGACGTTTTCATCGTCCTCGACGACCAGCACGCGAATCTCATCTTCCATGCTCTGTCCTTTGTTGCGGCGTGACCGCCGCGAATTCGATGGTGAACTGCGCGCCGCCGGCGTCGCGGTTCGTCGCGGCGATCTTCGCGCCGAACGCCTCGACGATGCGCGACGTGATCGCGAGGCCGAGCCCGAGGCCCTGGCCGCGCGGCTTGGTGGTGACGAACGGCTCGAACAGGTGCGGCAGCACCTCCGGCGCGATGCCGGCGCCGCTGTCGGCGACGGTGAGGCGCACGCGGCCGGCTGCGTCCGCATCGTCGGCTTCGATGACGATGCGCCGCACGGGCGCGTCATGCACCGCGTCGAGCGCGTTGCCGAGCAGGTTCACGATCACCTGCTGCAACTGGCTCGATTCCGCGGATACCGTCGTGCCGGGCGCGATGTTCACGTCGAGCTGCACGCCTTCGTCGCGGATCCGCGCATCGTAGATGAGCCGCGCGTGCGCGACGGCCTCGTTCAGCGACACGGCGACGCGCTCGACGTCGGGCTTGCGCGCGAAGGTCTTCAGCTCGCCGGTGAGCACGGCCATGCCGTCGACCAGCTTGCCGATCCGTTCGAGATTGGCGTATGCCGGCGCCGGCTGGCCGCGCTCGAAGAACGTGCGTGCGTTGTCGCACAGCGTGCGGATCGCGACGAGCGGCTGGTTCAGCTCGTGCGTGAGGCCCGCGGCCATCTGCCCGAGCACCGCGAGCTTGCCCGCGTGCACGACTTCCTGCTGCGAATCGCGCAGCCGCTGCTCGGTGCGTTCGCGTTCGACGATCTCGCGCTGCATCCGCTCGTTCGCGGCCGTCAGCGCGGCCGTGCGCTGCGCGACGGTCAGCTCGAGCCGGTCGTTCGCGCGGCGCAGCGCGTCCTGCGCGTTCAGCCGCGCGACGATCGCCCGGCGGCGCTGGATCGCGTAGCCGACCAGCAGCGCGGCGATCAGGAACGCGCCGGTGACGAACACGAACGCGGTTTGCTGCTGGCGCCGCGCGCCGGCGATGTCGAGCAGCACCATCAGCGAATCGCCGGCCTGCGGCGCGGGCCGCGACATCACGAGATAGCGTGTGCTGCGGCCGGCGTGACGCGGATCCGGGAACGTGCCGAACCATGCGGCGGCGCTGCGGTCGCCGATGTGGCGGTACGGCAGCACGTCGACCGTGCGGCCCGCGTATTGCCGCGACGCCTGGATGTCGCGCTGCTGCTGCGCGGTGATCGGGCGCAGCGCGGTGAATTTCCACGCCGGCTCGGTCGAGATCACGACCACGCCGTTGCCGTCGACCACCATCGCGGCGACCCCCGGCGCGCGCCATGCGGATTCGAGCGGGTCGACGCTGATCTTCACGGCAGTCGCGCCGATCGGCACGCCGTCGTCGCGCACCGCGCTCGCGAAGTAGACGCCCGGCACGCCGGTGTTGGTGCCGATCCCGAAGAAGCGGCCGCTGCCGTGTGCCAGGGCATCCTTGAAGTACGGCCGGTACGACACGTTGGTGCCGACGAAGCTGATCGTCTCGTTCCAGTTGCTGGCGGCGATCACTTCGCCTTGCAGGTCGATCACGTCGACGGCACCGCTGCCCGCGTCGCGGTTCACGGCTTCGAGATACGTGTTCACGGTGTGCGTGAGCGCGGGCCGGTCTTGCGGCGTGGCGCGCAGCAGCGTGCGCACGCCATCCTGGCGGGCGACCAGGCCGGGCAGGATCTCGAAGCGGCCGAGTTCGCTCTTCAGGCTCGACGCGTACAGGTCGAGCCGATGCGCGCCGGTTTCCTCGAGCGCGTCGATCGCGCGTTCCCACGCGAAATCGACGGCCGCGCCCGCCACGCCGACATACAGCACGGCGGCCGACGCCCACCCCCACCACGGGATTCCCTTGAAGCTCTTCTGCACGTTCGCCCTCATCGAAGCCCGCAACCGGTCGTCCGCAACCGGTCATTCGCAACCGGCTCCCGGAGCGACGCGCCGAATGACGCGCGCCGCGCGCCGGCAGGGCCGGCGGCGGCGCGTGCGAAGCAGCCTGCGCGACGGTGCGCGCAGCGGCGCGTCATCCGAAGTGCGCGACCAGGATCAGCGTCACCGTGACGACGATTGCGCCGCCGATGCGCGTCGCGATCTGCGCGAACGGCATCAGCTGCATCCGGTTCGCGGCGGTCAGGATCGCGACGTCGCCGGTGCCGCCTTGCCCGCTGTGGCAGGCGTTCACGATTGCGGTGTCGATAGGGTACATCTTCAGCAGGCGGCCGACCACGAAACCCGTGCCCATCAGCGTCGCGACGGTCGACACGATCGTGACGACGTTGACGATCGTGAAGGCGGCGGTCAGCTTGTCCCACGGCGTCATCGCGACGCCGATCGCGAACAGCAGCGGATACGTGACGGCGGTCGAGAAGAACTTGTAGACGACGAACGCGCCTTCCTGCAGCGGCGGCGACACCGCGCGCGCGAGCTTCACCAGCACCGCGAGGAACAGCATCGCGACCGGCGCGGGCAGGCCGAACAGCTTGTGCGCCATCAGGCCGACGAGGTACAGCGTGATCGCCGTGATGCCGGCGCCCGCGATGTGCGTGACGTCGACGTGGCCGCGGATTTCCTCGCTTTCCGGCGTCATGTCGCCGCTTTCGCCGACCTGCAGGCGGCCGTTGCCGGTCAGGTGCGGCAGGCGCTTGCCGAGCATGTCGAGCGCGCCCGACAGGATGATCGCGGTCAGGCTGCCGAGCATTACCGGCGGCAGCACCATTGCGAACATCTCGCCCTGCGGCAGGTGCATCAGTTCCGAATAGCCGATCGACAGCGGAATCGCACCTTCGCCGACGCCGCCCGCCATGATCGGCACGACGATGTACAGCAGCGTGTGGCGCGCGCCGAGGCCGAGCGCGGTGCCGACCGCCGTGCCGACGATCGCGGCCGCGACCGAGCCGGCGGCGAGCGGAATGAAGATCTTCACGAAGCCCTGGATCAGCACGCGCCGGTCCATGCTCAGGATGCTGCCGACGATGATCGACGCGATGAACAGATACAGGAAGTTCGTCGACTTCGTGAACTCGACGGTCAGGTTCAGCACCGGCTTCGGCAGCACGTGGTAATAGGTGAGCGCCGACGGCACGAAGGTCGCGAAGATCGCGGCCGCGCCGATGTTGCGCAAGAGCGGCAGGCGCTTGCCGAGTTCCGCGCAGGTGAAGCCGAAGAACGCGAGCACGGCGATCGCCATCGAGATCTCGCCGGGCACCTTGCCCGTCACCGCGAAGCCGACGATCAGTCCGAACAGGATCACGTAGACCGGTAGCGGGATGATGCCGATGCGGATTTCCATCAGCTTCCACCAGCCTTCAGGCCAGAAGCGCTCGCGCGCGGCGGGACCGGCTTCGGCAATCGGCTCGGCACGGGTGGGGGTAGGGATTGAGGTCTGCAAGACGTGTCTCCTGATGTTGGAATGCCTGCATGGCTTCGCGGCATCGTGTGCCGTCTATTACGCAACCCCCGTGCCAGAAATCCGGCCTGCCGGAATATTCGCAATGCATTGATTCATAACGGATTTGTTTCGTCTGCGGAAAGGGTTGCAGCCGCAGGTGGCCGAGATTTCGGAATTCGCCCGCCGGCCAGGCCGAGATTTCGGCCAACTGGCCATCCGGGCGGCCGCCCGCGCGGCGGATCGCGTGCCATATCGCCGCACGCGATTTTCTTCGCACAATCGCTTCGTAGACCGCCTTCCCGCCGCTCTCTATCATCGGCTGATCCTTTTCCGATGCGACGACGACTGTCCGGAGAACGCCCGCGCGTTCGCCGCGGCGTCGCTCATCCGTCGATACCGTCTTTGGACAGGAGAGTGGTTCCCATGCTGCATGCCGTCTTTTCCACCCGCTTTTCCCCCGGCCGCGTGGCCAGCCTGCTGGTCGCCGCGCTGCTCGGCGTCGCGATGCTGAACGGCGCGCGTGCCGATACCGCGCCGTTGAAGGTCGGCATCTCGACGAGCCCGCAGATCGATGCGCTGAAGATCGCCGCGAAGGAGGCGAAGGAGCAGGGCCTCGACGTGCGGATCGTCGAGTTCACCGACTGGAATACGCCGAACGCGGCGCTCGCGAACAAGGACATCGACGTCAATTACTTCCAGCACATCCCGTTTCTCGAGAACGCGAAGAAGCAGGGCGGCTACAACTTCGTATCGATCGCGCCCGGCACGATCATGAAGATCGGCCTCTATTCGAAGAAGGTGAAGCGCTTCGACGAGCTGAAGGACGGCGCGCGCGTCGCGATCGCGAACGATCCGGTGAACGGCGGGCGCGGGCTGTTGCTGCTGCAGCGCGCGGGCCTCATCACGCTGAAGCCGGGCGCCGACTACCGCGCGACGACGCACGACATCGTGTCGAATCCGAAACACCTGAAGATCATCCCGCTCGAAGCGTCGCAGCTCGCGCGCTCGCTCGACGACGTCGACCTTGCGCAGGGCTACCCGAGCTTCATCAAGCTCGCCGGCACGACCGACCCGAACAGCGCGCTGCTGTTCGACGGCACCGAGAACAAGAACTTCGCGATCCAGTGGGTCGTGCGGCCGGAGAGCGTGAACGATGCGCGCATCCGCAAGTTCATCGCGATCTACCAGCACTCGCCGGCGGTGCGCCGGGCGCTCGACAATGCGTTCGGCTCGCTGTACGCGATCGCGTGGTGACGGAGGCGACATGACGACGGCGAACCGCAAGAAGATCCTGCTCAACGCGTTCAACATGAACTGCGTCGGGCACATCAACCACGGGCTGTGGACGCATCCGCGCGACCGCTCCGCGCACTACACCGATCTCGACTACTGGGCCGATCTCGCGCGGACGCTCGAACGCGGCAAGTTCGACGGGATCTTTCTCGCGGACATCGTCGGCGTGTACGACGTGTTCGGCGGCGGCCCGGACGCCGCGCTGCGCGAATCGGTGCAGGTGCCCGTCAACGATCCGCTGCTGCTCGTGCCCGCGATGGCGCAGGTCACGCAACATCTCGGCTTCGGCGTGACCGCGAACCTGACCTACGAGCCGCCTTACCTGTTCGCGCGCCGCATGTCGACGCTCGACCATCTGACGAAGGGGCGCGTCGGCTGGAACATCGTGACCGGCTATCTCGACAGCGCCGCGCGCGGGATGGGCCTCGCGCAGCAGATCGGCCACGACGACCGCTACGAACGCGCGGACGATTACATGGACGTCGTCTACAAGCTGTGGGAACAGAGCTGGGACGACGACGCGGTGATCCGCGATGCGCACGCGCGCGTGTTCGCGCAGCCGGGCAAGGTGCGGCGCGTGAAGCATGAAGGGCCGTTCTATTCGGTCGACGCGATTCACTTGAGCGAGCCGTCGCCGCAGCGCACGCCGGTGCTGTACCAGGCCGGTTCGTCGGCGCGCGGCGTCGAATTCGCGGGGCGGCATGCGGAATGCGTGTTCGTGAACGGACAGAGCAAGGCCGCCGCGCGCGCGGCGGCGCTCGACATTCGCGCGGCCGCCGCACGGCAGGGGCGCGACCCGGCATCGATCCGGATTTTCGCCGGCGTGAGCGTCGTGACCGCCGAGACCGAACGTCTCGCGCGCGAGAAGTTCGACGAATACCGGCGCTACGCGAGCCCGGAAGCCGGCCTCGCGCATTTCGCGAGCTCGACCGGCATCGACTTCGCGAAGTACGGCCTCGACGAGCCGATCTCGTACGTGAAGACCGACTCGATCCAGTCGGCCGTCGACGCGATCTCGCGCAAGAGCACGACCGGCACGTGGACCGTGCGCCGGATGCTCGAACAGATGTCGCTGGGCGGCCGCTATGCGCCAATCGTTGGTTCGCCGTCGCAGGTCGCGGACGAACTGCAGTCGTGGATCGACGAGACGGGCATCGACGGTTTCAACCTGACGCGCACCGTGATGCCCGAGTCGTTCGAGGATTTCGTCGACTGGGTCGTGCCGGAATTGCAGAACCGCGGCGTCTACAAGGAAGACTACGATCCCGCCCCGACGCTGCGCGAGAAACTGTTCGGCGCCGGCGCACGGCTGCCGGCCTGGCACACGGGCGCGCGGCACCGGCCCACCGCCGCGCCGGCGACGGAACCCGCGCATCCCGCGCATGCATGAACGTGACGGAGCGAAGCGATGACGCAATTGTTCGATACGCTGGGTTTCATCGAGGCTTCGGCCGCGCGGGCCGGCGCAGGCGCGCACGCACAAGGGGCGCTTGACGAAGCGGCCGCGCGCGCCGACGGCGCCGCCGTGTCGCTCGCGCACGTCGGCAAGGTGTTCTCGACGCCGCGCGGCCAGGCCGCCGCGCTGCGCGACGTGACGCTCGACGTGCGGCGCGGCGAGGTGTTCGGGATCATCGGCCGCAGCGGTGCCGGCAAGTCGACGCTGCTGCGGCTCGTGAACGGCCTTGAGCGGCCGAGTTCTGGCAGCGTGCGCGTGCAGGGCGTCGACGTCGGCGCGCTCGACGAGGACGGGCTCGTCGCGCTGCGGCGTCGCACCGGCATGGTGTTCCAGCATTTCAACCTGCTGTCGGCGAAGACGGTGTTCGAGAACGTCGCGCTGCCGCTCAAGATCGCCGGCGTGCCGAAGGCCGAGCGCACGCGCAAGGCCGAGGCGCTGCTCGACCTCGTCGGGCTCGCCGCGAAGCGCGACGCGTATCCGGCGAGCCTGTCGGGCGGCCAGAAGCAGCGCGTCGGCATCGCGCGGGCGCTGGTGCACGACCCGGAGGTGCTGCTGTGCGACGAGGCGACCTCGGCGCTCGATCCCGAGACGACGCAATCGATCCTCGCGTTGCTCGCCGACATCAACCGCCGCCTCGGGCTGACGATCGTGCTGATCACGCACGAGATGGAAGTGATCCGCGCGGTCTGCGACACGGTCGCGGTGATCGAGCAGGGCGAGGTCGTCGAAACGGGCCCGGTGTGGCGCGTGTTCGGCGATCCGCGCCACGGCGCGACGCGGGCGCTGCTCAGCACGCTCGTGCACGACTTGCCGGCCGAACTGGCCGCGCGCGTGCGGCCGTTGCCCGAGCAGGCCGCGCTGCCCGACGGCGCGCAGGTGGTGCTCGACGTTCGCTATACGGGCGAGAGCGGCGGCGAGCCGGACGTCGGCGCGCTCGCGGCGGCGCTCGGCGGTTCGGTGCGCTTTCTGCACGGCGGGATCGAGCGGATCCAGGGCCATGCGCAGGGGCGTCTCGTGATCGCGGCATCGCCGCGCGCGGATGACGCGGGGCAGCAGCCGGCACGCGGCGGCGCGGTCGCGGCACTGCTCGAACGCGCACGCCGCCATGCGAACCACGCGGAGGTGCTCGGCTATGTTTGAACTCTGGTGGCCCGAACTGCTCGACGCGATCCGCGACACGCTGTCGATGGTCGCCGCGTCGGCCGCGATCGCCGCGCTGATCGGCATCCCGCTCGCGGTGATCCTCGTGACGACCGCGCCGGGCGGCATCTACGCGCGGCGCGGCGTGAACGCGGTGCTCGGCGCGCTCGTCAACGTGTTCCGCTCGACGCCGTTCATCATCCTGCTCGTCGCGCTGCTGCCGTTCACGCGCGTGCTGATCGGCACGACCATCGGCGTGTGGGCGGCCGTCGTGCCGCTGTCGATCGCCGCGATTCCGTTCTTCGCGCGGATTGCCGAGGTGAGCCTGCGCGAAGTCGATCGCGGGCTGATCGAGGCCGCGCTCGCGATGGGCGCGAAACGTCGCCACATCGTGTGGCACGTGCTGCTGCCTGAGGCGCTGCCCGGCATGCTCGGCGGCTTCACGATCACCGTCGTCGCGCTGATCGGCTCGACCGCGATGGCGGGCGCCGTCGGCGCGGGCGGGCTCGGCGATCTCGCGATCCGCTACGGCTACCAGCGCTTCGACACCACCGTCATGGTGACCGTGATCGTGATCCTGATCGCACTCGTTTCGGCCGTGCAAATCACGGGCGACCGCCTGGTCCGACGCGTGACCCGGCGTACCTGAGCGGCGCCACGAGCGCCGGCTCTTTTCATTGAAGACCCTGAGAGAACGATACCCATGACCTTACCTACCGGCGCGCCGCGCGAATGGAACGGACAATTCGAGGAAGCGCTGTTTCTGGACGTCGCGCGACGCCATCGCCCCGACTTCCCGGACAAGCTGGCGACACCGCCGCGCGAGCCTCGCGATGAAGACGAACGGGCCGCCGTCGCCGACTACTACACGAAGATGGCGTCGCACGACCTGTTCATCGTGCAGGTCGTCGCGAAGGCGATCGACACGCTGTTCCGCGACGACCCGCATTTCCAGCTGATCCTGTCGCGTCAGCTCGGCGACGACGGCGCGCACGCCGTGATCGGTCGCGAACGCGTGACCGAACTGACCGGCCGCGATCCGCTGCCGGAAGTCGATCGGCTCGTCGCCGCGCACTGGGAACGCATTGGAGACATCGCGGTGCGCGACGTCGCGGGCTTTCTCGCGTTCGAATGGCATTACGAACTGCACATCCTCGCGAAGCTGTGGATTCAGCGCAAGACCGGCCGCATCGCCGACGGCGCGATGCGCGAGCACGGCGAGAACCGGATTCGACCGGACGAGGAGTGGCATCGCGTGCAGATCGTCCAGTGGTGGTTCGACACGTTGAAGGCGCTGCCGGCCGCCGAGCGCGACGCGCTGATCGATCGCGTGATCGCGGCCGACGAGGAAACGCAGGCACGGCTCGACGGTTATCTGCACGACGAATATGCGCACACCGCGCACGTGTTCGGTGCCGATATCGCCGAATACCGCGCGATCTACGACGACTGGCGGCGCGAGATCCTGTCGCGGCTGACCGGCCGTCGACTCGGCGCGCTGGTGCCGCTGTCGAGCGATGTCGTTGCGCACGCAACCGTTGCACAGGAAGCCGTCGCATGAACGATCCTCGCGGCCCGGCGACGCTGGCGCCGGACTCCGACGCCAGCGCGATCGACGCCGATGCGCTGGCGCGTGCGATCGACGCGCTGCGTGCGACGGCCGCCGCGCGCGACCGCGCGGGCGGTCATGCGGCCGACGAGAAGCAGCGGCTCGCCGACGCGGGCCTGCTGACGCTCGCGGTGCCGCGCGAATTCGGCGGACAGGAAGCCGAGTGGCCCGCGATCTACGACACGATCCGGCGGATCGCGCGCGTCGACAGCGCGCTCGCGCATCTGGTCGGGTTCCAGGTCCTGCAGGTGGTGAGCGTCGACGTGTGGGGCAGTGCGGCGCAGCGCGAACGCTATCTGCGCGGCACGGTCGAGCATCGCTGGTGGTGGGGCAATGCCGTAAACCCGCTCGACACGCGGCTGGTGGCGACCGCGACGCCGGACGGCGGCTACCGGCTCGACGGCGTGAAGGGATTCTGCTCGGGCACGCGCGGCTCGCAGCGGATGACCGTGTCGGCGCACGATCCGGAAACGGGCCGCGCCGTGTTTGGCGTCGTGCCGACCGATCGCGACGGGATCACGGTCAACGAAGACTGGGATCCCGTCGGTCAGCGCCAGACCGACAGCGGCAGCGTGCGCTTCGACGGCGTGACGCTCGCGCCGGACGACGTGCTGCACCGGTCCGAGACGCCGCCGACGCCGCGCGCGACGCTGCGCACGCTGGTGTCGCAGCTCGTGTTGACGAACCTGTTCGTCGGGCTTGCGGAAGGCGCGCTGGCCGAGGCGCGCGAATACGTGCTGGCGCACGGCCGGCCGTGGATTGACTCGGGCGTCGCGCAGGCGAGCGACGATCCCTATACGCTGCAGCGCTTCGGCGACATGCGCGTGCAGGCGGTTGCGGCGGCGTCGCTGGCCGATCGCGCGGCTGTCGCGTTGCAGCGGGCATGGACGCGGCGCGACGCGCTGACGGCCGGCGAACGTGCCCAAGTGGCGCTCGCGGTGTCGGACGCGAAGATCGTCGCGCAGCGCGCGGCGCTCGACAACGGCGAGGCGCTGTTCGATGCGTGCGGCGCGCGCGCGACGGCCGCATCGCTCGGCCTCGACCGCTTCTGGCGCAACGCGCGCACGCATACGCTGCACGATCCGCTCGACTACCGGCTGCGCGACGTCGGCCGGTTCGCGTTGACGGGGGAATTGCCGCAGGCGTCGCTGTATAGGTAGCGTCGGCAAGCCGTCCGCCGGCGCTACGCAGCCCGGTGTCGCCTACCAGCGATAGCCGACGCCCGCGCCGGCGCCGAACGAGCCGTGGCCCGACACCGCCGTCGTGATCGAGCCTTTGACGAGCCATTTCGTCGTCGCGACCGACAGGCCGACCGCCATCGCGCTTTGACCGCCGTACGTGCCGCCGCCGAGCGCAACGACCTTCTCGCCGGGCAGCACGGCCTGCGGCAGGTTGGCCATCGCGATCGCGCTCGCCGTGCCGGCGTTCGCGTCCTTGCGGTACTTCGACATTTCTTCGCGCACCGAATTGATCGCGCCGTTCAACTGGCGCACGTTGACGCCGTCCGTCGGCGCAGTGCCGTCGGCCACGTTGGTCAACTGGCGTTCTGCACCCGGCGCGCCGATCGAAACCGTGTTGTCGCGATCCGCGACCGAGTTCGCGCCCAACGCCACGGCATTGTTGGCGCTCGCGCGGCTGTTCGTGCCGATCGCGGTGGAGTCCGTGCCGGACACGTTCGAGCCGGTGCCGATCGCCGTGCCGTTCGTGGCGGTGACCTTCGAATTCGTGCCGATGGCCGTGCCGTTCGTCGCGGTGACGGTCGAATTCACGCCGACCGCCGTACCGTTGTCGCCCGAGACGTTCGAGCCGTTGCCGACCGCCGTTCCATTCGTGGCGGTGACCGACGTATTCGTGCCGATCGCGGTGTCCGTCGTGTCCGTCACCGTGCCGCTCGGGACGCTCGACGAGATCTTGCCGACGGTGGTGGTCAGCGCCGCGAGATCCGTCGTCAACGTCGAAACCTGGCTTGCGATCGAGAACAGCTGCGAACCGTTGACGGCGTCCGTGCTGGTTGAGCTGATTGCACCGGCCGCGACGTTCACGATCTGCCGCTCGGCACCGGCGCTGCCGACGCTGACCACACCGATCGGCGAGCCCGCGAAGCCGCTGTAGCTGACGCCGTTGAGCGTTACGCTGCTCACGGTCGTGAACGCGCGCGTCGCTGCATTCGAGCCCAATGCGACGGAGTTCGCGTCGGCGGCGTTCGCGCCTTCGCCGATGGCGACCGCGTTCACGGCGGATGCCGTCGCGCGGGCGATGGCCACGCTGCCGGTTGCGGACGCCGAGCTGTCGATGCCGAGCGCGACCGCATCGTTGGCGCCGGCGTTCGCCTGGAAGCCGAGGGCCGTCCCGCCGGCTGCCACGCTGCCCTTGCCGACCGCCGTCGAGAACGTCGCGGTCGCGCTCGCGCCTTGTCCGACCGCCGTTGCCTGGTCGACGGCCGAGGCACCCTGACCGAATGCCGACGCGGTGGCTCCATTGGCGATCGCGCCGTCGCCGACTGCCGTCGCCTGGATACCGGTTGCTCGGGTAAGCGCGCCGAGTGCCGTTGCGTGGTCTCCGTTGGCGGTGGAATTGCCGCCGACCGCGGTTGCCTGCGTGCCGGTCGCGCCAGCCATGCGGCCGATCGCGACGGTTTCGCTATAGGCGCCGGTCGACGAACCGGAGTTCGCCACCGCCGCGGTGCCGATTGCCACGTTGTCACAACCCGTTGCGGCCGCCGGATACGTGCTGCTTCCCGAGATCGCGATGTTGCCGACGCAGCCGCCCGACGTTTCGGTCGATGTGCCGTTCTGCACGTAGTCGGCCCGCGCCGGCGCGGAGGCGGCGAATGCGACCATGGCGGCGCTGACCGCGACGGCAAGCGTGGCCTTCGACTTCTTCGGTGCGCGTCGTGCGGAAAGTTCCAACCCTCGTTGATGCTTGTTCATTTCGTGTTCCCAGGCTCAATGTAAAAGTCGTGTTGTGTTTTGCACGGTCCGCGCACGATTTCACGCTCGCATCGAATCGTTCGTGTCTCTTTCGTGACAGGTGCCGCCTGTCCATCCGGCAAACAAAAGGTCTACTAATCAAATTCGACATTCGCCGGTATTGAAGAGACAAGAACCGCGCACGGATCGCAGCTACGTGCTTCGGTCGCGGCCACATCCGGACTTCGGGGATCCGAAGCTCGAGCCGCGACGACGCATTTTGATTGGCCTCGGCCGAGCCTATGTTTGCCGCGGCGTCTGAACGCTATGTTTCGGGAGAAACTCGGTCGGTGAGGGGGGCGGTGGTGGGCAGGTGGTGTGGCGCGCTCGTGCGGGTAGGCGTCTCGTCGTGCGGCACTTCATCGTCGAATTCCGTCCCGACCGTCATTGCGACGGCGGGAATGCCGTAGACATCGACCGCGTGCGGGAACTCGGCTTTCTCGATCAATTTCATGTCGCCGGCGCGCGAGAGCGACAGCCGCGTACCGGGCGGCATCCCGATGCACGGCAGACGCGCGCTTTTCTCGAGCGCCGGATGCTTCGCGGTTTCTTCCTTTCTGATATTCGCCTCGGCCCGCCGCCCGATCGCCGCCAGGAACGAAATGCCGAGAACGATGAAGAAGGTGCCGGAGAAAATCGGGTGCCGCCGCCGGTGTGGCCCGGACGGCGAACGGCATTTCAGGATCTTGTACGAACGGACGTCACTGTAGTGTTCCGGCGCATCGATCCGATGACGGCAGCGCGCACGCCCTCGCCGTTCCGCATGCCTAGATCGGCAGACGTACCGTCTGCTTGATGCGCTTCAGCGGAATCTCGGTTTCGACGTTGCGTACGCCTTCGATCCGGGTGAGCGTCTCCATCTGAAAGCGCTGGTAATCGTCCAGATCCTTCGCGATGACGCGCAGCAGATAGTCGTAGCTGCCGGCCATCAGGTGGCATTCGAGCACCTCGGGCGCCTGCTCCATCTCGCGCGCGAAGCGTTCGACGGTGGTCTTGTCCTGGCGTTCCAGCGTGACGCGCACGAATGCCGTGAATCGCAGCTCGACGGCCGCCGGGTTCAGCAGGGCGACGTATGCGTCGATGACGCCCTGTTCCTCGAGCAGGTGAACGCGGCGCAGGCAGGGCGTGGGCGAGAGGCCGGCCTGCTGCGCGAGCTCGGCATTCGTCTGGTTCGAGTTTCGTTGCAGCGCACGCAAAATGCGCCGGTCGATGGCGTCCAGCTTGATTGGCATTTTTGGCTACCAAGAATGTCGATGATGGAGAATAACTCCAAATCAAGCATCGAAAGTAGCTAATTTCGCAGCCATTCTTCACGGCAACTTGCCGATAATCCGATGACTGCCCGGCCCCGGAGGCGTGTGCGATTCCCGTCCGTCGGCCCGGTGCCGCTTTCAGGAGAATTCCGATGCCGCATGTAGCCTGGTTGCCGTTCATGGCCACCTCCCTTCTGATCATTCTGACGCCGGGCCAGGACATGGTGCTCGTGATGTCGCGCACGCTATCCGGCGGCACGCGGGCGGGCCTCGTGACCGCGGCGGGCGTCAGCGTCGGGTTGCTCGTGCATACGATGCTCGCGACGCTCGGGCTGGGCGCGCTTCTTCAGGCATCCGAATGGCTGTTCACTGCATTGAAGATGATCGGCGCGCTGTACCTGCTGTACCTCGGCATCACGCTGCTGCGTTCGTCCGGCGAGCTGACGCTCGCGAGCGGTCGCGACGCGCCGGCGTCCGGGTTGCGCACGTTCGCGCAGGGCGCGCTGTCCAACGTGTCGAATCCGAAGGTCGCGCTGTTCTATCTCGCGTTTCTGCCGCAGTTCGTGCCCGCGGGCGCCGCGCATCCGATGCTGTCTCTGTTCGTGCTCGGCACGACGTTTGCCGGCCTGACGTTTCTCGTCAAGGGGCCGGTCGCGCTGTTCGCCGGCCTGCTGTCGACGTCGATCCGGCGTAATCCGCGCATCCTGACCCGCATGCACCGGGTGAGCGGCGCGGTGCTCCTCGGGCTGGGCGTGAAGCTGGCGTTCGAGCGTCGTTGACGATGCTCACCGAGCCGGCAGCGCGTCCGCCAGCGCGCGCATCGCGTCCGCCGTTTCCGGATTCGCCGGGAAAAACGCCTCGATCGCGAGTTCCGACAACGTGACGTCGACCGGCGTGCCGAACACCGTCGTCGTGCTGAAGAACGTCAGTTCGCCGGCGGCCGTGCGCAGCCGCAGCGGCACCGCGATGTCCGCGTAGTCGGCGCGTGCACGCGTGTCGTCGGGCTGGCCGGCCGGTGCCGGATACGCGGCGAGTTCGTCGCGCAGCGTGTGCAGCGTGCGGTCGCCGCTCGCGTCGATCTGCTGTTGCAGCCGGTGCAGGATATGCGCGCGCCATTCGTGCCAGTTGGCGATCTGCGGCGCGAGGCCGTCAGGATGCAAACTCAGGCGCAGCACGTTGACGGGCGGCTGCAGGAGCGCCGGATCGGCCTGCGCGACCAGCGCGCCGAGCATCCGGTTCGCGGCGAGCAGCGTCCAGTGGCGATCCACCGCGAGTGCCGGGTAGGGCTCGTGGCCGCGCAGCACGGCTTCGACCGCGTGGCGCGCCGCATCGAGCTGCGGATCGGAGAAGGGCCGCTCGCGAAACAGCGGCGCATAGCCGGCCGCGACGAGCAGTGCGTTGCGCTCGCGCAGCGGCACGTCGAGGCGCTCCGCGAGATGCAGCACCATCTCCCGGCTCGGCTGCGCGCGCCCCGATTCGACGAAGCTCAGGTGCCGCGCGGACACCTCGGCCTCCAGCGCGAGGGCCATCTGGCTCAGGCGCCGGCGTTGACGCCACGTGCGCAGCAGCGAGCCGATGCCGGACGCGCGGCCGGCGGACGGGGGGAGCGATTGAAGGGTGGCGGTCGAGTTCATGACGAGGATGATAGGCAATCCCGCGCGCATCGGGCATTACCTGCGAGGTAAGCATTCCGGATCGATGTGCATCGGGTGTGCATCGCCGCCTCCGCCCGCTGTCGCCTGAAGCTCTCTTCCGCCCCCGCATTTCGATCCCGGATGCACGCCGACGCTGCGTTACCATAGCCCTCGTGCCACCTGAGAGGCGGCACCGGACCCGCGACCACCACGCCCGGGCCGGATGCCGCGCACATTCACGACAAGGCATTCCAGGGGAATCCAACAATGAAAAAACTCGCCGTCCGCGTCGCCTGCGTGGCGATGCTCGCGCTCGCCGCAACCGGCGGCCATGCGCAGACCGAAGCCGCGCAGGTCGAAATGAGGGCCGCCGCCGCGGCCGCCAACAAGGTCGTCGTGAAGGGGCCGGCCGATATCGACGTCAAGCACGAAGCCGTGCTGAAGCTGAAGGAAGGCGAATCGTTCGTGCCGGCCGCCGAAGCCGGACGCTACCTGCGCTCGATGGGCAACTCGATCGACGAATCGAAGCTGGTCGGCCTCGTGCTGCCCGAGGACCCGGACGCCGACTGGATCTCGGTCGTGTCGTTCGAGCCGAGCGGCTACATTCGCGACGACGACGCGAAGGACTGGAAACCCGACGAATTGCTGAAGAGCCTGCAGGCCGGCACCGAGGAAAACAACCCGGCGCGCAAGGAGCGCGGGCTGCCCGAGACCGAGGTGGTCGGCTGGGCGCAGGCGCCCGCGTACGACGCCGCCACGCACCGGCTCGTGTGGTCGGCGATCATCCGCGACAAGGGCGCGGCCGCGAACGCGGAGAGCGACGGCGTGAACTACCGGACGCTCGTGCTCGGCCGTGACGGCTACCTGTCGCTGACGATGGCGTCGACGCTCGCCGATCTGCCGAAGTACAAGGGCTCGGCCGACGACCTCCTCGCGAACATCCACTTCAACGACGGCAAGCGCTATGCCGATTTCAACAAGTCGACCGACCACGCCGCCGAGTACGGGCTCGCGGCGCTGATCGTCGGCGTCGGCGCGAAGAAGCTCGGGCTGCTCGCGCTGATCGGCGCGTTCGCCGTGAAGTTCTTCAAGATTGGCGCGGTCGCGTTGCTGGCAGGCGGCGCGGCGTTGAAGCGCTTCTTCGGGCGCAAGCCGAAGCCGGCGGCCGTGCCGGTCGTCGCCGATGCAACCGACGCAGCCGCCGTGTCCGGCACGGAGCGCAAGGAATGACGAAGCTGCTGCTGCTGATCTTCGGTGGCCTGAAGCTCGGCAAGGTGCTCATGTCGGCGGGCACCATGCTGGCGTCGATCGCGGTCTACGCGCTGTTCTACGGATGGCGCTTCGCGGCCGGTTTCGTCGCGCTGCTGCTGGTTCACGAAGCCGGCCATTACGTGGCCGCGCAGCGACGCGGGCTCGACGTCGGGCTGCCGACATTCATTCCGTTCGTCGGCGCGTGGATCCAGTTGAAGGAGATGCCGCACGACGCCGAAACCGAAGCGTACGTCGGGCTGGGCGGGCCGTTCGTCGGCACGCTCGGCGCGCTGGCCTGCTACGCGGCCGCGCGACACTACGACAGCAACCTGCTGCTCGCGCTCGCCTATACGGGCTTCTTCCTGAACCTGTTCAACATGATTCCGCTGTCGCCATTCGACGGCGGGCGCATCACGGCGGTGCTGTCGCCGCGCATCTGGTTCGCGGGCGTGCCCGTGCTGATCGCGCTGTTCGCGTACCGGCCGAGCCCGCTCCTGATCGTGATGGCGATCCTCGCGTTGCCGCAGTTGAAGCGCGCCTGGCGCTACGATCCCGACGCGCCGGAGAACCGCGCGTACTACACGACGTCGGTCGAGACGAAAACGACTTACGCGCTTTTCTACGTCGGCCTGCTCGCGTTTCTCGCGCTGATGACGTCCGGCGTGCACGACATGCTGCGCGTCGCGCATTCGGCGGCCTGAGCGATGTAAGAACGGCGGCCGGTCGTGCGTGGCCGCCGTCGTCTTTGCCAGCCGCTCGGCAATTGCGCGAGCACGTATGCCTAGTTGAACGCCGCGACGGCGAACAGCATCGCCACGATCCAGTAGCGCACGACGGTGCGGCGGGCGGTGCGCGCGAGATCGATCGGAAGATCGCGAGGGGGATGTTTGATTGGACACTTCAACGTACGTCGTCGTATGACACGACCAGAAGTTCATGAGGCCAAGCCGAACCCGAAACCTCGGGTTTTCCCTTGGCGAAGCGGCGTCAAATGGCCAACATTTGGGCAAAGCCCGAAGGGATAAGGGTTTCGCGCAGAGTATGGCAGGATCGACGATCGGCGCGAATCCTGAAATCGTGTCGGCAGACATCGTATCTGTTGAGCTACAATGAACCAATCATTCCCGAAACACGGAGCACACCCCATGCAACTGACTGGAGAGATGCTGATCGGCGCCGATGCGGTGGCCGGCTCGGCCGGTACCCTGCACGCGTTCGACCCGACGAAGGGCGCGCCGATCGATGCGCCGGCCTTCGGCGTCGCGACGCAGGCGGACGTCGACCGCGCGTGCGAGCTCGCGCGCGACGCGTTCGACGCGTACCGCGCGCAGCCGCTGGCGGCCCGCGCGGTGTTTCTCGAAACGATCGCCGACGAAATCGTCGCGCTCGGCGACGCGCTGATCGAGCGCGCACACGCCGAAACGGGCCTGCCCGTCGCGCGGCTGCAGGGCGAGCGCGGCCGCACCGTCGGCCAGCTCCGGCTGTTCGCGCGCGTCGTGCGCGACGGACGCTTCCTCGCCGCGTCGATCGATCCCGCGCAGCCCGCGCGCACGCCGCTGCCGCGCTCGGACCTGCGGCTGCAGAAGGTCGGGCTCGGGCCCGTCGCGGTGTTCGGCGCGAGCAACTTCCCGCTCGCGTTCTCGGTGGCCGGCGGCGATACCGCGTCGGCACTCGCGGCCGGCTGCCCGGTGATCGTGAAGGCCCATGAGGCGCACCTCGGCACGTCCGAGCTGGTCGGCCGCGCGATCCGCGCCGCGGTCGCGAAATGCGGGATGCCGGCCGGCGTGTTCTCGCTGCTGATCGGCCCCGGCCGCGTGACCGGCGCGGCGCTCGTCAGCCATCCGGGGGTGCAGGCCGTCGGCTTCACCGGCTCGCGGCAGGGCGGCATGGCGCTCGTGCAGCTCGCGAACGCGCGCCCGCAGCCGATTCCCGTCTATGCGGAAATGAGCAGCATCAACCCGGTCGTGCTGTTCCCGGCCGCGCTGGCCGCGCGCGGCGACGCGATCGCGACCGGCTTCGTCGATTCGCTGACGCTCGGCACTGGCCAGTTCTGCACGAATCCGGGCCTCGTGCTGGCGGTCGATGGCCCCGATCTCGACCGCTTCGAGTCCGTCGCGGCGCAGGCGCTCGCGAAGAAACCGGCCGGCGTGATGCTGACGAGCGGCATCGCCGATGCGTATCGCAATGGCCGCGGCAAGCTGGCCGAACTGCCGGGCGTGCGCGAAGTCGGCGCGGGCGAGGCGGCGCAGACCGAATGCCAGGCAGGCGGCGCGCTGTACGAAGTCGCGGCGCCGGCGTTCCTGGCCGAGCCGGCGTTCGGCCACGAAGTGTTCGGGCCGGCATCGCTGATCGTGCGTTGCCGTGATCTCGACGAAGTCGCACGCGTGCTCGACGCACTCGAGGGCCAGCTGACGGCCACGCTCCAGATGGACGCCGACGACAAGCCGCTCGCGCGCCGCCTGCTGCCGATCCTCGAACGCAAGGCCGGGCGCCTGCTCGTCAACGGCTACCCGACCGGCGTCGAAGTGTGCGACGCGATGGTGCACGGCGGGCCGTTCCCGGCGACGTCGAACCCGGCGGTCACGTCGGTCGGCGCGACCGCGATCGACCGTTTCCTGCGGCCCGTGTGCTATCAGGACTTCCCGGACGACCTGCTGCCCGAAGGGCTGCAGGAAAGCAATCCGCTCGGCGTTCCGCGGCTGCGGGACGGAAAGGCGGAGTGACGGTGCGGCGGCGCGGCGCGAAGCCTGGCCGCTTGCTGAACGACTGAAAGCGGGGGCGGCCGGCGGGCTGCCTCCGCTTTTTTCATGATGGCTTCCGCGTCACCGGAATTTCTCCTACAGTAGCGGGGCCTCGGGCCGCCCGGCCCGCAGGCGAGCCTGAGAGACCACAAAATTCCAAGAGGGAACCATCCGATGAACATCAGCAAGCGCGGCGACCACCTGTTCGCCGCCGGATTGTGGAAGGCGATCGGCGACGTCGCGCATTCGGTGCGCAGCCGGATCGGCCAGTACAGCGAAGGGCGCGTGCTCGCGAATGCGCTGCTGGAATTCCAGCGCGACCTGGGCGGCAGCGAATTCGACGTG
Organism: Burkholderia sp. RF7-non_BP4; assembly: GCF_001521935.1. Taxonomy (NCBI): domain Bacteria; kingdom Pseudomonadati; phylum Pseudomonadota; class Betaproteobacteria; order Burkholderiales; family Burkholderiaceae; genus Burkholderia; species Burkholderia sp. RF7-non_BP4. The sequence continues at coordinate 25,676 of NZ_LOTA01000031.1, read as the reverse complement.
ACCATCAACCAGGGGCGGCCCGTCACGGGCTCCGATGCGCATTCGCTCATGTTCGGCCTCGCCGTGCGACGTTTCCGGCAGGACATGGAAGCGCTGGTGTTCGCGCTCGAGCATCGCCGCAACATCGACGAACGCGACCAGAGCCTGCGCACCGAAGCGCTGATGCAGGCCAACAGCGCGCTTCTGACCGCGAAGCAGTCGGCGACGATCACGGTCGGCCGGTTCTTCGACGCGGTCGTCGATCGCGACGTGCTGGGGCAGATTCTCGGCGACGGGTCGAATGCACGCGTGCGTGCGGGTGCGCAAGGGCAGATCGAAGCGACCCGGATCAAGCTCGGCAACGTGCGTCACCGGATCATCGGCGTCATCGCGCAGATGTGACCGCGCGCATCGCGGCGGGATGCGTGGCATGGCCGCCGCTGCAAACGACCGCGGCCGGCAGGCGCCGGCCGCGATGCAACACAGGCAACGAGCCGGCCGCGGTGCCGTCGAAGGCGCCGCGCCGGCCGTATCCGCTTACTGCGGGCCCATCTTCCTGATCAGCACGTCGAGTTCGGCCATTTCGGCGTCGGTCAGGTCGACGAGCGGCGCGCGCACCGGGCCCGCGTCGTGGCCGACGAGCTTCGCGCCCGCCTTCACGATGCTGACCGCGTAGCCCGCGCGACGGTTGCGGATCTTCAGGTACGGCAGGAAGAATTCGTCGATCAGGCGGCCGACCGTTGCGTGGTCGTCCTTCGCGATCGCTTCGTAGAACGCCATCGCCGTCTTCGGGATGAAGTTGAATACGGCCGACGAGTACACCGGCACGCCGAGCGCCTTGTACGCGGCGGCATAGACTTCGGCCGTCGGCAGGCCGCCGAGGTACGCGAAGCGGTCGCCGAGGCGGCGGCGGATCGTGACCATGCTCTCGATTTCGCCGACGCCGTCCTTGAAGCCGATCAGGTTCGGGCAGCGGTCGGCGAGGCGCTCGAGCATGTCGGCATTCAGCTTCGAATTCGCGCGGTTGTACACCACGACGCCGATCTTCAGCGCGCGGCACACCTGCTCGACGTGTTCGGCGATGCCTTCCTGGCTGGCTTCGGTCAGGTAGTGCGGCATCAGCAGCACGCCGCTCGCGCCGAGGCGCTCGGCTTCCTGCGCATATTCGATCGCGACGCGCGTGCCGCCGCCGGCGCCCGCCAGGATCGGCACCTTGCCCTTGCAGGTTTCCGTCGCGACGCGGATCACGTCCGAATACTCGCGCTGCGTGAGCGAGAAGAATTCACCGGTGCCGCCGGCCGCGAACAGCGCGGTCGCGCCATACGGCGCGAGCCATTCCAGACGCTCGGCATAGGTGGTCGGGCGGAAGCTGCCGTCCGCGTCGAAGTCCGTCAGCGGAAACGACAGCAGGCCGTGAGAGATGATCTGTTTGAGTTCTTGCGGTGAGGTCATGGTTGGGTCGTCCGTCTAGCGCGAGGGCTGGGTTCGTCGGGTACGCCATCCGAGCCATATTGGCGATGTCGTTGTATGTCATCGTACAACGCAGGAAAGCGCAGCGCAAGCGGTTTGCCGGCGGGTAAAGGGTAGGGTCTTTCCGGATAAGGGTTTACGCAGCATCGCGGGTTGACGTCGAATGTCATATGATGACTAACGATTTGGCTGATAGCCTCCCAGGAATTCCAATGACTGCTTCCCCCCTTTATATCCGCGTGCACCCGGACGACAACGTTGCGATCGTCGTCAACGACGGCGGCTTGCCCGAGGGCGCGACGTTCGCCGACGGCCTGACGCTGCGCGAAGGCGTGCCGCAAGGGCACAAGGTCGCGCTGGTCGACCTCGCGGCCGGCGACCCGATCGTCCGCTACAACGTCGTGATCGGCTACGCGCTCACGGAGCTGCGTCGCGGCAGCTGGGTCAACGAGCGCACGATGCGCATGCCCGAGCCGCCTGGGCTCGATGACCTGCCGCTCGCCACGCGTGCGGCGCCGCCGCTGGCGCCGCTCGAAGGCTATACGTTCGAGGGCTTTCGCAATCCCGACGGTTCGGTCGGCACGCGCAACATCCTCGCGATCACGACGACCGTGCAGTGCGTGTCGGGCGTAGTCGAGCATGCGGTGAAGCGCATCAAGGACGAACTGCTGCCGCGTTACCCGAATGTCGACGACGTGGTCGGGCTCGAGCACACGTATGGCTGCGGCGTCGCGATCGATGCGCCCGATGCCGACATCCCGATCCGCACGCTGCGCAACATCAGCCTGAACCCGAACTTCGGCGGCGAGGTGATGACGGTGAGCCTCGGCTGCGAGAAGCTGCAGCCCGAGCGCCTGCTGCCGCCCGGCGCGATTCCGCTGGCGGCCGACGGCGCGACGGACAACGGCGGCGTCGTGTGCCTGCAGGACGCCGCGCACGTCGGCTTCAACTCGATGATCGACTCGATCATGACGATGGCCGAATCGCATCTGGAGCGACTGAACCGCCGCCGTCGCGAAACCTGTCCGGCGTCGGATCTCGTCGTCGGCGTGCAGTGCGGCGGCAGCGATGCGTTCTCGGGGCTGACCGCGAACCCGGCGGTCGGCTTCGCGGCCGACCTGCTCGTGCGCGCGGGCGCGACGATCATGTTCTCGGAAGTGACCGAAGTGCGCGACGGCGTCGCGCAGCTCACGTCGCGCGCGGCGAACGAGGACGTCGCCCGCGAGATCATCCGCGAGATGGACTGGTACGACCGCTACCTGCAGCGCGGCCGCGTCGATCGCAGCGCGAACACGACGCCCGGCAACAAGAGGGGCGGCCTGTCGAACATCGTCGAGAAGGCGATGGGTTCGATCGTGAAGTCGGGCAGCGCGCCGATCGCCGGCGTCGTGCGTCCCGGCGATCGGGCGCGGCAGAAGGGGCTGCTGTACGCGGCGACGCCCGCGAGCGATTTCATCTGCGGCACGCTTCAGCTCGCGGCGGGGATGAACCTGCACGTTTTCACGACCGGCCGCGGCACGCCGTACGGCCTTGCGCAGGTGCCGGTGATCAAGGTCGCGACGCGCAGCGATCTCGCGCGGCGCTGGCACGACCTGATGGATCTCGACGCGGGGCGGATCGCGACCGGCGCGGCGTCGATCGAGGACGTGGGCTGGGAGCTGTTCCGGCTGATGCTCGACGTCGCGAGCGGCAAGCGCCGCACGTGGGCCGAGCAATGGAAGCTCGCGAATGCGCTGACGCTGTTCAATCCGGCGCCGGTGACCTGACGCGCGCGATTGCAACGGCAGACGATGCGGGCGCCTTCGGGCGCCCGTTTTTGATTGCGGCGACGCGATTTCCTTACCTCGAACGTAATCGACCGCCCATGCGAGGCCGGCGACGATGGCGGCACGCGAACACGAAATGTCCGCGGCGCTGTCCTCCCTTCATCCAGACCAGGAGCCTCGCATGAACACCGCTCAAACCGTCCAGTCCGCACACGCCGACCTGATCGACCGCTATTTCGACGCGTGGAACGAGCCCGACGTCGCGCGCCGGCGCGCGCTGATCGATGCGACCTACGCGAGCGACGCGACCTATCGCGATCCGCTGATGGCCGGCGACGGCCACGCGGGCATCGACACGATGATCGCCGCGGTGCAGGCGCGCTTCCCCGCGTTCCGATTCCGCCGCACGACCGACGTCGACGGATTCGGCCAGCATCTGCGCTTCTCATGGGCGCTCGTGTCGCCCGACGGCGCGGCGATCGTGAAGGGTTCGGATTTCGGCACCGTCGATGCGTCGGGCCGCCTGAAGTCGGTCACGGGTTTCATCGACGAAATGCCGGGCGCGGCGTCGTGACGTGAGCGATGCATGCCCCGCGGCCGCCGGGATCGGGTAACTTATGCCATTCGTTCCCGATCCCGGAGACTTGCCCACATGCTGAAGAATCTCGATCCGCTGCTGCACGCCGACATCCTGCACACGCTGCGCGCGATGGGCCACGGAGATGAAGTGGCGATTTGCGATGCGAATTTTCCGGCGGAATCCGTCGCCGAACACACGGTGGTGGGTCGCGCGCTGCGCATCGACGGCGCCGACTCGGCGCGCGTCGCGCGCGCGGTGCTGTCCGTGTTGCCGCTCGACACGTTCGTCGAGACGCCGGCGTGGCGGATGGAAGTGGTCGGCGACCCGGCCGCGGTGCCGCCCGTGCAGCGCGAAGTGCAGGCGGAAATCGATCGCGCGGAAGGGCGCGCCGTGCCGCTCGTGGGCGTCGATCGATTCGCGTTCTACGAACGCGCGCAACAGGCGTATGCGGTGATCGTCACCGGCGAGCTGCGCGGCTACGGCTGCTTCCTGTTCAAGAAAGGCGTGCTGCTGAGCGACGCCGGTTAAGGCTCGTTCCCTTTATTCGCGGCGGCGGCCGGGCGTCGTTCTTCGTGGTGCCGTCATGCCTGCGTCGCCGCTGCGGTGTAAAGATTTGCTACAACCTTTTTCTTGGACACCGCGAAAAGACCCTCTATGCTGGCCCATTTGCCGCGGGCCCGACAGGGCCGCGCGGCTCCGAACCGCGCGGGCACGCCTCGCGCGGACGGCCGAATTGCATACGAGGAGAGAGGCATGACGCGTTCCGTCGATTCCGGCGTCATTTTTTTCGCACGCCTGGCGCTGGCGGCGTTGTTCTTGTGGGGCGGCGTGATGAAGCTGCTCGGCTACAGCGATTTCATCGGCTATCTGCATGGGCTGAACGTGCCCTATCCGCAGGTCACGGGCCCGGTCGTCGTCACGATCGAAGCGCTCGGCGGCCTGCTGCTGATCGTCGGCTACAAGGTGAAGCCGCTTGCATTGCTGATGGCGTTCTATACGGTCGCGACCGCGATGGTCGGACACAATTTCTGGGACGCGACCGACGCCGCGGTCCAGCACGACATGGTGATCCACTTCTGGAAGAACATCGCGATCGCCGGCGGCTTCCTGCTGCTGTTCGTGACCGGCGCGGGCGGCGCGAGCATCGACGCGCTGCGCCGGCCGAGTTCGTCGTACGGCGCGCTGCGCTGAGTCGAACCGGGCAGAACGGCGCGACGCTCGCACGTCGCGCGTCGCGCTGAACCAAATCAAAAGGGCCGAACCCCGCACATCGCGGGATTCGGCCCTTTGTTCATCCAGCCGGCGCATGCGCGCCGGGGTTCAGCGCGCGTCCTTCAGGTCCTTCGCATCCTTCGAGAACTGCACGGCGATCGCGCCGAGCACGCAAATCGTCGCGACGTACACGACCGGCGCGAGCGGGTTCGACTTCATCATCAGCGACACGATCACCGGCGTCAGGCCGCCGAAGATCGCATACGCGACGTTGTACGAGAACGAGATGCCCGAGAAGCGCACGACGGCCGGGAAGCTTTTCACCATCACGAACGGCACCGCGCCGATCGTGCCGACCGCGAAGCCGGCGATCCCGTAGTACAGCGGCAGCGTCGACGCGTCGGCCGCGACCTGCGCGAACAGCAGGTAGTAGCACGCGGCCAGCACGAGGCCGCCGATGCCGAGCACGCGCTTCGCGCCGATCCAGCCCGCGAGCGAGCCGGCGGTGATGCAGCCGGCCGTCAGGCACAGCGTCGCGATGCTGTTCGCGAACAGCGTGGTCGCGGGCGTCAGGTGAAACTGCTTCTGCAGCAGCGCGGGCGTCATCAGGATCACGACGACGATCGCCGCCGACAACATCCACGTGAGCAGCATCGACACGATTACCGCGCGGCCGTGGTCGCGCAGCACGGCCTTCAGCGGAATCTCGGCCGCGAGCGCCTTCTTCGCCTTCATCTCGGCGAACACCGGCGTCTCGTGCAGCCAGCGGCGCAGGTACACGGAGAACAGGCCGAACACGCCGCCGAGCAGGAACGGAATGCGCCACGCGAACGCGGTGACTTCGGCGCCCGAGTAACGGCTGTTGATGCCGGCAGCGACCAGCGAGCCGAGCAGGATGCCGGCCGTGAGGCCCGCGGTCAGCGTGCCGCACGCATAGCCGATGTGGCGCGACGGCACGTGCTCCGACACGAACACCCATGCGCCCGGCACTTCGCCGCCGACTGCCGCGCCCTGCAGCACGCGGAACAGCAGCAGCAACACCGGCGCGAGGATGCCGATCGAGTCGTAGGTCGGCAGCAGGCCCATCAGCAGCGTCGGCACCGACATCATCAGCACGCTCAGCGTGAACATCCGCTTGCGGCCGAACAGGTCGCCGAAGTGCGCCATGATCACGCCACCGAGCGGGCGCGCGAGATAGCCGGCCGCGAAGATGCCGAACGTCTGCAGCTGGCGCAGCCAGTCGGGAATGTCGTGCGGGAAGAACAGCTGTCCGATCGCGGGTGCGAAGAACACGAAGATGATGAAGTCGTAGAACTCGAGAGCGCCGCCGAGTGCGGCAAGGCCAAGAGTTTTATAGTCGCTGCGCGTGAGCGCGCGTTCGGCGGCGCGAGGCACGCCGCTCAATTCGGAAGCTTGCATGGTCAGGACGATCGGTTTTCGAATGTTGTTGTCGGTGCTGCGTCTCCAGAACCCGCTATCGGCATGGACTGGCAAGGCGCGGCTTGCGTCGTCGAGCGTGTGCCGAGCGCCGGATGGGCACGCGACACGCACCGTCGCACCGGGATGGGGCACGACGCAGACGAAGCGTCAAAGCGGGTGGGGGGATTCTACAGGAGCGCGAAATGCGTGCGCGCGGGGGCGCGCCGAGGAATGCTTCGGACTTCGTCGGGACGAAACGCGCGCGGCGCGGCAGGCGGGTGAACCGCTTGCCGCGCCGCGCGCGTGACAGGGGCTGCTCGATCAGTTGCCGGCGATCGTGTCGACCGGCTTGAACGCGCCGTGCTCGACCTTGTAGATCGTCACCGGCGCATCTTTCAGGTCGCCCTTCGCGTCGTACGCGATGCTCGGCGCCGACACGCCCTTGATCGACACCTTGCCGAGATACGGCGTGTAAACCTTCGGGTCGGTCGAGTTTGCATCCTTCATCGCGGTGAGCAGCGCGATCGTGCCGTCGTACGAGTAGGGCGAATAGGTGATCACGTCTTCATTGAAGCGTGCCTTGTAGCGCGATGCGTAGCCGGCGAAGCCCGGCATCTTTTCCTTCGGCAGGCCGCCCATATAGACGATCGCGCCTTCGGCCGCTTCGCCGCCGACCTTCAGGAACGTCGGCGAGCGCGACATCTCGCCGGTCACGAAGGCGGCCTTCATCCCGAGCTGGCGCATCTTGCGGATCATCGGCGAAGACTGCGCGTCGCCGCCGCCGTAGAAGATCGCGTCGGGGTTGATGCCCTTCAGGTTGGTCAGGATTGCAGAGAAGTCGAGCGCCTTGTCGTTCGTGAAATCACGCTTGACGATGGTGCCGCCGGCGGCCTGCACGGCCTTCGCGAATTCGTCGGCGATGCCCTGGCCGTAGGCCGTGCGGTCGTCGATGATCGCGATGCGCTTGAAGCGCAGCGTCTTCACCGCGTATGTGCCGACGATGCGGCCCGCTTGCGCGTCGCTCGTCAGCAGCCGGTAGGTCGTCTTGTAGCCGCGCGCCGTGTATTGCGGCGACGTCGCCATCGAGATTTGCGGCAGCCCCGCGCGATCGTACAGGTCGGACGCCGGAATGCTCGTGCCCGAGTTGAAGTGGCCGATGACGCCGCGGACGTTGTCGTCGATCAGCCGTTGCGCGACCGTCGTGCCGGTGCGCGGGTCGGCCTGGTCGTCCTGCGAGTCGAGCTGGAACGTGACCGGCTGACCGCCGATCGTCGGATGCGTCGCGTTGAAATCGGCGATCGCGAGCTGCACGCCCTTCTGCATGTCCGTGCCGTAGTTCGACTGCGGCCCCGTCAGCGGTGCGGCGAAACCGATCTTGACGACGTCGGCGGCGATGGCGTGTGCGCCCGACAGTGCGCAGGCAGCGGCCAGCGCGACGTGCGATACCTTCAGCTTCACTTTCACTTCCCCTTGATGGCGTGGTTGGGCCGCCGCCGGCCAGCGGGCCGGTGCGGTAAACCGGGCGAGACGTATCGGTCCGCAGGCCGTTGCGACAGCCTTGCGGTGTGTGCCATGCGCCGCGCGGGTTGTGCCGGAATCGGCGTGCGCGGCGTCGGCGGGATGTCGTCTCGTAACCGTTGATCGAAGTCTAGGTAGCGAAAATGCGCGCGTCTTGCGCGTTCGATGCGCGGCCGGCGACGATTTCGGCATATCGTCGATAACCCTGATATGTGCCGAAATCGTCATGTGGAATGCGCAATCGCGCCAAGACGCGACACGCCGGCATTTCTAGGATGGCGGGTCCGGGCGCGGGTTGTCGCGGCGCCAGCGGGGTGCATCGATATCGCCGACGTTGCCGACGGATGCCCGGCGCCATGCAGCGGGCCGATGCGAAATCGGCGCCCCCGACAAGCGCGCCGCAGTGGTTGCGCGCACAACCGCACGGCGTACGATGCGCCGACGTATGCGGCCCCCCGATCGTCGCTGATCGTCGCCGATCGGCGGCGCGTTGCGCGGACCGCCGTTCATCGGGCCGCCCGATCGCTTGTCCGAGATCGCCACGACGTGTTCTCGAGCGCGCTCCTATAATCGACGCCATCAGCCACTCCCTTCGCCAATGCCGGGATGACGACCTTTCTTGCCGCACCGCCCATGAGCCTGTCCGATACGCTGCGCTACCAGCCCGACAACGCCGATCTCGGCGCGATGCTCGCGCACTTCCGCCTGCTCGAGCCGGTGTTCGACGCACTGCCCGACGTCGCGTTCTTCGTGAAGGACGCGAACGGCCGCTACGCGCTCGTCAACCGCACGCTGGCGATGCGCTGCGGCTACAAGGACAAGCGCGACCTGCTCGGCAAGACGACCGACGAGGTGTTTCCGCGCCGCTTCGGCCGGACCTACTTCGAACAGGACATGGCGACGATCACCGCCGGCCAGCAGCTGATGGACCAGCTCGAGCTGCATCTGTATCCGGGCCGCCAGCCGGGCTGGTGCCTGACCTGCAAGGAGCCGCTGCGCGACGCGGCCGGCAAGGTGGTCGGTCTCGCGGGCATCTCGCGCGACCTGAAGGCGCACGAGGGATCGCATCCGGCCTACAGCAAGCTCGCCGACGTGGTGCAGCACATCCAGGATCACTACGTGCAACCGCTGAACCTGAAGCAGCTTGCGCAGATGGCCGGGATGTCGGTCGCGCAGCTCGAACGCTACTTCCACAAGGTGTTTCACCTGACGCCGCGCCAGGTGCTGCTGAAAACGCGGCTCGACGCGGCCACGGCGCTGCTCGTCACGCACGACAAGGTGACCGACGTCGCGGCGCTATGCGGTTATACGGATCACAGCGCGTTCACGCGCCAGTTCAAGGCGACGGTCGGCATGACGCCGACGGAATACCGGCTGATGCTGCAGGACCGGGCAGGGTGAAGTGACGCGCCGGGCGCGCCGGCGGGTCTGAAGGATCGGGGCGGTGCGAGAGTACGAAGCGGGGAAAGGAAGCGGGAAAGCGGCGGCTCAGCGGTAGCCGAGGCCTTTCAGGACGGCCGTGCCGTCCTCGGTCAGCCGGAAGCTCGGTGCCGTGTCGGCGTCGAGCTTGATCATCTCGACGAGGCCGGCTTCCTGCAGTGCGGGCAATTCGGGTTTGGCGTTCGCGCCGATCGGTGCGTGCAGCAGCACGAGCAGCGTCGCGATTTCATGATGGCTGAGCAAACGGCGCAGCATCGTCTTTTTCACAGGGGGGGCGGCCGGGCGGCCCGCGGGTGCATCTACGGCGCTCATCGCTGTCCTCCTTTTCGAGATATCCGTCGGGTACTGGTTGCGGATGGTGCCGTCGAAGACTTAAGCGATTCTTAAAACCGCGGTGGCCGGGCCGATGCTGCAGTGCGGCGTGCGTTACCGGATGTAACCTCCGCCCGGCGGCGGTTTTCGGCGCCGAGCCGCCGGCCTTGCCGGGCGGGGCGCCGCCGCGGTATTCACCACGACGGTGCGTCCGCGCGTCGCACGTCGCAGGGTCGACGTAGTTTTCTCGTTCGATTCGCCCCTGCGCGACATTCGCTTGCTCCCTTATTTCCTGCGCTGGGCTTGCGCGGCGAGCCGCACGGCCGCGTTGGCCGCGCCGTAGCCATCGTAGCCGCCGCGCCGCTCGACGATTTCGAGCGAGAAGCGGTTGTCGACCAGTTCCGTATACGCATGCAGGAATTCGCCGCCGTCGTCGTCGCGGTCGTACAGCAGATGGTGGGCGCTCAGCGTGTCGATCAGCTCGTCCGGCAGCGCGTAGCGCGCGGCGAGATCGTCGTAATAGTTCGGCGGAATCCGCAGGAACGGCACGCCGTCGGCCGCGAACGCGGCGACCGTCTTCACGATGTCGTCGGTCCGGAACGCGACGTGGTTCAGCCCCGTGCCGTGATAGCGGTCGAGCGATTCGGCGACGGCCGTATGGCGGTCGACCGACGCATTCAGCGCGATCCGCACCGAGCCGTCGGCGCTGCGCACCGCGCGGCTGCGCATCAGGCCGTACGGATCGGGCACGAGCCAGCTGCGCTCGGCCTCGAAGCCGAAGGCGGTCTTGAAGAACAGGATCCACGTATCGAGCGCGTCGGCCGGGAGCGCGAGGCAGACGTGATCGATGCCCGTCAGCGGGCCGACCTCGCTGGGGCCGTCGATGTCGGTCAGCACGAAGTCCGATTCATACAGCGTTGGCGCGTTCGGCGTCTCGTCGACGAAATATTCGAGGCTGCCGTCCGGCGCCTGCACGCCCGGCAGCACGCGCTCGTTCGGGCCGACGCGCCCGGAAAACGGCGCGTAGCCGAAGCCAGCCGCGCGTTCGAATGCCACTTTCGCATCGTCGACGCGGAACGCCGACGCGCACAGCGACAACCCGTGCTGCTGGAAGAACGCGTCGGCGAACGAGTCGCGCTCGGCGTTCAGCACGATCGACGCGGCGCCGTGCTGAAACAGCGTCACGTCCTTCGATCGATGACGGCCCGCGAGCCGGAATCGCATCCGGCCGAGCCATTCGCCGACGGTGGCTGCCGCCTGCGCGTCGACCGCGAATTCGATGAACTGGAACCCGACGTGCGCGGGCGGCGCCGGCGGCGCGAACAGCGGCTGGCCGGCGGCGGGCGCGCGGCCGTCCTGCGCGAGCCTCGCGCGCGTCAGTTCTTCCAGATAGAGCAGCGAGCGGTGGCCGTCGGCGGCCGTGATCGCGGTCGGTGCGGCGCGGAAGCCGTCGTTGAAGATTTCGAGCGACAGCGGCCCCGTATAACCGGACTCGATCACGCGGGCCGTGAAGCGCGCGAGGTCGAAGTCGCCCTGGCCGGGAAACGAGCGGAAGTGGCGGCTCCATTCGATCACGTCCATCGCGAGCTTCGGAGCGTCGGCGATCTGCACGAACGCGATCCGATCGCCCGGGATGTCGGCGATCGCGTCCGGCGAATCGTCGAGCGACAGCGTATGGAAGCTGTCGAGCGCGAGGCCGAGATGCGGGCTGTTCACCGCGTTCACGAGCTGCCATGCGTGGCTGTACCGGTTCACGACGCGCCCCCACGCGAGCGCCTCGTACGCGGCGACCACGCCGGCCTGGCGCGCGGCTTCGGCGAGCGTGCCGAGCTGGTCGACCAGCAGCGCGTCGTCCGCGATCGTGTCGGGCGCCACGCTGCTGCACACCAGGATGCGGTCGGTGCCGAGCGCGTGCATCACGTCGAACTTGCGGCGGATGCGGTCGAGATTGCGGGCGAGCTGGGCCGGGCTCACGCCCTCGAAGTCGCGAAACGGCTGGAACAGCACGATGTCGAGGCCGAGATCGGCGGCCATGCGCCGCACGTCGGCGGGCGATCCATCGAAGTAGACGAGGTCGTTCTCGAAGATTTCGACGCCGTCGAAGCCGGCGGCCTGGATGGCGGTGAGCTTCTCGGCGAGCGTGCCGGACAGTGACACGGTGGCGATCGAGCGCTGCATGGGCGAATCCTGCGGGTGAGCGGGGCGTGGCGTCGGCCGGATCGGGCCGGAATGAACCAGTCGTTGAACGACCTGCGGGCGCCACATCCCGAATTTACTAGGGGAGTATGGCGAATTATACAAACTAACTAGATGGTACAAATTAGCGAAAACCCGAAAAGACATTGCGCTTGCGCAAGCGCACACTAGCGCCAAATCTTGACGTCAAGGGGCGAAGTCGGCTAGCGATGCGCCCCCGTTTTAGGAGCAGAAACACCATGAGCAAGCACAAGGTGCTGGTGCTGAACGGCCCGAACCTGAATCTGTTGGGGACCCGCGAGCCCCACATCTACGGCGCGGAAACCCTTGCCGACGTCGAGCAGCGCTGCCGCACGGCGGCCGAGGGGCTCGGACTGGAGATCGACTTCCGCCAATCGAACGCCGAGCACCAGCTGATCGACTGGCTGCACGCCGCGCGTCACGATACGCACGGCATCGTGATCAACCCGGCCGCGTATACGCACACGTCGGTCGCGCTGGCCGACGCGCTGTCCGCGATCGCGAAACCCGTGATCGAGGTGCATATCTCGAACGTGCATCGTCGCGAGGCATTCCGTCACCACTCGTATGTGTCGGCGGTGGCCGAAGCCGTGATCTGCGGCTGCGGCACCGAAGGCTACGTATTCGCGCTGCAGCGCCTGTCGACCCTTTTTGCGCAGGGAGCCGCACGATGAGCCGCCCGTCTTTTCTGATCGGCCTGATCGGCCAGGGCATCGGCGGTTCGCTGTCGCCCGCGATGCATGAGGAAGAAGGTTTCCGCCAGGGATTCGGCTACGTGTACCGGCGCATCGATCTCGACGTGCTCGGCGTGACCGCCGACGCGCTGCCGGAGCTGCTCGATGCCGCGCAGCGGATGGGCTACAACGGGCTCAACATCACGCATCCGTGCAAGCAGCGCGTGATCGAGCACCTCGACGCGCTGTCGGACGACGCGCGCGCGCTCGGCGCGGTGAACACGGTGCTGTTCAAGGACGGCAAGCGGATCGGCCACAACACCGACTGGTCGGGTTTCGCGAAGTCGTTCCGCCGCGGGTTGCCCGACGCGTCGCTCGAGCGTGTCGTGCAGCTGGGCGCGGGCGGCGCGGGTGCGGCCGTCGCGCATGCCGCGCTGCAGATGGGCGCCGCCGAATTGACGATCTTCGACGTCGACGGCACGCGTGCCGTCGCGCTCGCGGGCGAGCTGCAGCAGCGCTTCCCGGCCGCCCGGGTCACGCCGGGCAGCGATCTCGCGGCCGCGATGCAGGCCGCGACCGGCCTGATTCATTGCACGCCGACCGGCATGGCCAAGCATCCGGGCCTGCCGCTGCCGGCCGAGCTGCTCCGCGCGGGAATGTGGGTCGCCGACATCGTGTATTTCCCGCTCGAAACCGAACTGATCCGCGCGGCGCGCGCGGCCGGCTGCGCGACGCTGCCGGGCGGCGGGATGGCCGTGTACCAGGCCGTCGATGCGTTCGAGATCTTCACCGGACGAACGCCGGACGACGAGCGGATGTTCGAACACTTTCAGTCGCTCGTCGCACGCTGACCCTTCTACCGACTAGCTGAAAAATAGACCAGGAGACAACCATGCAGCACACCACCCACACGAACGCCGCGTCCGCGGCGGCCGGTACGGTCCGGCGGACCTCGGCGCGCTACAAGATCCTCGCGCTGCTCGCGATCGGCACGATGATCAACTATCTCGACCGTACCGTGCTGGGGGTGGCTGCGCCGCAGCTCACCAAGGAGCTCGGCATCAACGCGGCGGTGATGGGCATCATGTTCTCCGCGTTCTCGTGGACGTACGTCGCGATGCAGGTGCCCGGCGGTCTGTTCCTCGACCGCTTCGGCAGCAAGATCACTTATTACTGGTCGATGACGCTGTGGTCGCTGTGCACGCTGCTGCAGGGCTTCGTGCCCGGTGTCGGGACGCTGCTCGCATGCCGGCTCGGCCTCGGCGTGACGGAAGCGCCGTGTTTCCCGACCAACAGCCGGGTCGTCGCGACGTGGTTCCCGCAGAACGAGCGCGCGATGGCGACCGGCACCTACACCGTCGGCGAGTACATCGGCCTCGCGTTCTTCAGCCCCGTGCTGTTCGCGCTGATGGGTGCGTTCGGCTGGCGCTCGCTGTTCTGGGTCGTCGGCGCGGTCGGCATCGTGTTCGGTCTGGTCTGGTGGAAGTTCTATCACGAGCCGCGCAACCATCCGGCCGCTAATTCGGAAGAGCTCGCGTACATCGAAGCGGGCGGCGGTCTCGTGCACGGCGCGCGCAAGGACGGAGACAAGGGCGGCAAGCCCGCGCAGGCCAAGTTCAGCTGGTCGATGGCCGGCCGGCTGCTGAAGAAGCGCCAGCTCGCGGGTATCTGCCTCGGCCAGTTCGCCGGCAACTCGACGCTCGTGTTCTTCCTGACCTGGTTCCCGACCTATCTCGCGACCGAGCGCCATATGGGCTGGCTGAAGATCGGCTTCTTCGCGATCATGCCGTTCATCGCCGCGTCGGTCGGCGTGATGTTCGGCGGGATATTCTCCGACTGGCTGCTGCGCCGCGGCAAGTCCGCGAACCTCGCGCGCAAGCTGCCGATCATCGCCGGCCTGCTGCTCGCGTCGACGATCATTCTCGCGAACTACGTGCAAAGCAACGAAGCCGTGATCGCGATCATGTCGGTCGCATTCTTCGCGCAGGGGATGGCCGCGCTCGGCTGGACGCTCGTGTCCGACATCGCGCCGGACGGTCTGCTCGGCGTGACCGGCGGCATCTTCAACTTCGCGGCGAACCTCGCGGGCATCATCACGCCGCTCGTCGTCGGCTTCATCGTCGCATCGACCGGATCGTTCGTCGGCGCGCTCGTGTTCATCGGCGTGATCGCGCTGATCGGTGCGCTGTCGTACATCTTCGTCGTCGGCGACATCAAGCGGATCGAACTGTAAGTACCGGCTCCACGCACTCTCGGTGCGTTCGCCCGGCGACCTGTGGGTCGCCGGGCTTTTTTGTTTCTGCGTTCCCCGCTTGCGGGCCGTGGCATGCGTCAGCGCTCACGCGCGCTGCACGGCAATCCCGAGCGATTCGACCGCGAGCGCGATCGCCGCGACCGCACGCCGGATGTCGCCGGCATCGATCGCGCCGATGCAGCCGACGCGGAACGTCTCGCGTTGCGTCAGTTTGCCCGGATACAGGATGAAGCCCGCGTCGCGCACCGCGTCGTAGAAGCGGCGGAAATCGTAGGCCGGATGGTCGGGCGCATGGAACGTGACGATTACCGGCGCCTGCACGCTGGCGTCGAGGAACGGCGTGAAGCCGAGCGCGCGCATCGATTCGATCAAGGTCCGGCAGTTCTCCGCATAGCGCGCGCCGCGCGCGGGCTGGCCGCCTTCGGCCAGGTACTGGTCGAGCGCGGCGCGCAGCGCGGCGATCACGTGGGTCGGCGGCGTGAAGCGCCACTGGCCCGTCTTGCGCAGGTAGGCGTACTGATCATGGAGATCGAGCGCGAGCGAGGGCGAGTTGCCTTCGCACGCGTCGAGCGCGTCGCGCCGCACGATGGCGAACCCCATCCCCGGTACGCCTTCCAGGCACTTGCCGCTCGCCGAGATCAGCGCGTCGATCCCGCTGTCCGCCAGCGCGATCGGCAACGCGCAGAATGAACTCATCGCGTCGACGATCAGCCGCTTGCCGTGCCGGCGGCACGCGGCCGCGATCGCGTCGAGCGGATTCAGGATGCCGGCGCTCGTTTCCAGATGCACCAGCGCGACGTGCGTGATGCGCGGCTCGCGCGCGAACGCGGCTTCGATCGCCGCCGGGGCGACCGCGGCGTCCTCGCCGAACGGCAGCGCGATCGCCTCGATGCCGAGCCGGCCGAGGATTTTCAGGATGCGCGCGCAATACGCGCCGTTGTCCGGCACCAGCACGACGCCGTCGCGCGGCACCAGCGTGCCCAGCGCGGCCTCGACCGAAAACGTGCCGCTGCCTTGCATCGGCACGCACACGTATTCGTCGCCGCCGCGCGCGATCGTGACGAGATCCGCGCAGACGCTGGCCGTCAATTGATTGAAAGCGGCGTCCCACGAGCCCCAGTCATGTTGCATTGCGTGGCGTGTTGTGGCGGACGTGGTGAGCGGGCCGGGCGTGAGCAGAATCGGGGCGGGCATGGCTTTTTCTCCAGCAGAGATCGGACGAAACGCCGGGTTGGCATTTCTGGGCGACTTGCATGATATTGGCGAAATGTGTCATTTTGTGGAAATTGTGGCGCGCGTCACGGCGTTGTCATCGAACGCTGTGATCCTTCGGTTGCCGCGCGAGACCACCTGCAGCGCGGCAGCGAGGCAGGCCGGTCGTCGGTCTGTCCGACTGAAAGGAGCCGGATCGTGCCCCGGCCGTTTGGTGTTCCGCCTACGGAGAAGTGAGATGACACTGCAGAATTCCTCGCGCGCCGCTGCCGGCGCGTTCCGCAAGCTCGCGCTGGCCGCCTGCGCCGCCGGTCTGCTGCAAGGCGCCGCGATGCCCGCGCATGCGGCGAACGCGGTCGTGCTGTATACGGCGGACGGTCTCGAGAATCTCTATCGCGATGTGCTGCCGGCGTTCGAGAAGAAGGAAGGCGTCAAGGTGAACATCGTGACGGCGGGCAGCGGCGAGGTCGTCAACCGCGCGAACATCGAAAAGAACTCGCCGAAGGCGGACGTGATCGTCACGCTGCCGCCGTTCATCCAGCAAGCCGGCCAGATGGGCCTGCTGCAGCCGTACCAGAGCGTCAACTACAAGAACGTGCCGGCGATCGCGAAGGCGGAAGACGGCACGTGGGCGACGTTCGTGAACAACTACTTCTCGTTCGCGATCAACCCGGACGTCGTGAAGAACCAGCCGAAGACGTTCGCGGACCTGCTGTCGCCGGCCTACGCGGGCAAGGTCGCGTACTCGAACCCGGCCACGGCCGGCGACGGGATGGCCGTGCTGATCCTGACGACGTCGCTGATGGGCGAGGACAAGGCGTTCGACTACCTCGCGAAGCTGTCGCAGAGCGTGAAATTCCACACGAAGGGCACGGGCTACCTGAACGTGCTGCTGTCGCGTAACGAGATCAGCGTCGCGAACGGCGACCTGCAGATGGATCTCGACGACGCCGAGCACGGCGCGCTGGCCGTCAAGCCGATCTTCCTGGCCGCGAAGGACGGCGACCAGCCGACCACCTTCCAGCTGCCGTACGGCATCGGCCTGATCAAGAGCGGCCCGAACCAGGACGCCGGCAAGAAGCTGATCGACTACCTGATGTCGACGGACGTGCAGTCGAAAGTGCCGGACATGTACGGCATCCCGGGCCGCACGGACGTGCCGCTGGCCGGCAAGAACGGCGAAGCGGTCAAGAAGGCGATCGCGGGCGTGAAGCTGATCCCGGTCGACTGGGCGCAGGTGATGGCGAAGAAGCCGGTGTGGATCGAGCGCTGGAAGAAGGACGTGATCGGCAGCTCGGGCAAGCAGCTCGACGTCGTCAAGCCGAAGTGATCGGCACACGCCGCCTGTATTAGCGAGCAAGAGGATGAACCCGGTGGAAACCACCCTGACCCATCCCGGCGCATTCGGCGCCGCCGAACCGCGCGCCACGCTGCGGTCCGGCGCGCCGGGCGGCGTGCAGATCGAACACCTGAGCGTGCGCTACGGCGCACGCACGGTGCTGGAAGATCTGTCGCTGTCGATCGGCGCCGGTGAATTTCTGACCGTGCTTGGCAAGAGCGGCTGCGGCAAGACTACGCTGCTGCGCTTCATCGCCGGGTTCGTGAAGGCCGATGGCCTGACCGGCACACTGACCGTGGCCGGACGCGACCTGACCCATGCGCCGCCGCACAAGCGCAATCTCGGTCTGTTGTTCCAGAATTACGCGCTGTTCCCGCACTTGTCGGTGTTCGAGAACGTCGCATTCGGGCTGCGCGCGCGCGGGATGGCCTCGTCGGAAGTGACGCGCCGCGTCGCCGACGCGCTGAAGCTCGTGCAGCTCGGCGAGGCCGGCCACCACCTGCCCGCGCAACTGTCGGGCGGGATGCAGCAGCGCGTCGCGCTGGCCCGCGCGCTCGTGATCGAGCCGGACGTGCTGCTGCTCGACGAACCGCTGTCGGCGCTCGACGCCAACCTGCGCGCGTCGGTGCGCAGCGAGCTGAAGGCGCTGCACGAGCGCCTGCCGAACCTGACCGTCGTCTGCGTGACGCACGACCGCGACGACGCGCTCGTGCTGTCCGACCGCGCGCTGCTGATGCGCGACGGCCGCATCGCGCAGCTCGGCACGCCGCAGCAACTGTACGACGCGCCGCGGGACGGCTACGTCGCGCGCTATCTCGGCCCGGCCAACCTGCTGCCGCCGCACGTGATCTTCCCGCTCGGCGACCCGCGTCACGACGTGCGCGGCAAGGTCGCATGCGTGCGTCCCGAGCGCCTGACCGTGATGCCGCTCGCGGCGGGCGGCCTGCACGGCACGGTGTCGTCGGTCGAATGGCAGGGCGCCGACCTGTCGATCGCGGTCGTGATCGACGCGGCACCCGACGAGCCCGTGCGCGTCACGATGCAACGCGGCCGCGGCGCGGCTCCCGAGCGCGGGGCGCGCGTTTCCCTGCATTGCGAGGCAGACGATGTCGTCCTTATCGCGCCCTGAAGCCGGCCTGCCGCCGCACGTGCTCGCGTCGGCCGCCGCGCATGCCGCCGCCGCGCGGCGCCGCAAGCGCGTGGGCGATCTGCACCTCGCCGCGCTCGCGATCGTCGTGCTCGGCCCGCTCGTCGTCTATCCGCTGGTGCGGCTCGTGCTGCTGAGCGTGTCCGGCGATCACGGGCTGAGCTTTGCCGCGTACCGGACGTTCTTCGGCAACCCCGATACGCGCAACGTGCTGCTGACGACCGTCGGCGTGCTGTTCGCGAGCGCCGGCACGGCGTCGGTGCTTGGCGTGCTGCTGGCCGCGCTGCTGTTCTTCAAGCCGTTTCCGGGCGCATCGCTCGTCACGCGCTTCCTGGAACTGTACGTCGCGTTCCCGTCGTTCCTCGTCGCGTTCACGCTGATCTTCCTGTACGGCTCGCAAGGCTCGATCAGCATCGCGCTGCAGCACCTGTTCCATCTCGAGACCCCGCCGCTCGATTTCCTGTTCGGCATCGGCGGCGTGATTCTCGCGCAGACCGTGTTCTATACGCCGTTCGTCGTGCGGCCGACGCTCGCGTCGTTCGCGACGCTCGACCTGCGCCTGATCGAGGCGGCACGCAGCCTCGGCGCGTCCGGCTGGATGCTCGCGCACCGCGTCGTGCTGCCGATCGCGTGGCCGGGCATCGCCGCCGGCACCGTGCTGTGCTTCCTGCTGACGCTGAACGAGTTCGGCATCCTGCTCGTGCTCGGCAGCGCGCGGCTCGTGACGCTGCCGGTCGCGATCTACAGCAGCGCGACCGTCGACCTCGACCTGCCGACCGCGTCGGCCGGCGCGGTCGTGATGCTCGCGCTGTCGCTGGCGCTTTATGCGGTTTATCGCCGGGTAAACCGGCGTGCGACGGGAGGGAACGATGTCCGCTGAATTTCGTATCGGGCAAGCCGTGCCGCGCCATCGGATCGGCTGGGGCGACACGCTGCTCAAGCATGCGTCGCGCGCGGCGCTTGCGCTGGCCGCGTTCGCCTGCTTCTGGCTGTTCGTGCTGCCGGTCATCGTCGTTGCACTGTCGAGCGTGTCGACGCAGTGGTCGGGCACGATCCTGCCGGCCGGCTACAGCATGCGCTGGTTCGAGCGGCTCGGTTCGCCAGAATATGACGCGCTGCTGACGAGCCTCGAGATCGGCTTCGGCGTGTCGGCGATCGGCACGATCCTCGGGCTGTGGCTCGCACTCGCGCTCGAAGGGCGCGACCGGCGCGACCGGCGCGGCTTCGGCGCGCTGGTCGATGCGCTCGTGATGGTGCCGAACGGCGTGCCGAGCGTCGTGCTCGGGCTTGCGGTGCTGATCGCGTATCACCAGAAGCCGCTCGACCTGTCGAGTTCCGCCGCGATCGTCGTGCTCGTGCAACTCGCGCTGATTCTGCCGTTCTGCTATCGCTGCGCGGCCGCCGCGCTGCGCCCGGAGCTGACCGTGCTGCGCGAAGCCGCGGCGAGCCTCGGTGCGCCGCCCGCGATGGTGCTGCGCCGCGTACTGCTGCCGCAACTCGTGCCGGCGCTGCGCGCGAGCCTCGCGCTCGGCTTCGCGCTGTCGCTCGGCGAACTCGGCGCGACGCTGACCGTCTACCCGCCGGGTTTCGCGACCGTGCCGATCGTCGTGATCGGTCAGGTCGAGCGCGGCTATTACCTTCCGGCATCGGCGCTGTCGCTGCTGATGCTCGGCGCGTCGCTCGCGGCGCTGCTGCTGATCGCCGCGCGGGTGCCGCGCGGCAAGCGGGCGGCATCATGAACGCCGCGTTCGCATTGCGGCAGCCCGGCGAGCAACCGGCCGCCGGCAAGGTATCGGCGGATCTCGCGGGGCGTTCCGTCGACGTCAACGGCCGGCGCTACCGGCTGCCGGTCGAACCGACCGTCGTCGTCTGCGTCGACGGCTGCGAGTACGATTATCTCGAGCGCGCGGTGGATGCGGGCGTCGCGCCGTTCATCGGCAGGATGATCGCGGAAGGCACGGCCTGGCGCGCCGACTGCGTCGTGCCGACCTTCACCAACCCAAACAATCTGTCGATCGTTTGCGGCGTGCCGCCGGCGGTCCACGGGATCTGCGGCAACTACTTCTGGGATCCGGCCGCCGACGGCGGACGCGGTGCCGAAGTGATGATGAACGACCCGGCCTACCTGCGCGCCGGCACGCTGCTCGCGGCGGCGTCCGACGCCGGCGCGCGGGTGGCCGTCGTCACGGCGAAGGACAAGCTGCGCCGGCTGCTCGGCTGGCAGATGAAGGGCATCTGTTTTTCCGCCGAGAAGGCCGCGCAGGCGAATCTCGCGGAAAACGGGATCGTCGACGTGCTCGACTGGGTTGGCCTGCCGTCGCCCGATGTGTACAGCGCGGCGCTTTCCGAATTCGTGTTCGCGGCCGGCGTGCGGCTTGCGCAAACGCGCCAGGTCGACCTGATGTACCTGTCGACCACCGATTACGTGCAGCACAAGTGCGAGCCCGGCAGTGCCGGCGCGAACGCGTTCTACGCAATGATGGACGGCTATCTCGCGCAGCTCGACGCGCTCGGCTGGGCGATCGGGCTCACGGCCGACCACGGGATGAACGCGAAGCACGATCCGGCAACGGGCCGCCCGAACGTGATCTATCTGCAGGACGCGTTCGACGGCTGGTTCGGCGCGCGGGCCGCTCGCGTGATCCTGCCGATCACCGATCCGTACGTCGTGCACCACGGCGCGCTTGGCTCGTTCGCGACCGTCTACCTGGCACCCGGCGTCGACCGGACCGAAGCGATGTGGCGCGTTGGCGGGATCGACGGCGTCGAGCTCGTGCTCGACAACGCGGAAGCCTCCGCGCGCTTCGAGCTGCCGGCCGACCGGATCGGCGACCTCGTCGTGATCGCACGGCGCGACATGACGCTCGGCACGCGCGAGCGCGAACACGACCTGTCCGGCCTGACCGTGCCGCTGCGTTCGCACGGCGGCGTGTCCGAGCAGGAAGTGCCGTTGCTGTTCAACCGTCGGATCGAGCGGGACGATCCTGTACGTCGTCCGCGCAATTTCGACGTCTTCGATTTCGTGCTGAACCGGGTCGCGTCATGATGGCTCATCCCCGACAGGATCACCCCGCCTTTCGCGCCGAGGCGCTGCGCTGGTGCGGCACGCGTGCGACGCGCGACCGTGTTCTCGACGTCACCGATCCGTATACCGGCACGCGTGTCGGCACGGTGCCGCTGGCGAGCGTCGATGACGTGCGCGCCGCGTTCGACTACGCGATGGCGTACCGGCCGGCGCTCACGCGCTACGAGCGTTCGCAGATTCTCGAACGCGCGGCGGCGTTGCTGCGCGAGCGTACCGAGGAGGCATCCGACCTGATCACGCTCGAATCGGGATTGTCGAAACGGGATTCTCGCTACGAGATCGGTCGCGTTGCCGACGTGCTGAAGTTCGCGGCGGTGGAGGCGCTGCGCGACGACACGCAGAGCTTTTCGTGCGACCTGACGCCCCACGGCAAGGCGCGCCGCGTGTTTTCGCAGCGGCAGCCGCTCGACGGCGTGATCGTCGCGATCACGCCGTTCAATCATCCGATGAATCAGGTCGCACACAAGATCGCGCCGGCGATCGCGACCAACAACCGCGTGATCGTGAAGCCGTCGGAGAAGGTGCCGTTGTCGGCGTTCTATCTGGCGGACCTGCTCTACGAGGCCGGCTTGCCCGAGCCGATGCTGCAGGTACTGACCGGCGACCCGCGCGAAATCTCGGACGAACTCGTCACGCATCCGCACGCATCGCTGATCACCTTTACGGGCGGTGTGTCGATCGGCAAGGCGATCGCCGCGCGGGCCGGCTATCGGCGCATCGTGCTGGAACTCGGCGGCAACGATCCGCTGATCGTGCTCGACGACGCCGATCTGGAACGTGCCGCATCGCTGGCCGTGCTCGGCTCGTACCGGAATTCGGGGCAACGCTGCACGGCCGTCAAGCGGATCCTGGTACAGCGCTCGATCGCGCCGGCGTTCACCGAGTTGCTCGTCGAGAAGACACGCGCATGGAAATATGGCGATCCGTTCGATCCCGCGAATGAAATGGGCACGGTGATCGACGACGCGGCGGCGCGACTGTTCGAGGCGCGGGTCGGCGAGGCGGTCGCGCGGGGAGCGCGCCTGCTGATCGGCAACGTGCGTCGCGGGGCGCTCTATTCGCCGACCGTGCTCGACAACGTCGATCCGTCGATGACGATCGTGCGCGAGGAGACCTTCGGCCCCGTCTCGCCCGTCATCGCGTTCGACACGATCGACGACGCGATCCGGATCAGCAACGGCACGGCGTTCGGGCTGTCGTCGGGTGTCTGTACGGACAGTACGGCCGCGGTCGTGCGGCTCGTGAACGAGCTGAACGTCGGGACGGTGAATGTCTGGGAAGTGCCCGGATACCGGATCGAGCTGTCGCCGTTCGGCGGGATCAAGGATTCGGGGCTCGGCTATAAGGAAGGCGTTCAGGAAGCGATGAAGAGCTTCACGAACCTGAAGACGTTTTCGCTGCCTTGGGAGTGAGCGGATGGCACTGACGGTGGAAGAGATTCACGGGCTGTATCGCGAGCACGGTCACGTCGCGTATAGCGGCGAACCGGTCACGCAGCTGGAGCATGCGTTGCAGAGCGGGTTGCTGGCGGAGGAGGCGGGCGCCGACGACGCATTGGTTGCGGCCGCGTTCCTGCACGACCTGGGGCATCTGCTGAATCGGCAGGGCGAGACGCCGAGCGCGCGGGGGATCGACGACCTGCATCAGTATTACGTGCTGCCGTTTCTGCGGCCGCTGTTCAACGAGGCGGTGCTGGAGCCGATCCGGTTGCACGTCGACGCCAAGCGTTGCCTGTGCCGCACGGACGCCGGCTACTTCGGGAGCCTGTCGCCGGATTCGGTGCGCAGCCTCGCGCTGCAGGGAGGCATCTTCAGTGAAGAGGAAACGGCGGCGTTCCTGCGGCGCCCGTTCGCGGAGGACGCTCTGCGCCTGCGCCGCTGGGACGATACCGCGAAGGAAGAGGGCAAGGTGACGCCTGGTCTCGATCACTATATGGAGATAGTGGCGCGTCAGGCGCGTGTGGCCTGACGCTTCGGCTGCCTCTATATAAGGCCCCGCACGCGGTAGCGTGCGGGGCCTTATATTTTTTCGAGAAGCCCCTTGCGCGATCGCCGGGAGCTGCTTAGAATCACGCCTCTTTCGCGCTAACGGAAACGCGGCGCGGAGGAAGAAGGGAAGCGGTGCGGACGCGGGTGGTGGTAGAACCCCGGCGCACACGAAGTTGAACCCCGGTCGTCGCAACGAAGCAGTTCAGAAAGTTGTTGACGGGCTGAAAAAGACGGTTCATAATCTCGCTTCTCTGCTGCTGAAAACGCAGCGCTGCTGAGAAACTCCAGGTTTCTCGCAGAAACGCTCTTTAAAAATTAACAGCCGATAAGTGTGGGCGCTTGATGGCCGCGAGCTGATCCTCGGATCAGAAAGCGAAAGTATCAAGAGTCTCACACTAAAGTAAGTCAGGTTTATGAAGTGATTCATATTCCTGTCAGCTTTGAGTGAGCGACCGGTTCTTAACCGAACCGAAAACAGTAACAGGTTTAAACTGAAGAGTTTGATCCTGGCTCAGATTGAACGCTGGCGGCATGCCTTACACATGCAAGTCGAACGGCAGCACGGGTGCTTGCACCTGGTGGCGAGTGGCGAACGGGTGAGTAATACATCGGAACATGTCCTGTAGTGGGGGATAGCCCGGCGAAAGCCGGATTAATACCGCATACGATCTACGGATGAAAGCGGGGGACCTTCGGGCCTCGCGCTATAGGGTTGGCCGATGGCTGATTAGCTAGTTGGTGGGGTAAAGGCCTACCAAGGCGACGATCAGTAGCTGGTCTGAGAGGACGACCAGCCACACTGGGACTGAGACACGGCCCAGACTCCTACGGGAGGCAGCAGTGGGGAATTTTGGACAATGGGCGAAAGCCTGATCCAGCAATGCCGCGTGTGTGAAGAAGGCCTTCGGGTTGTAAAGCACTTTTGTCCGGAAAGAAATCCTTGGTCCTAATATGGCCGGGGGATGACGGTACCGGAAGAATAAGCACCGGCTAACTACGTGCCAGCAGCCGCGGTAATACGTAGGGTGCAAGCGTTAATCGGAATTACTGGGCGTAAAGCGTGCGCAGGCGGTTTGCTAAGACCGATGTGAAATCCCCGGGCTCAACCTGGGAACTGCATTGGTGACTGGCAGGCTAGAGTATGGCAGAGGGGGGTAGAATTCCACGTGTAGCAGTGAAATGCGTAGAGATGTGGAGGAATACCGATGGCGAAGGCAGCCCCCTGGGCCAATACTGACGCTCATGCACGAAAGCGTGGGGAGCAAACAGGATTAGATACCCTGGTAGTCCACGCCCTAAACGATGTCAACTAGTTGTTGGGGATTCATTTCCTTAGTAACGTAGCTAACGCGTGAAGTTGACCGCCTGGGGAGTACGGTCGCAAGATTAAAACTCAAAGGAATTGACGGGGACCCGCACAAGCGGTGGATGATGTGGATTAATTCGATGCAACGCGAAAAACCTTACCTACCCTTGACATGGTCGGAATCCTGCTGAGAGGCGGGAGTGCTCGAAAGAGAACCGGCGCACAGGTGCTGCATGGCTGTCGTCAGCTCGTGTCGTGAGATGTTGGGTTAAGTCCCGCAACGAGCGCAACCCTTGTCCTTAGTTGCTACGCAAGAGCACTCTAAGGAGACTGCCGGTGACAAACCGGAGGAAGGTGGGGATGACGTCAAGTCCTCATGGCCCTTATGGGTAGGGCTTCACACGTCATACAATGGTCGGAACAGAGGGTTGCCAACCCGCGAGGGGGAGCTAATCCCAGAAAACCGATCGTAGTCCGGATTGCACTCTGCAACTCGAGTGCATGAAGCTGGAATCGCTAGTAATCGCGGATCAGCATGCCGCGGTGAATACGTTCCCGGGTCTTGTACACACCGCCCGTCACACCATGGGAGTGGGTTTTACCAGAAGTGGCTAGTCTAACCGCAAGGAGGACGGTCACCACGGTAGGATTCATGACTGGGGTGAAGTCGTAACAAGGTAGCCGTATCGGAAGGTGCGGCTGGATCACCTCCTTTCCAGAGCTTCTCGCAAAATTGAGCGCTCACGCTTATCGGCTGT